>CAIJNQ010000121.1 GCA_903822015.1 uncultured Verrucomicrobia subdivision 3 bacterium | reverse complement strand
TCGCCGTTCACATCCGCTGCCGTGAAGAAGACCGGTCCGCTGCCCACGTTGTAAGTGGCGTTGGAGCCAAACACCCCGTTGCCGTTGTTGGTCAGCACGCTCAGGGTGCCGTCACCGAAGTTGCAACTGATCAGGGCCGGCTTGCTGTTGCCATAAATATCCACCGCTTTGACGTGCTGCGGGTTGAGCCCCACGTTGTAAGTGGCGTTGGAGCCAAACACCCCGTTGCCGTTGTTGGTCAGCACGGTCAGGGTGCTGTCATTGTAATTGGCGCTGATCAAATCGATGCTGTTATCCCCGTTCACATCCGCGGCGGCAACCGAGTAAGGCCCGCTGCCAACCGCATTGGTGGCCGTGAGCGTGAAGGTGCCGTCTCCGTTGTTCGTCAATACGTTCAGCGTGCTGTCACCGGCATTGGCCGCGATCAAATCCAGCTTGTGATCACCGTTGAGATCGGCGGTGATGACGGCGGAGGCTCCGTTGCCCGCGGTGTAAGTGGCGCTGTTGCCAAAGGTGCCGCCGCCTTTGTTGGTGAGCACGGTCAGGGTGCCATCGGTTGAATTTGCCGTGGCTAAATCCAGCTTGCCGTCACCGTTTAAATCCGCCGCCGCAATGCAAAACGGCCCCACCCCGACTGGTGGCGACGAGGAAAAAACAAAATTCTGGGCGGGTGCTTGATCCCGGCCCAGGCCGGCCGCCAGGGCCAGCAGCAGCAAAATCTTTCCGGTGTTAATTTTGAAAAATGAACGTTCCATAAGTTTAATAAGTAGCTGAATTTTGTTTGCGCATCTCCGGAATCTACTTGTATCTGACGCGGCGGGAAAAAACAAGTCTTCCTTTGAGCGTTGCCTGATTTTAACATTCCGGGGTTCCGTCCCGTGTGGCTGCACGAAACGGGTTTGATTCTTCATGCTTAATTCTGCATTCTTCCTTCGCTTGAACATTCCCGAACATCGCCAGGCGATTGACCAGCTCGACGCCCAAATCGTCAAGCTGCTCAACGAACGCACCCGCCACGTCCTGGCCATCGGCGAAATCAAGCTCTCGGCCGGCGAGGAAATTTACGCCCCTCACCGCGAGCGCGCCGTGTTCGACCGCGTCTGCGGCCACAATGCCGGACCGATCACCAACGAACAGATTCGCGCCATCTACCGCGAAATCATGTCCAGCGCGCTGGCCCTGGAGAAGACGATGACCATCGCTTATTTCGGGCCCGAGGCGACTTTCACCCATCAGGCCGCCATCCAGAAATTCGGTTCCAGCCTGAATTATTCCGCCCAGAAAACCATCGGCGATGTCTTCACCGAGGTCGCCAAAAAAACGGCCGATTACGGCGTGGTGCCGGTGGAAAATTCCACCGAGGGTGTTGTCACCCACACACTGGACATGTTCGTCGATAGCGAACTGAAGATCGTTTCCCAGATTTTATTGCAGATTCAGCAGTGTCTGATGAGCAATGCGAAGCTGTCATCGATCAAAAAGCTTTACGTTCATCCGCAGTCGCTGGCCCAGTGCCGCGGCTGGCTGGCGAAAAATCTGCCGCGCGTGGAAATCGTCGAGACGTCTTCCAACGCGCGTTCCGCCGAACTGGCCGCCAGGGAAAAATTCGCCGCGGCCCTCGGGGGAATTCTTGCCGCGGAAAAATACGGCCTGAAAATCCTGGCGCAGGATATCCAGGATAATTCCGTCAACGTCACCCGCTTCATCGTCCTCGGCCGCCAATGCAGCCCGCCCACCGGTGACGACCGCACCAGCCTGATGTTGAGCGTGGCCGACAAGGCCGGTGCCCTGCACGAGGCCATCGCCGCGTTCCGCAAGTTCCGGATCAATCTGACCAAGATTGAATCGCGGCCCAGCAAGCGCAAGGCGTGGGAATACTTCTTCTTTATCGATTGCGCCGGCCATTTTCAGGACGCAAAGGTGACTAAGGCCATCAAGCTGCTCGGCCAGCATTGCAACTTCGTCAAGATTCTCGGTTCGTATCCGAACACGGAGTGACCGCCATTTTGCTTGCAAAACGGATGAATTCTGTTAGTTAATATTGGATATGGAGCCAAACGATTCAGCGGGTGAATACTTCATCTGGGGTATTGATGATTCCCCCTACGGGCCGGTGACGCTGCCGGTCTTGCAGGCCTGGGTGAAAGATGAGCGCGTGTTGCCGGACACTTGGGTTTTTGCCCGCCACTGTGGCGAATGGCTGAAAGCCTGCGAGCTCGGCGAGCTCAAGGATGTTTTCCAGACGGACGGCGGAGCGCTCTCCGGCACCGGGTCTTCCGTGCGTTTCAAGCCGGGCGCGCTGCGCCGCATAAAAATCCTTGCTGAAATGAAAGACGCCCAGCTCGCGCACCTGTCGGATTTTCTGGAGTTCCAGGAATGGCCGCAGCACGCCGAGGTGGTCCGCCAGGGCGAACCCGGCGACGCCCTGTTCCTGATCATGAAGGGTGAGTTGCGAGCGCGGACCATGCTGGGCGGTCGCGAAACCATCCTCACCACCTTTGGTATCGGTGACTTTTTTGGCGAATTGTCCCTGTTCGATCAGGGCCCGCGCTCGGCGGACATCGTCGCCAACACGGACAGCACCCTTTTGCGGTTGACCGCCGGGGCCTTCGCGCGGCTCACGCGAGAGATGCCGAGCCTGGCCACGCCATTTTTGCAGGCCACCGCGCGCACCCTTTCCGGCCGCATCCGGGCCGACAACCAGCGGCTGACGCGCGTGAGTCAGCAGTATTCCGCCAGCCGCGATATATCTTGAAACCGGTTCGCGGTTGAAATCCCCCGGTTTTGCGGGCAACATCCCTGCGTGAGCCACCTCGCCAAAGCCCGGGAAGTTTTTGACATCGAACTGGCTGCCCTCAAGGCCGTGCGCGTGCAGCTCGACCGGTCTTTTGACCGCGCGGTTGAGACCGTGGTTGCGGCGCTGAAACAGCACCGGAAAATCGTAATCGTCGGCATCGGCAAGTCCGGCAATGTCGGCGCCAAAATCGCCGCCACCCTCACCAGCACCGGTTCCACCGCCGTCGTGTTGAACAGCGTGGATGCCCTGCACGGCGATGTCGGCATCGTCAATGACGGCGATGTGATTCTCGCCTTGAGCTATTCCGGCGAATCGGAGGAATTGCTGAACTTGCTGCCCGCGCTCAAGCGGTTCTCGGTCGCCATCATTTCGCTCACGGGTAATTTGAAATCATCGCTCGCCCGCCACAGCGATGTTTCCTTGGGCGTCAAAGTGCCCCGCGAAGCCTGTCCGTTCAATCTGGCCCCGACGAGCAGCACCACGGCCATGCTCGTCATGGGTGATGCGCTGGCGATGGCCGTCTTGCAGGCGCGTGGCTTCAAACAAAAGGATTTTGCCAGATATCATCCCAGCGGGGCAATCGGTCGCGCCATGTTGCTCAGAGTAGGAGACATCATGCGTACCGGGAATCGCAACGCGGTGGCGGCGGAAACGCTGACCGTTAAGGAGGCGTTGCTCGTGATGACCCACGCGAAATCCGGCAGTCTAGCCGTGGTGAATCCGCGTGGCAAACTGGCCGGCGTGTTCACCGACGGCGACTTCCGCCGGCACATGGCCGCCAACGAAAATCTTTTGTCGCTGCCCCTCAAAAAAGTGATGACGCCCCGCCCGATCTGTGTCCGGGACGATGCGCTCGCCGTCGCCGCGCTGAAAATCTTCAACGAGCGCAACATCGACGACTTGATTGTTGTGAACGCAAAAAACGAGCCAATCGGCCTGGTGGACTCGCAGGATCTGCCGAAATTGAAGATGGTGTGAGAAACCCGGCATCAGCGCGTCCGATCGTTCTGATTTTCATGGGCGTTTCGGGTAGCGGTAAGACGACGGTGGCGCAGTTGTTCGCTGAAGCAACCGGCGCCGTTTTTTACGAGGGGGACGATTTTCATCCGCCGGAAAACATCGCCCGGCTGCATGCCGGGATTCCCCTAACCGACGCCGACCGGAAACCCTGGCTGGCCGGATTGCGGCAGATCATCGATCAAGCGCTGGTCAAAAACGAATTGTCCGTCCTGACCTGTTCCGCCTTGAAGGCGGCCTATCGTGAAGCCCTGGCCGCCGGCGATTCCCGGGTGAAATTTGTTCATCTTGCCGGCCCGCCCGAGGTGATTGCCGGACGCCTGAAAAACCGTCGCGACCATTTCATGTCGCCCGCATTGCTGGCCAGCCAGTTTGCCATCCTTGAGCCGCCGGCGGACGCGCTGACTTTCAGTTGCCTGCTCTCGCCGGAACAAATCGTCGCGCAGTTGATTCAAGTGTTGGCCATCGCTGGTTGAACCCGACGCCAAAGTCGAACCTCTAATCATTGCTGATATAAGTAATTGCGGCCACGCCCGCGAAAATTTCCCGCCGGTTTTGTATAATACCTTTTCTATCATGTAACGGGACTATATTAATTCAGTTCGCGAGGTGGTTGCTCTACGGTGGCGTAGCGTTTCTCGCTCTCCCTGGGGGAGAGGGCTGGGGTGAGGGCGAGCTAATCTCAATCTTCAAAATGGTGAACTTTCAAACTTAAACTGGTATTAGCGGTGATCAGCGCCGATTAGCGGTTCAAATCCGGTTTTAAGTTTGAACGGGCTTCACACTCTTCGGCAGCAAAAATGCCAGCGCCGCGGCCACCAGCATGCCAATGCCCAACGCATTGAACGGGATCGCCGTGCTGTGATATTCCGTCTTGAGCCAGCCGACGATGTAGGGCCCGGCAAATCCGCCGGTATTGCCCAGCGCATTGACCAGGCCGATGACCGGGCCGAACACCTGGCGGGGCAGGGTCTCCGTCGGGATCGCCCAGAACGGCGCTAGCGCGGCGAACGGGCCGGGGATCGCGAGGCACAGGAAGGCGTAGGACAGCCAGAAATGTTCCCGGGTCAGCACGCTTAATACCAGACTCACGCCGCTCAACGTATATACCAGCGCGACATGGCCGCGCCGCTCCCGGGTTTTGTCCGAGTGCCATGAATTAAGCACCATGATGACGGCGGTGACCGCATACGGCGCGGCAAATAAAAATCCGTATTGCACCGGGCTGAAATTTTTCGCCTTCAAACCGTCCGTGAAAAAGGCCATGCAGCCATACGCCGCTGAGTTGTGCAAAAAATTCATCGCGATCATCACCGGAATTTCCCGGCGCGCAAGCCGTTGCCAGAAGGGAATCTTGGCCGCCGGCTCCAGCCGCGCCGCCTCTTGTTGTAACGTCGCTTCTAAATAGTTTTTTTCCTCCGGGGAGATCCATTTCGCCTCGCGCGGATGGTCGCTGATGAATAACCACCAGACCGGTAGCCAGATGAACGGCAGCGCGCCTTCCAGCATCAGCATCGTTTGCCAGCCATACGCGCCGAGCAGCCAGCCGGTGACCGGCGCGGACGCGACCACGGCCAGCGGCTGGCAGAGATTCCAGAACGCATTGGCCCGCGCCCGTTCCGCGCTCGGAAACCAGTGCGCCAGCAGGACGACCGTTGCCGGAAACACGCAGCTTTCCGAGACGCCCAGCAGGAACCGCGCGATTTCAAATTGATAAAAAGTTTTCGCCAGCCCGCAGCCGACGGCGCACACGCCCCAGAAAATCAGGCACAGGCTGACGAGTTTTTTGGCGCTCCATTTTTCCGCGAGGTGGCCGCCGGCCATCTGGAGCAGGACATAGCCCAGGAAGAAAATCCCCGCCGCCTCGCCCTTCATCCGGTCGTCCATCAGCAGGTCGCGCATCATGGACGAAATCTTGGGATCCAGCGCCAGCGAAACGTTCGTGCGGTCCACGTACGAAATCGTATACATGACCAGCGCGACTGGGATGATGCGGAGCCACCGCTGTTGGATCATGCGCGGATGGTGTCCCAAGCCATGGCGCCGCGCAAAGGCTAAGTTTCAATCGGAATCGCAATTTATTTCCCGTCTTACCCGCCGGCTTTTTCACCAAAAAAACATTGCCCGTCGAATTTTTCAGACACGCTCTAATTCGTAAATTTCAAATAAATCACCTTCAAATACTCCGCCTCCTTGAATCCGGCCGGATGATCCGGCGGATGTTGCAGGGTTTTCAATACCGTGAATTTCCGGCCGGACTTCAACGCGGCCCGCCGCACCGCGTCAAAAAATTCCAACGCCGAAACCTGCGCCGAACAGGAGCCGGCCACCAGAATGCCGTCGCGTGCAAGCCGGGCGATCCCCAGCGAGTTTAGCTTTTCGTAAGCGTGAACCGCCCCTTCGCGTTCTGTCGCGCGCTTGGCCAGCGACGGTGGATCCAGCACGATCAGCTCAAATTTTTCTTTTGCGCCCGGCAGCCATTCAAAGGTGTCCGCCTGCACGGTTTCGTGGCGGCTGGCTGCGACGCCGGGAAAGTGTTTATTCAGCGCGAAATTTCGGTTGGCCGATTCCAAGGCGTGGGCGCTGATGTCCAGGTCCGTCACCGCCCTGGCACCGCCTCGGGCCGCATAAACCGAGAAGCCGCCGGAAAAACTGAAGGCATTCAAAACCGACCTGCCGCCCGCCAGCTTTTCAACTTCTGCGCGGTTTTCGCGCTGGTCGAGAAAGAATCCGGTTTTCTGCCCGCGCAATACCTCCGCCTCGAAGCGGATACCGTTTTCTAGGAATATGACCGGAGCGCTGAACTCCCGTTCGGCCATTCTCGAAAAAATAATCACCCCATCCCGCCAGCCACCTGCGCCGTTAGTTTTCTCCCTCTCCTCCTCTATGGGAGGAGAGGGCAGGGGTGAGGAGGCCAATCTTTTAAAATGCCCCTCACCCCTTGCCTCTCCCTGCGATTTCCTCGTGGGGTGTGGGTGTCCTGCCGCTGTCTGGATGTTCCGGCTCAAGCGCAGAACGATTCGCTCGCACGGAATGCCGGCTTTGAACAGTTCGAGGATTTCCTCCAGTCGCGGCAGCCACGCCGCCGTGTAAATTTTCAGCACGAGTGTCGTGTCGTAGCGATCCAGCACGAGGCCCGGCCAGCCGTCGCTCTCGCCATGGATCAGCCGGTAGCCCGTGGTTGTTGCCTCAAAAAGCCCTTCGCGCCGGGCCAGCGCCTGTGCCAGCCGCGCCTGCCACCAGGCCGCATCAATCGTTGCCGGCTTCCCCGCGTGCAATATGCGGACCCGAATCGGTGAGTCCGGATCAAATAACCCTATGGCCAGAAATTTGTCTTTGCGGTCGTAGATGACCGCCAGTTCTCCAGCCTGCCCCGCGCGATTCGCCTCATGGATGCTGTCCGCAAACAGCCAGGGATGCCCGGCGCGCACGATGGATTCCGCCGCCGCCGTGATGCGCAGCCGCAACCGTGTTGGCGGAGTGTTTTTGTCATCCATAGGGCATTGTCACGCAAAGCCGCAAAGGCGCGAAGGAAATTAAAGACCGTTCACCACCCGGGTGATACCGTCTTTGATCAGTGCCTCGCCAAAGTTAATCAGCAGGCCGAGTTTCAAATTTGTGAGACTCAAGTAAGTCAGCACTTGTTTTTTGTGAGCCGGCGCTATGGTTTCAACCGACTTCAGTTCGACAATGACCTTGCCCTCAACCATGAGATCCGCGCGAAAGCCTTCTTCGAGATGCACGTCCTCGTAAATGACCGGGATTGCCTGCTGGCGAACAAACAGCAAACCTCGCTGCTTTAATTCAAACGCAAGCACCGCTTCATAAACCGTTTCCAACAAGCCCGGCCCTAGTTTCGTGTGAATTTTAAACGCCGCATCCACCACGTGTTTGGCAATCTCGTTTTCGGTCATGATCCCTTTGCGCCTTTGCGTCTTGGCGTGAGATTTTTTTACTCCAATCCGCTCGCCGTGCGCGCGCGTTTCAAAACCGTTTGCGCCAGCGTCCGCGCTCTGGCCGCGCCGTCGCTGAGCACGCCGTTGACGTAATCGAGATTGGCCGCGAGTTCCGCGCGCTTCTTCCGCGCCTCGGCGAAATAATTCCAATAATTCTCAAACAACCCCTTCTTTAAATCGCCGTAGCCTAGCCCGCCGGCCCGGAGCCGGGCTTCCCAATCACTTGCTGCCCCGGCTGGCGCGACCAGCTTGAGCAACTGGATGGCCAGGTTTAGGTCGGCATCTGGCTTCGGTTCCTCCGGCGTCCGCGAATCCATCTTGAGCCCCATCACTTTTTTGCGGAGCGGCTTT
>CAIJNQ010000120.1 GCA_903822015.1 uncultured Verrucomicrobia subdivision 3 bacterium | reverse complement strand
CTCCAGATTGTCGGGTGCGGGCTTGTTCTTGAACACGCGTCCGGCCAAGTCAAAGGTGGAGCCGTGGCAGGGGCACAAAAACCCGCCTTGCCAGTCGTCCGGCAGCGAGGCCTGGGGGCCTGGCGTGAACTTGTCGGAAGGCGAGCAGCCCAGGTGGGTGCAAATTCCAACGGCCACAAAGAACTCTGGCTTGATGGAACGGCCTTCGTTCATGGCGTATTCGGGCGTTTGTTCGCCGCGCTTGCGCTCGGATTTCGGATCTGCCAATTGACCATCGATCTTGGTCAGCGCGGCGATTTGTTCGGGCGTACGGCGCACGATCCAAACCGGCTTACCACGCCATTCCACGGTCATTTTTTCACCGGGCTTGATGGCCGCGATGTCCACTTCCACGGCTGCGCCGGCGGCCTTGGCGCGCTCGGAGGGCTGAAAAGTACTAACGAAGGGAATGGCTACTGCAATACCGCCAACAGCGCCGGCACAACCAGACGCAATCATCCAGGTACGCTTACTGGCATCGATCGATTTGGTGTCGACTAGGGTTTCACTCATGAGAATCCTCAATGAACATCACAACTAAGGGCAAAGGTTGATTGTAGCTGACCGCCACAGCCCAATTGTTCGTGGAACTTACATTGGCGCCCCCTATCCAGCGCATTTGTGCGACATTACACTTCCGTTTTTTTAGGAGTTTTTATGGGAATGATGCAAGAGTTCAAGGAGTTCGCGGTCAAGGGCAATGCCATGGATCTGGCAGTTGGCGTGATCATTGGTGGCGCATTTGGCAAAATTGTGGACTCTGTCGTGGGTGACCTCATCATGCCCATCGTCAGCGCGGTGGTCGGCAAGGTGGACTTTTCCAACCTGTTTGTGGTGCTGGGCAATGTGCCCGCGGGCACCGACAACACCCTGGCGGCCCTGAAGAAGGCGGGGGTTCCGGTGTTTGCCTATGGCAACTTTTTGACCATTGCGGTGAATTTCGCCATTTTGGCCTTCATCGTGTTCCTGATGGTCAAGCAGATCAACCGCCTGAAAAAAGCCGAGCCGGTGGCCGAGCTTGCGGCGCAGGTCCACAGCGTCAAGACCCGCCTTGTACTCCAGCGGGTTGTAGGCATCGACGCCGATCTCGATGAAGTCCTCAAAGATGCGGGTGACGTTGCCGCAGCCGTGGTAGATGACGGGCAGGCCGTGGCTATGGCACTCGTCGATCATTGCCTTTACGCCCGGCTTGAAGTGCTTGCGCCAGAAGACCGGCGAGAACAACATGCCGGTTTTGAAGGCCACATCGCCCCAGATGACCATGCCGGCGAGACGCCCCTGGGCGGCCTTGATCTGGGCGCGGATCAGGCCGAGGTTGAACTGGTGCAGGCGGTCGACAAAGCGGGCGATTGCGTCAGGGTACTCGCCCATCCACATCATCACGTTCTCAGTGCCGATGATGCGCCAGATCATCTCGTGCGCCTCGCAGACCGAGCCGAAGACGGGAAAGTCCTGATAGACGGCGGCGACGCGGTCGACAAAGGGCGCGATGTTGCGGGTGAATCCGTCGCCGACGCCGTTGATCTGGTCGTCGCCCGGCTTGAAGTAGCGGCGTTCGTCGAAGGGATCGTCGAACTGAAAGGCCTCCATTTTCTCAATGGTGTCGGTTTCGAAGGCTGCGAAGGCGGGCATGGGCAGATCGAGCCGCTTGCGAATGGTGGCGCCAAAGCCGGTGCGGACTGTGACCTCTGTCTCGCTGTCGCAGAGGATCTCGAAGGGCCGGATATGGGGGTCCATGTTGGGACTCACTACCTGCCAGTCGAGATCGTAGTAGCGGTAGATGTCGGCATCGGCGGGCAGGCCCAGCTCCCGACGCCAGCGCTCAAGAAAGCCACCCCAGAAGAAGTCGCTCACCGGGACGCGGTCCGGCTCCTGGTGGCGGAGGG
>CAIJNQ010000119.1 GCA_903822015.1 uncultured Verrucomicrobia subdivision 3 bacterium | reverse complement strand
GGCAATCATCGGTCCGCGCCAGATGACCGGTTGGTCGTTTTCCATCAGCAAACCTATGCTCATCACTTTCACGCCATGGGCGACGGGTGGCATAAGCCGTGATGCCGCGCTGATGGTCGGTTTCTCGGTGACGCCCATCATTAGTGGAATGCTCGGCCCGTAAATGTCCAGATCCAGCAAACCAACGTTTGTGCCAAGCTGTTGCAGAGCGCAGGCCAGGTTTGCGGAGCAGGTGGATTTGCCGACTCCTCCCTTTCCGCTGGCCACGGCGATCACGCACTTCACTCCGGGAATCTTCTTTTCGTCGTTTAACTTGTTTGCCGGTACCGCCGGGCTGGCAACGGGATGCCGGACGTCCACGTTGAGGCTGCTCAGGCCGGGCAAGCCTTTCAAGACGCGCTCCGCGTCGGCCTTGATTTTCTGCGCGGTTTCGGAATTGGTTGATGGTAATTGCAGAACCACGTTTACCCGGCCATTTGCGGTGGAAATTTCGTGGACTATGCCGAAGGAGACGATGTCACGTGAATAGCCGGGATAATGCACGGCACTCAGCGCGTTTTGAATTTCTTCCGGTGACAACATTCGCCGCAGTTTGCCAGTCAAGAAATGACAAGCAAAGAGCAATGTCCGGTGAGCCGGCTCGCTCGGCTGGCTTCATTTTATTGGGGTATGAACTCTGGGCACAGGCAAAAACATCATCGGCTGAGCACGTTCTTTTGGATGGCAATTTTTCTGGTCCTAGCCATTACCAGTTTCGCGGCGACAAACCCTAGCCCCAAGCTGGCGAGCGCCGACTGCCTCGATTGCCATACCGATCCCGCCAATAAGCGCATGGTCAATGGCCATGCCGAGGCCATGGCTTTATTCCCGACCAACGGGTTTGCCCGGTCAGTTCACAGTCAGTTGGACTGCATTGATTGTCACGACGGCATCAAGGAGTTGCAGCACGACCGGAACGTGCCGCCGCCGAACTGCACCGGTTGCCATGAAAAAGAAGGCAAGGACTACGCCACGAGCATTCACGGCATGAGCCATAATATGGGCGCGTCTGGCGCGGCCCAATGCTGGGACTGCCATGGCAGCCACGAAATCTTGCCGGTGAAAAATGTCGACTCGCCCGTCTATAAAATGAATCTGCCGGCGACGTGCGCGAAATGTCACAGCAACACCAATCTTACCCGGGAATATCAGATTGAATTTCCCGAGGCCGCGAACCAGTACATGGACAGCATCCATGGTGCGGCGCTGTTGAAGATGGGGTTGATCGTCGCGCCCTCCTGCAACGACTGTCACGGTGCGCACAAGATCAAGCGCAGCGTGGACCGCGATTCACCCATCAACCACGCGAATGTCGCCAAAACCTGCGGCAAGTGCCATGTCGGCATTGAGGAGACTTACGACCAGAGTGTTCACGGCCGGTTGCTCGCGAAAGGCGATCCGCGCGGGCCGGTCTGCATTGATTGCCACAGTGCTCATCAAATCGTCAACCCGACCGGCAAGAATTTCAAATCCTTGAGCGACCAGCGTTGCGGCCGGTGCCACGAGGACCGGCTGGAACATTATCGCGAGACTTACCACGGCAAGGCGATGATGCTCGGCAAACCGAACGCCGCGCCGGAAGTTGCCGCCTGTTACGACTGCCACGGTTTCCACGATGTGCTGCCCATCTCCGATCCCGCCTCGCATCTGTCCACGAATAATATTCTCGCCACCTGCCAGAAGTGTCATCCCGGGGCGACCGCGAAATTCGCCGAATACCGTCCGCACGCCAACCCGCTGGACAAAAAAAATTACCCGCTGCTGCACGTCGTTTTCCTGGCCATGACCGGTTTGCTCATCGGCACGTTCGGTTTCTTCGGAGCCCACACGCTGGCCTGGCTGGTGCGCGCGGTGTGGTTGTATTTGCATGATTCCAAGACGTTCCGCGAGGCAAAGATCAGCTCGCAGGCCGGCGACGAATGGTTCACGCGGTTCCAGCCGTTCGAGCGGTTCCTGCATTTCCTGGTCGTGACCAGTTTCCTGACGCTGGTCATCACCGGCATGCCGCTCAAATTTTATTACACCGACTGGGCGAAATTCATTTTCAGCCTCATTGGCGGGCCGGAAACAGCGCGGATGCTGCACCGCTTCGGCGCGATCATCACGTTCCTCTATTTCACCCTGCACCTGACCTCGCTCATCGGTCGGTCATGGAAGGGGCGGGGCAAATTGCGCAATCCTGAGACGGGAAAAATCGAGCTTCCGCGCTTCTTCTCGGTCGTGTTCGGTCCGGACTCGATGGTGCCGACGATGGCTGATTTGAAGGATCTGATCGACCACAACAAATGGTTCTTCGGCAAAGGTCCCAAACCGCAGTTCGATCGCTGGACGTATTGGGAGAAGTTCGATTACTTCGCCGTGTTCTGGGGCGTCGCCATCATCGGCGCTTCGGGCTTGATCATGTGGTTCCCGGAATTCTTCACCCGCTTCCTACCCGGCTGGGCCATCAACATCGCGCTCATCCTGCACTCGGACGAGGCGCTGCTGGCGGCGGGCTTCATCTTCAGCATCCACTTTTTCAACACCCATTTCCGCATCGAGAAATTCCCGATGGACACTGTCATTTTCTCCGGCCGTGTGTCGAAGGCCGAGATGTTGCACGAACGCCGTCGCTGGTATGACCGGTTGGTCAAGGCTGGCAAACTGGACGACTACCGGATCAAGGACGAATGGTTCCAATGGAAGAACATCGCCAAGACGTTCGGCTATATCTTCTTCGGCCTCGGCCTGGTGCTGCTGGGGTTGATCATTTACGCGATGCTGTCCCGGCTGGTGCATTGAAAATATGAACCGTGCCTTGCAGGCGTTGGTTGCCTTTTTGATTTGGGGATTCACGATCCTGTCTGCTTCCGCCGGATTAAAGGACGGAGACTGCCTCGATTGTCACGGCGACAATACATTGTTCAAAACCAACTCAACGGGAAAAGCCATCTCACTATTCGTGGACGCGGCGAAATTAAAATTGTCCGCCCACAAAACCAACGCCTGCATTAGTTGCCACGCAGACCTCACCGCCAAACATCCCGACGATAACCGGCCGGTTGCGCTGGTGAACTGCGCGGTCTGTCACACGCGGCAGACGGAAAGCTTTAACGCTAGCGTTCATGGTCTGGCGCTGAAGGCCGGGCACGACGACGCGGCGACGTGCCGGGATTGCCACGATTCGCACGAGATGGTTTCCGGGGACTCGCCCACTTCGCCGATTTATTATTCGCGCCAGGCGGAAACCTGCGGTGCGTGCCATGATAAAGAGGCGCGGGATTGGGCGCAAAGTGTCCACGGCAAAGCCGTCCTGGCCGGATCGCACGATGCGCCGACCTGCACCGGCTGCCACGATGAACACAAAATCCGGTCGCTCCGGAGCCGTTCGGCGATGACGATTTCCGAGGATGTTTGCAGCCGCTGCCACGCCTCGGAGCGGTTGAATACCAAATACACTCTGCCGGCGGACCGCGTGACAACTTTTTTTGAAAGTTACCACGGCCTTGCCGGGCAATACGGTTCGACGGTGGCGGCCAACTGCGCCAGTTGCCACGGTTTCCATAAGATCCTGCCGTCCTCGGACACGAATTCGACCATCAGCCGGGTCCATCTGGTGGATACCTGCGGCCGGTGTCATCCGGGGGCCAACCGGGAATTTGCCCTGGGCAAAATCCACGTGGCCCCGGACGGGCAGGCGGGCGGGACCGACTTTGGCAGCCGGCTCAACCACTGGGTCCGGCGGATTTATCTCGCGCTGATTTTACTCACGATCGGCGGGATGCTGGCGCACAACTTGACTCTGTTCTTGAAAAAAATCGCGGCGCGGCTCCGCACCTCGGTGCGGCCCGTGGTGCGGATGACGCGGTCCCAGCGCTGGCAGCATTTTATTCTGGCCGCCAGTTTCATCGTGCTGGCGCTGACCGGATTTGCGTTGAAATTCCCGGATTCGTTCGTGGCGAAAATACTCGGGTCGAGCGAGCCGCTCCGGCGCTGGGTTCATCGTATTGCCGGCATTCTGCTGCTGCTCGTCGGCGCGTATCATTTGATTTACCTCCTCGCCACGCGCGATGGCCGGCGGCTGCTCGCGGACTTGTTTCCCGTGAAAAAAGATCTGGCTGATGTGCGGGATGCGCTGCGTTATCTCACCGGGCTCACCCGGGAAAAACCGAAAATCGGCCGGTTTGGTTATGCGGAAAAGATGGAATACTGGGCGGTCGTCTGGGGTACGGTTATCATGGGTGCGACGGGCCTGGCCATCTGGCTGAAGATTCCCGTGACCCAACATCTGCCGCGCTGGGTGGTCGCCGTGGCAACGACCATTCATTACTACGAGGCGGTGCTCGCCTGTCTGGCCATTGTCGTTTGGCATTTCTATCACGTCATTTTTGATCCGGACATTTATCCGCTGAACCCCGCGTGTTTGGACGGGCGGATTTCAGAGGCGCAGCAGGCGCATGAACATCCGCTTGAAATCAGCACCGAAGATTCATCGCAAAACCGGGGTAACCAGCCTTAAATAAAACTGATCGAAAAGATTCTTAAAATTAAGCAAAATTTTAAGTGCAAATGGTGCGTAGTGAATGCCAAAAGATGGTAAGCGGGTTTTTTTCACGGGCTTAATCTTCTCACCAGACAGTCAAACCGTACTAAAGCTAAAAATGCATATCTTTGTTGCAGGATTGAGTTACCGGACCACGCCGGTGGAGTTGCGCGAGAAGCTCGCGGTGTCGCGCTCCCGGCTGCAATGCAGCGGCTGTCGCCTTAAATTGCTCGGCAATCTCTCGGAAGTTGTTTTGCTTTCGACCTGCAACCGCGTGGAGATCTACGGCGTGTCCCCCTGGATTCAGGGCACGGTGCACCGGTTGTTTCAGGAATTGACCAGCTCCGACCTCGATCTCACGCCCTATATATATGTCAAGGAAGGCGCCGCCGCGGCGGAGCATCTGTTTTCCGTGGCAAGCGGGCTGGATTCGATGG
>CAIJNQ010000118.1 GCA_903822015.1 uncultured Verrucomicrobia subdivision 3 bacterium | reverse complement strand
TATAGCATTTCATATTGACATTGGGACATAGCATGATAGGCTCATGGGCATGAAAGCATATGCGTTGGACTTGCGTGAACGGGTGCTGAAGTTCATTCAAAATGGAGGCTCCAAGGTTGAGGCGGCTCGGCGTTTTGATTTGGCGCGAAGTTCCGTCTATCGGTATCTGGGCGCTGCCAAAAAAGGAGCGTTGGCCCCGAAAAAGAGCTGGGGACATTGGCGTAAGCTCAACCCTCATAAACTCCAGGCGCACGTCAAAAAACATCCCGACGCCACCCTCAAGGAACTCCAAACCGTTTTTGGCGTGAGTCATCACGCGATCTGGGTGCGGCTGGGGCAACTGGGCTTCACGTTAAAAAAAACTCATAAAATATCGCGAGCGCAACGAAGTGCAACGGTGGCTCTTCCGGCGCGAACTGGCAAAGTTCGCCGGCCAGCCCGTCTTTTACCTGGACGAATGCGGCGTGGATCACCACCTGTATCGTGAATATGGCCGTTCGCCCCGGGGTGAGCGGATTTATCAAACAGTGGCTGGTAAACGGCGGGAACGCACCAGTATCATCTCGGCCGCGCAGCAGGGCAAATTGATCATGCCGCTGGTGTTTCAAGGCAGTTGCACCACGGAAGTCGTGGACGCCTATTTTGAGCAGGTCTTATTGCCTGAACTGCCAGCCGGCAGCGTGATCGTATTGGACAACGCCCGATTCCATCAGTCGCCCACAACGCAACGATTGGTCGAGGCCGCAGGTTGTCAGTTGCTCTTCTTACCAGCCTATTCTCCCGACCTCAACCCCATCGAACATCTATGGGCCGCTTTCAAGACCCGCCTGCGCAAAGACCTCGCCACCGCCGCCAACCCCTTCCTTTTTATCGCCAAAATGTCCCAATGTTATTGTTAATTACTATAGTTAAGCCGGCACCGCTGCCCGGCAAGCTAAAAGGGGCCCCCGCGGGATTCCGGGAGGTCAATCGTGGTATTCGCGGAACACCACGGCGGTGGCGGTGGTGGGATCATATACGGCATAAACGCGGCCGCGCTGGTGTTCCGTCGGTTCATTGAAAACGCGCCGGTAGCCGAGGGAAACGTTGAGCGGTGGCAGGCTTTGAAACAGCCGGCTTTGTTTGAGGGCGGAGGTTTCGAGGAATTTTCCGAATTCAAGGTTGTCCGCCGGGACCAGCCCGGCCCGGGCGACGAGCGATTGAAAATCCGTCGGGCCGACCTCGAACCCGGCCAGCCATTCCTCGCGCAGGAAGGTGGAATAACCGGCGATCCGGATCTGGCTGGCCGAGGCGGGGGCGTTCCCCAGACAAATGTAGTCCAGCCGGTGAGCGGGCGACTTGAAGGCCCCCAGCAACCCGAGCAACAGGGTCACCCCCAGAGCGGGGCCGAGCAGCAACGCCAGAGCCGCCGGCCGTGGCAGAGAGCGCCGTTCGATCCAGACCCTGGTCAGGGCGAAGACCGTGCTGCCGCCGCCGCCGACCAGCACCAGCAAAGGGATGAGCGGCAACAAGGCCATGGCGCAGGCCCGGCCGAAGAATTCCCAGGTACCGTATTGCAGGGCCAGGAAAAACAGCAAGCCGGCGCTCACCAATGCGGTATCGAACAGCCAGAGCCGCCAGTAAACCCGCGGCCGCAGGATGGCGGCGGTATGGTTTTCAGGGAGATTCACGTCCATAGGAGGAAAGCCGACCGGGCGGCAAACGCAAGGTTATATGGCGGTCAGATGATAATTACGGATGGGGTCGACACTATTACATAAAAACAGCAACCCGTCCGGCGTTGGCGGACGGTGGCCACGCCGAGCAGTGTATCAAAACGACCTCAACCTCTTAAGATTGGACCCGGGTGCGCGAGCCGGCGAGGCAATCCCTCTGGATTGTAAAATCTTCGTGTTCAACTAATTAATGTCTTCCTCGATGTGGTGTAAAAAGTTATTTTTGGCAAACGCTGGCAACGGACTTTCGCCCAGCAAAAAGCGCACGGCATAAAATATAACCAGATTCAAACTATTCCCCGCCGGCAAAACCATTTCAAAATTGCCGGGCCGTGGTTTATCGGATTTTTTCTGCTGGTGTCGCTGCTGCGGGTTATGTGCCAGTGATTTCGATGTGGTCGCCGCAGTTATCGGAAACCGCGCGGCGGGGCATGATTCTGGTGCTGTTCCTGATCGGCACTTCGCTGTCGCTCCGCGCGTTGCGGGCAGTCGGGTGGCGCACGTTGGTGAAGGGCTGACTTTGTGGCGATTTGTCAGCATGGGGTCGCTGGTGGCCATTTTATATTTGAAACGGACAACCTGAATACCGTGCCATCAATGACCCGCCGGCTTCTAATGAAATTCAGCAAAACCAATACCTTTGCCGGTGGGACAAAAAAACGGTTGGCAGGGCGCAAATTTAGTAGAACTTTAAATGATTGTTTATGGATGTCTTAACCCTTTCCCGAATTCAGTTCGGCGCAACGATTGCGTTTCATTACATCTACCCGCCGTTGAGCATCGGTCTGGGCATCATGCTCGTGCTGATGGAAGGCGCCTGGCTGCGCACCGGCAACACGTTGTATCACCAGATGGCGCGGTTTTGGACAAAAATTTTTGCCCTCACTTTCGCCATCGGCGTGGCGACGGGCATCGTGATGGAATTTGAATTCGGGACGAACTGGGCAACATATTCGCGCTTTGTGGGCGACGTGTTCGGCAGCGCGCTGGCGGCGGAAGGCATTTTTGCGTTCTTTCTGGAATCCGGATTTCTCGCGGTGCTATTGTTCGGCTGGGACAGGGTCGGACGGAAAACGCACTTTTTCTCGACGTGCATGGTGGCGCTCGGCGCGCATTTCAGCGCGGTGTGGATCGTCGTGGCGAATTCCTGGATGCAGACGCCCGCCGGCTATCACATCGTCGGCGAAGGGATGCACGCCCGGGCGGAAATC
>CAIJNQ010000117.1 GCA_903822015.1 uncultured Verrucomicrobia subdivision 3 bacterium | reverse complement strand
TTTCGATGGTTGATTGTCGAATTAAAACCGCTCACCGTCTGTGCCCTGGCCGTCAAACGAGCGGCATGGAATCCAGCAGGTGACAGACTTCAATACCGTCGTCCAAGTCCGGCCAGTAAATGGCAAAGCCGCCCGGTTCAATCGCCCAGTTGGCGCGCGGTTTGGGCGTGGCTTTCGCCAGCCATTTCAGCCATGGCACTTCGTTGAGTGGCAGGCTGATTTCGCGCCCGTCGTCAAGGCGAACACGCATCACGCCGCTGGTGAAGCGGACGCTTTCGGCACAAACAGATTTCGTGATCACGGTTCTACAATGCCCAAATCACGTCAGATTTTCCGCGCCAGGAACCGGCTGATTTCCGTGTGGCGTGGAACCGCCGATCGCCGGTTGAGCGCCGGGTTTTCCCACCAAGAATGACTCGCGCCTTCACGCACCAGCCGGCATCCTTTGGCGCTCAAGTGGCGAATCAATTCCCGGCGTTTCACACCAGAATGGCGGTTTCCTCGTAATCGGTTTCAGCCGCTTTCAACGCGTCATTGCGATTAAATTCCAATGCCTCGGAGAATGCGGACCGCAAATTTTTCATCAACTCCAATTTGGTTTTGCCCTGGCTGTTCACGCCGGGGATTTCCTCAATCCAGCCAATTCACCAGCCGGAATCCCGCTTGATGACTGCCGTAAATTCTTTCTTCATGTTTTCAAAATAGTGAAATGAATCTGGCGGGCAACTCTTTTACTTCTTCAAAAAGGCGCTGAACAAATCGATCGGCAGCGGCAGGAAGGTGGTCGTGTTATGCTCGCTCGCCATTTCGCGCATGGTCTGCAGATAGCGCAGTTGCAGCGCGATCGGCTCCTTGGCGATCAAGGCAGCCGCCTGCACCATCTTTTCAGCAGCCTGGAATTCGCCCTCGGCGTTCACGACTTTTGCGCGGCGTTCGCGCTCGGCCTCGGCCTGCTTGGCCATCGCGCGCTTCATGCTGTCCGGCAGCGCCACGTCCTTGACCTCCACCGAGGTGACCTTGATGCCCCACGGCTCGGTCTGCTTGTCGATGATCTCCTGCAGCTTCTGATTGATGACGTCGCGCTGGGCGAGCAAATCGTCCAGCGGCGACTGCCCCAGCACGCTGCGCAGGGTCGTCTGCGCGATGAGCGAGGTGGCCTTCCAGTAATTCTCCACCTTCACCACCGCCGCGTTCGGGTCCACGACGCGGAAATAAATCACGGCGTCCACCGTGGCGGGGACGTTGTCCTTGGTCATGACCTCCTGCTGCGGCACATCAATGGTCACGACGCGCAGGTCCATCTTTACCATCTTGTCCACGACGGGGATCAGAAACACCAGCCCCGGCCCCTTGGCGCCCTGGAGTTTGCCGAGCCGGAAAATCACGCCGCGCTCGTACTCGCGCAGAATGCGGACGGACTGCGGCAGGATGAAGATCGCCAGCACGACCAGCACGATCACGAGCGGGCCGAGGGCGCCGAATAATTTCACAAGCAAGCCGATGAGTTCATTCATAGTTTTTCTCCGTTGTTGGTTTTTGGTTTCACTTTCAAAGTCAGTCCCGCGCGGCCGATGACTTCCACCGGCTCGCCGGCCGCGACCGGCGTTTCGCTCACGGCCTGCCAGTTTTCCCCCTCGATAAACACCCGGCCGGCGGCCGCGTCAATCCGCGAAAGCGCCTTCACCGTCTGGCCGAGCATGATTTCCGCGCCGGCCCGGGCGGGTTTGAACTGGGCGCGCAGACCCTCGCCCACGACAAAAACGAAGAACGCCGCGGTGAGCAGAGTCCCGGGCAGGATCCACGCCAGCGACAAACCGAAGCCCGGCCCGGCCCCGCTGAACAACATCAGGGCGCCGAGAAAAAATGCCAGAATGCCACCCGCCGTCAGCACGCCATGCGTGGTGGCAAACACATCGATGATGAACAGCGCCACCGCCAGCAGGATCAGGACGATGCCGGTGATGTTGACCGGCAGGATCGCCGACATGTAAAGCACGAGGATCAGCGCAATCACCCCGACCACGCCCGGCAGGATCGCGCCCGGGCTGCTCAGCTCGCCCATGATCCCATAAATCACCATCAGCATCAGGATGAACATCACCTCCGGCCGCAGGAACAACAGGGAGAACTGCTCCCAGGCATTCATCGGAATTTCCACGGCTTCAGCCCCGGCCGTATTCAGCGCCCGGCCCTGGACTTCGCGCCCATCCAGTTGCGCCAGCAGATCCGGCAGGTCCACAGCGATGAAATCGATCACATTTTTGTCCAGCGCCTCTTCGGCGGTGATGGAAGCGCTTTCCAGCACGGCGGATCGGGCCCAGTCCACATTGCGATTCCGCTTTTCCGCGATGGATCGGGCGAAACTGGCGGTGTCGTTTTCCATTTTCTGCTTCATCACCTCGTCGGTCTTTGCCACCTCGCCGCTGGCGCCCAGTTCCACCGGATGCGCCGCACCGATCCGCGTGTGCGGAGCCATCACGGCCACATCCGCCGCCATCGTGATGAAAACGCCCGCGCTGCCCGCGCGGGCCGGGGCGGGTGCGACATAAACCACGATGGGGATTTTGGCGCCGTAGAACTTCTCGACAATCTGCGAAGCGGAATCCACCAGGCCGCCGGGCGTATCAAGCTGGATGATGAGACATTGGTCGTTCCGGGCCGTGGCCGCGTCAATGGCCCGGGCAATGTAGCTGGCCGACGCCGGGCCGATGGCGCCCGCAATTTTAATCAGGCCGACTTGCGCCGCGTTGACCGCCACGCTGATGAAGATCCCGAACACCGCGATGAAACGCCCGTGCCGCATAAAATTTCCAATCCATCTGCAACTTAACAAAAGCCACCGCTGCCGCAATGGAAACTTATTCAGCCTCGCCATCGCCGTGGCCGGCACAGCCGCAACCGGCGAGCGCCACGCAGTCCGCGCAGAGCTGCTGGCCGCCGATTTCCAGCGCCTCAAAACTGCCGCAGCGCACGCAGGCCGGCCCCGTTGAATTGTTAAATGGTTCCATCGTTAAATCGGATTTGCTCACACGATTTTTTACCATTCAACCTATCACGATTTCCCGAAACTCTCCGCCATCGCAATCGCCTTCCGCATGGCCATGGATTTATTGATGGTCTCCTGATATTCGCCTTCGGGCGTGGAGTCGTTCACCCAGCCGCCGCCGGCCTGGACGTAGGCTTGGCCGTCCTTGATGAGGGCGGTGCGAATGGTGATGCAAGTGTCGAGATTGCCGTTGAAGGAAAAATAGCCGACCGCGCCGGCGTAAGTGCCGCGAGTGGTCTGTTCCAACTCGGAAATGATCTGCATCGCGCGGATTTTCGGCGCCCCGCTGACCGTGCCGGCGGGAAAGGTTGCGCGCATCAGGTCGTAATTCGATTTCTCCGCCGACAATCTGCCTTCCACCTGCGAGACGATGTGCATGACATGACTGTAACGCTCGATGAACATCAGCTCCTTCACCTGCACGATGCCAAAATCACACACCCGACCGATGTCGTTGCGCGCAAGGTCCACCAGCATGACGTGCTCGGCGCGCTCTTTCGGATCGGCGAGCAGCTCCTTTTCGAGCGCGGCATCCTCGCCGTCGCTTTTCCCGCGGCGACGCGTGCCCGCGATCGGCCGGATCTCCACCTTGCCCTCCTCGCACCGGACATGCAGTTCGGGCGACGCCCC
>CAIJNQ010000116.1 GCA_903822015.1 uncultured Verrucomicrobia subdivision 3 bacterium | reverse complement strand
CGCCGGAATTTTCCCGGCGGCCACCGCATCGGCAATCGCGACAAAGTTTGAGCCTCTGCCGGATCCGAGCACGCCCAATCGAAATGAAGAGTTCACCGGCTTATTCTTGCAAAACAACCCGCCGCCGCAAGGTTTAGCTGGCGCCGAATGGGTCGGATATTTCAGCCAATTACCCACGGATTTGGCCTTCAAACTGCTATTATTGCACCCTCGGCCCAAACTTAAATTTTAAGAAAGACAAAAATGGAACATAAATCAATCGCGCCCGACGCGAAGAAAATCCTCGTCGTGGATGACAACAAGGTCGTGCTCAAAGCCATGTATTTTTCGCTGACCAGCCAGGGCTATCGTGTGCTGATGGCCGAGACCGGGTCCGAGACCATCACCCTGCTGCGCAAGGACCGGCCGGATTTGATCCTGCTTGACCTGGATTTTCCGCCCGATGCGGGTAACATTGGCGGCAATTTGCGGGATGGTTTTTTGATCATCGACTGGGCGCGGCGCATGTGTGACGCCGAAAAAATCCCCGTGATCATCATTTCCTCGACCGACCCGGCAAGATACAAGGAGCGTGCTGAAGCCGCCGGCATCATGACCTTTTTCCACAAACCGGTGGACCAACACAAGCTGTTGGGGGCCATCCACGCCATCCTCGGCGACGCACCCGTTCCGGCCTGAGAGTTACACTCCGCCAAAACGCCGGTTGCGCCGGGCATATTCCTCGAGTGCGGCGAAAAATTGCGGCTTCTTGAAATCCGGCCAGAGCGTCGGGGTGATGACCAGTTCGGCGTAGCTGATCTGCCACAACAGAAAATTGCTCACGCGCATTTCGCCGCTGGTGCGGATCAGCAAATCCGGATCGGGCACATTGCGCGTCCACAGATGATCGGAAATCACCTTCTCCGTGATGTCGGCGGGGTCGAGCTTGCCGGATTTAACCTTCTGCGCAATCTGCCGGACGGCCTCGACAATCTCTATGCGGCTGCCGTAGCTCAATGCCATGATGAGCGTCAGACCGTTGTTCCGGGAGAGCGTGGCGATGGATTTCGCCAGATGTTCCTGCACATTGTCCGGCAGACGGTGAATCTGGCCGATGACTTCCAGCCGGACGTTGTTTTTATTGAGGTCCTTCGTCTCGGTCTTGAGGTAATGAACGAGATATTTCATCAGCGCATCTACCTCGTCCTTGGGGCGGTTCCAATTCTCGGCGGAGAATGCGTAGAGCGTGAGGTATTTGATCCCGAGTTCGCCGGCCGTGCGGATGATTTCGCGCGCCGAATCCGCGCCGCGGCGGTGCCCCTCGATGCGCGGCAGATGCCGCGACTTCGCCCAGCGCCCGTTACCATCCATGATCACGGCGACGTGGCGCGGGAGATTAGCCGCGGCTTCGGGACTTAATTGGACCGGTGAACTCATCTTGCAGGGCGATCACAGAGCACCTTGGCTTTACCGTCATAAACCCCAAACTAGACAAAAATCGTCTGATCCCGCCCCGGGCCGACGGAGGCGATATACAATTTCGCATTGGTCAGCCCGGCGATGGCTTTCAAATAGGCCTGCGCCTTCTTCGGCAGCTGCTTGAACGTTTTGCATTTGTCCGTGGGCGTGCGCCAGCCTTCAAATTCGACGTAAACCGGCTTGCATGCGGCAAGAATCTCCGCATCGTTCGGCATGAAATCGTATTGCAACTTGCCATGCCGGTAGGCAACGCAGACCTTGATGGTCTCCACGGTGTCGAGGCCGTCGAGGTTCGTGATGGCGAGGTCATCGATGCCATTGACCATCGTCGCATGGCGCGTGGCCACGGAATCAAACCAGCCGCAGCGGCGGGCGCGGCCGGTGGTCGCGCCGAATTCCCGGCCCATGCCGTGCAGCAAATCGGAAATCTCGGCGTTTTCCGTCGGCAACGGCCCTTCGCCGACCCGCGTGGTGTAAGCCTTCATGACGCCGACAACGCGATCCATCCGGTGCGGCTGCACGCCCGAACCGGTGCAGGCGCCGCCCGCGGTGGTATTTGACGACGTGACGAACGGATAGGTGCCGTGGTCAATAT
>CAIJNQ010000115.1 GCA_903822015.1 uncultured Verrucomicrobia subdivision 3 bacterium | reverse complement strand
CGATGAGGCCAAGGTAAAAAAGCGTGAAGCCGAGCGTCAGTTTGAAGCCCGGCAGCACGCGAATTTTTTTGCCGCTGATTCGCTGGGTCGCCACGGTTTAGAGGTTCGGAGCGTAGGCGATGAATTTGTTGTATTCGAGCAAAATTGTCTGGAGGGCCGCGACAAACGCCAGTTCCTTCAGAAACTCCGGCGGGGTGGCCGGGGTCTCCAGAATGATTTCAAACGGACGCGGACGCACTTTGGGCGGCGCGGACAAAACCCCGTCATAGCAGTCGCGGATGACACCGCGGCGCGCATTGAAACCATCAATGACGGGACGCTCGTCGCGCGGCAGGAATTTTTCCGCCGCAGCCAAGGCGGGTTCAATCAAATGCTTGGTCAACGTCGCCCCGCGCACAATGCCATAAAAACCGGAACTGGTGTCGTCGGTATGCAGTGAAATAATGCCCTGAAACGAGCGGGATTGCAGCTCGGCCTGCAGCAGCCGGACCTCCGGCTCGGCGGAGTCCTTCCAGAATTCGCGGTTCAAATCTTTTCCGCTGCGGGAGAACCGGGTGCCATCCTCGAATCCGGTGGCGTTGCAGACCGGATAAAACGACAAATAATAACCCGCGGCAAGCTCCGGCCTGGACTCCAGCAGCTTGATGAACTGGATCAGGGCGTGAACACCTTCCGGTTCGTCGCCATGGATGCCGGCGAAGATGCCGACGCGGATCGGCGTGTCGCCGCCGCGGGGCCCAACGAACAGGTAGCGCGGGAGCACGTAGCTTTCGCCGCCCACTTCAAAACGCGCGTCGTGATTGGCGACGAGGTTGGCCGAGTTCGCGGCAATGCGCTCCAGGGGGGCCAGCAGCTCAGCAATGTCGCGGCGAAGACGCCGCGCCGGTTGGGCGATGATTCCGGAAGATGCGGTAATGGTCATAGCATTTCGGGGTTTAAGATTTCAGTTTTGCGGCTGGAATATCTGGTCAAACGTGCCGCCGTCGGCAAAGTGGGTCTGCTGCGCCTTCGCCCAGCCGCCAAATTCCTCATCAATACTCACCAGCTTCACCGAGTTGAAATTGGCGGCATATTTAGCGGCGATGGCTTCATTGCGCGGCCGGTAAAAATTCCGGGCCGCGATTTCCTGGCCCTCGTCGGAGTAAAGATATTTCAAATACTCATTCGCGACTTCGGTCGTGTGATGACGCCGGGCATTTTTATCCACAACGGTAACGGGCGGTTCGGCAAGGATGCTCAACGAAGGGGTGACGATGTCGAACTTGTCGGCACCAAATTCCTTGAGCGCGAGGTGAGCCTCGTTCTCCCAGGCCAGCAAGACATCGCCGATGCCGCGCTGGGCGAAAGTCACGGTCGAACCACGGGCGCCGGAATCGAGGACCGGGACGTTTTTATAGAGCTGCTTGATGAAGCCCTGAGCCGCCGCGTCGTCGCGATGATTTTTTTCCAAGGCGTAAGCATAGGCGGCGAGATAGGCCCAGCGGGCACCGCCGGAGGTTTTCGGGTTGGGCACGACGACGCTAACGCCTTTTTTCACAACATCATCCCAGTCCTTGATCCCCTTCGGATTGCCTTTGCGGACCAGAAAGACAATGGTCGAGGTGTAGGGCGTGCTGTTGTTCGGCAGCCGTTTCTGCCAGTCGGCGGGCAGCGATTTCGCCTGTTTCGAAATCGCATCGATATCGTAGGCCAAAGCGAGGGTGACGACGTCCGCTTCGAGACCGTTGATGACGGACTGCGCCTGCTTGCCGGAGCCACCGTGAGATTGCGAAACAGTCACGTCATCGCCGGACTTGGCCTTCCAATATTTGGCGAAGGCCGCGTTATAATCCCCATATAGCTCCCGCGTGGGATCGTAGGAAACATTGAGCAGCTTGATTTCCTTGGCGTTCGCCGCGCCGGCGAGCGCCAGCACGAATAGAATTTTTAGAAATGTTTTCATGAATGATTTTTTTCCAGGTTATTCGTTAAAATGCCAGTTGAACGCGGGTGAAGAACACATTTTCCGGCTGGCGCGTAACGACACCCGGGGAGGTGGTGGCACCGGACCCGGTGGATGCGCCCCCGCCAGTGAAGGTCGTGTGCGAGAAGCTCGCGTTCAAACGGATGTTTTTGTTGAGATACCAGTTGAGTCCGGTTGACCAGGCTTGCGCGGTGGAGGCGGAATAAGCTGGATTGGCAAACACCGGAAATGCGGCGTTGTCGATGTTCAGTTCGGCATATCGGGCGACCACCTGGAAAGCACCCCACTGTCCGTTATGCGGATCAAACGGGTGGAGCGGCGTCACGCCGCCAAACGAGGCATTTTCGCCCGTCAACACCCAGCCGCCGGAAACTTCCCAAGCCGTGTTCTGCAGGTAGGCTTGTGCGCCGGTGGTGGTATTGCGAACACCCTGGTCGGAAATGGCGTATTCACCCAACAGACTCAACGGCCCGTAATAATAATAACCCTGCGGAGATAGACGCCAGTGTTCGCGACTCGCCACGACCGTGCCGATGGCGGGATTGTAAGCAAAGAACTGCTGCTGACCGTCCGTCGTGTATCCGGGCAAAGTGCCGCCGGTGGTGGTAGGCAGGTCCTTGGTGTTGGAGGTGCCATTTTGCGAAGTGCCGGCGACGCCAAAACCGAGACCTTGCAAGGCTGTAAGGTCCGAACTCTTGAACGGTTGCGTGAAGAGGCGTCCGGCAAACTCGACCTCATTTTCAAACGCCGCATTGCTGGAATTCTGCTCATCACCCACGCCGTTGAAAATGCCCGCCGCATAGCTCAACAAGCCACCTTTGATATCCCCCCACAATTGTAAGCCGACATCGCGGTTGGGCACCAAATCGGAGGCCAGCGACCGCTCGTTGAATGAAATATTCACATCTTCCTGCAACTGCTCCAGGCCTTCCGGCGTTTTGAATTTGCCGGAACGCAATTGCGCCCACGGGGCATAGCGATAATTACCATAGGCATCGAAAATCGTCGGTCCGGAGGACGGAGCGAAATCGGGGGTGAACTTGAAATCAAAATCGCGGTAGAGCGTCCCCTGGAAAATCGGGCGGGCGCGGCGCAAAATGATTCCATCGTTGGCGTTCTTGTTGACGGAATCATTGAAGAACGTGCGGCTGTCCACCTGAAGCACGCCTTTCAGGCTGAACACAAAATTCGAGTCCGCCGAGCTGGCAATAAAACCGCCCGGACCCACCTGCAACCTGGGCGCCGATTTCGCGGCGGCGGCGGCGGCTTCCTGATCCAGTTCCCGCTCGCGAGCCAGGATCCTGACTTTCTGGTCCAGATCCTGATTTTGCGTCTGGGCGGCCGCGGCGGCCGCCTGCAGATCCGCAGCGCGCTGGCTTTCCAAAGCTTGAACCTTCTGGCTGAGTTCAAGCAGCTGCTGCTTCAAGGCAGCAAGGTCGGCATCTCGATTGGTATCGTTGGTGTCGGCGGCCGGGGAAGTGAAGGCGAGTTGCGCCCCCAGGATCGTTGCCAGCCACAGTTGTTTTTTTTTCATTTTGCTTTTCGTTTCTAAGCCGCTTCCGGTTTCCAGTCAGCAGCCGGTTTCTTTTGGTTTATGCCACCAGTTTTCTGGTCGGCCTAAATTGTTTTCGCACGCGGCTTGTCCAGCCGCACCCGCTCGGTCTTTTCGATCTGCGTCACCTGCGCATCGTGAATGACGATCTGAACCACGCCATAGCTCAAGGACCCGACCTGCTGCCGGACCACTTCCAGCCACTCCAGCTTTTCAACTGCGCCGCTGACCGCCTTGATTGTGACCGCGCTCATATACCTATATTTTAAATTGCGACTTATTGTGTCGTTATTAAATCCAAATAAAAAGTTTTCAACAACCGATCAATTCCCTGCCAAGCACGAACAGACCAATTTCAGACTTTTTTCCACTTCGTTTTAATAACGACTTTATATGTCGTAATTATCCACAGGACTGCAAACTTGTCAACCGTCTTTTTGAATTATTTTAAATCCCTTCCCCGCCCAGGAAACTGCCGGAAATCTCCAGTTTTGAAACCGGGGTGATTTTGGCGACCTCAGCCAGCGTGGACCGATCCATCACGCCTGCCACATAATTCCGGACATCCAGAAAAACACGTCGGAACCGGCACATGGGCTCCTGGGAACAGCGCTTGTAACCGGCGACGGAAACACAGTCGATTGGTGCCAAGATACCGTCAAAATGGCGCACGACCTCGCCCATAGTGATCTTGGCAGGATTTTTTGCCAACACATAACCGCCCCGGATTCCCGCTTCGCTGCTGACCCAACCGCGCGTCTTGCAGTCCAAGAGGATCTGCTCAAGGAAGCGCTTGGGAACATCATTGCGCCGGGCCAGTTCACGGATGGGGATCGGCGTGCCGCCATAATGATCCACCAACGTGAACAAAACCCGCAACGCGTAATCGGTCTTCTTGGAAACCCACATGAAAATAAACGATAATTCCTATCGAATTTAAGTCAACGAGTGTTTTCTCCCGATTTTTTATGGTTTTATCGATCAACTCACAATGCGACCGCCTTCGTTGAGGAAAATGCCCTTGAAATTCATCTCCAGCGCCTGCGGATTGCTGGCCTTGGCAAGAGCTTCCTTCTCGGAGACCTTGCCGGATTTAACCAAATTGAATAACGACTGGTTGAATGTGATCATGCCGTCGTCCGCGCTGGTTTCGATGACGGCGCCCAGTTTGTCCAGCCGGTTCTCCTCGATCATCTTCCGGACCAGCGGCGAGTTGATCAGGATTTCCAGGGCGGGCGTCATCGTGTTTTGCACGGAGGTGACCATGCGCTGGCAGATGACACCGCGCAAGGTGGCCGCGAGCTGGCGGCGGACCTGTTCGCGCTCGTCCGCCTTGAAAAAATCCAGGATGCGCACGATGGATTGCGCCGCGTTCGTGGTGTGCAGCGTGGACAACACCAGATGCCCGGTGTCCGCCGCGCTCATGGCCGCCGCGAAGCTGATGTCGTCCCGCATTTCGCCGATCATGATGATGTCCGGATCCTGCCGCAGGATGTTGCGCAGGGCATGATGAAACGACTGGGTGTCGAGGCCGACTTCGCGCTGCTCGATCACGCACTGGTTGTCCTCGAACACAAATTCGATCGGATCTTCGAGCGTGACGATATGTTTTTTGAAATTGCCGTTGATGTGCTCCACCATCGCGGCGAGCGTGGTGGATTTGCCGGAACCGGTCGAGCCCGCCACGAGCACGATGCCGCGCGGGGATTCCGCGATCT
>CAIJNQ010000114.1 GCA_903822015.1 uncultured Verrucomicrobia subdivision 3 bacterium | reverse complement strand
GGACGGGGTGTGAAGGGTTTGCAGCCAGCGATGGATTATTTGCATTAAACGACATGGTTTACAGCGCTGATGGCCGGACTTCAATGGGCGCAGGGTCACCCCAACCCATCATGCCGCCAGCCGCCGCGCTCGCGATTGCTCCGGCGGCTGAAAAAAAATGATTTCCTCCCCGCAGCAGCCTCTTCTATGGACACCACCGGGCTTGGACCTGCGTTTAATGATTAAAAACCTGCGTTAACTGAAATTGATTTCGTGGCGCCGTGAAAGGGGGGTAAATAGGCGTCAGGCAAAAAATAAATTATGATAATTCACACCATCGTTCTGTGCCTGGTTTGCCTATACGCCATGGCCAGCCTTCTGGTTTTCGGTTTGCTGATGGGTGCCTGTCTCATGGCCAAGCGTCCCCTGCCCGGCCCCGCCAACGGCGCGGTTAACCTGTCCCTGACCAGATATAAAATCGAGGATCATCAGGTTATGTGTCTGGTTAACCCGGCCAAAATCGCGGCTTAAGGCGCTGGGTTTCCCGTTTGCCGCGTGGTCGGCAGGTCAGTTCCTCCCGACTTTCCCGGGCTGGGTTATGGTCATCCGCGTCGGTGGGTATGCCCGCGGCGGGATTGGCCGGATCGATTGGCCAGTAAATCAGATGGCGCCGGCCGGCTTGGATCGCCCCCCCTCCGCTCTCCCGAAAAGGATTGAGCAAGAAGCGTTGAGGCAAAGGCAATCCATGGTTAGCTGACCCTGCGTTTTGCCGTCAAATTATCGGCAAGCTACTGATCATTTTAGTTAATTGCATAAACCTTGACCCGCCCGCCCATGCCTATGAAAGTCCGATGGCCGGCATTTGATATCGCATTCATGCGGTTTTCCGCGACCGCCGGCAGCCCAGCCCTCACCAGCCGGAGGGTGATTGAACGGGCGGGATTTCACCATTTTCCACGACAGAAGCGGGGGGAATTATGAAATTCAAATCAAGCCGCACGCTGTTTTTTGGCCTCGCGTTCATCTCGCTGTTGCTCGCGGGAATGGCCTGGTTTTATCTGGTGACGATTAACCGGTTTGAGCGGAGCAAATTTGAGGAAATCTCCGCCATCGGTAAATTGAAGTCCTATCAGATTCAGGAATGGCGACAGGAACGATTGGATGATGCCAACCGGATGGTTCACAGCTCACTGCTGACCAGCGTGGTGGCCAGGTATTTGAGCAAGCCGGACGATGCTTTGCGGGCCAGATTGCAGAACCGGTTGGCGGTCGAACAGAAATACGGCCGTTACGAGAACATTTTCCTGCTCGCCCCGGATGGGTCTATCCTGCTGGCCGCTCAAACCAATTCCGCCGGGATCGGGCCAGAGACAAAACGGGCCATCGCGTCGGCCATCGCCGGTCGGGAAGCGGTGTTTTCAGATTTGTTCCGCGATACCAATGGGGGCATAAAAATTGATGTTCTATCCATTGCCTGGAGCGACGCGGGGAAACCGCTAGCGGTTGTCCTGTTGCGAAATAATGTGGCGGATTACCTGTTTCCGCTTATCCAGTCGTGGCCTGCGCCCAGCCGCAGCGGGGAGTCGGTCATCGTGCGGCGCGATGGCGGGTCGGCTTTATTCCTGAGCGTTGGACGTTTTGCCAATGCCAGCGCGCTGACGCTGCGCTTGCCGCTCACCCACACCAACAATCCCGCCGTCCAAGCCGTGCTGGGCCGGCAGGGTATATTCGCGGGAACCGACTATCGGGGCGCGGCCGTCCTGGCCGACCTCGTTTCGATTCCCGGCTCGGACTGGTGCATGGTGGTGAAGGAAGATCAGCAGGAAATCTTCGCCGACCTGCGAACCGAAACCGGCCTGATCATCTTTCTCTTCGTCCTGATTCTTATATTATGCGCCGCCGGCATCATTTCATTTTCCCGGCAGCGGCATCTGGCCGAAATGCGTTCACTGAACGCCGACCTGGAAAAGCGCAACCGTGATCTCCAGCATTCGGAATCAACCCTGCGGGAGAGCGAAACCGCGTTCCGGTTGCTCGCCGATTCGGTACCGCAGATCGTTTGGGCCGCCCGTCCGGACGGCTGGCTCTCCTATCAAAATCAAAAGTGGAGCGAATATACCGGGCTGAAAACCGAGTCGAGCCAGGGCGACGGTTGGAGCACGGTTATTCATCCGGACGATCAGGCTGGATCATTGCATGCCTGGCAGCGGTCAATCCAGACCGGAGGCGAGTATTTGCAGGAAATCCGGTTGCGCCGGGCGGATGGCGTCTATCGCTGGTGGCTGGTGCGCGGGGTTCCGTTGCGCGACCCATCCGGGACGATCATCAAGTGGTTTGGCACCTGCACTGATATCCATGACCTGAAATCGGCGAAGGATTTCTTACAGAAGTCGTCCGATTACACGCGCAGCCTCATCGAGGCCAGCCTGGATCCTTTCGTCACGATCAGCGCCGAGGGGAAAATCACCCACGTTAACGAAGCTTTGCTGCAGGTCACCGGCCTGATGCGCGGGCAGCTCGTGGGGACGGATTTTTCCGATTATTTCACCGAGCCGGCCCGGGCGCAGGTGGCCTACGAGCGCGTCTTTATTGATGGTTTCGTGCGGGATTGCCCGCTGGCCATCCGCCACGTTTCCGGCCGCATCACCGAGGTGCTCTACAACGCCAGCCTCTATCGGACCGCAGCGGGGCTGCTGGGAATTTTTGCCACGGCGCGGGATATCACGGAGCGCCGGCAGGCCGAGGTCGCGTTTAAACAAACCGAGGAGCGTTACCTGGCGCTTTTCCAAAGTTCGATCGACTGCGTCTTCATCCACGATTTTGCCGGCCGTTTTTTGGACGCGAATCAGGCGGCGCTGGATTTGCTCGGCTACGGACGCGAGGAAATCACCGGCCTGACCTTCGACTCTTTGCTCTCAGCGGATCAGCACCAACTGGCGGTTCTAGTCCTCGAGGAAATCCGCACCACCGGCCGCCAGCAAACCCCGCGGGAATTTAAGGTGCGGGCCAGGGACGGGCGGACGTTTTTCCTGGAATCCAATTCCACGCTCGTCCACCGTGACGGAAAGCCCTATGCCATCCAGGGCATCGCCCGCGACATCAACGAGCGCAAGCATTTGGAACGGATCCAAGCCTTCGTTGCGCAGGAAGGTTGGTCTAAGCGCCCGGAGGATTTCTTTGGCCGGCTGGTTGAATTGATCGGCCGGATTTTGGAGGTGGACTATGTGTTTATCGGCCGGCTCAAGGCACCGGAAACCGTGCAAACCTTTGGCCTCTTCGCCAAAGGCAGGCTGGCGCCGGACATTGAATATTCAACGCGCGGCGCTCCCTGCGCCAAGGTCATCGGCAGGGAGATCGGCCACTTCAGCGAAAAACTGCAGGAGTTGTTTCCGGCCGATGCGTTGCTGGTGGAAATGGGCGCGCAAAGCTACCTCGGCATTCCTTTGTTGAACGCCGCCGGCAAGGTGATTGGTTTGGTCGCCGTGCTGGATTCCAAACCCATGCCCAACGCGCGACTCGGCACCCAGCTGCTGCAAATCGCGGCGATCCGCGTCTCCGGAGAATTGGCGGCGAATAACGAGCTGATGCGGCTCCACCAGCAAAATGAACTCATTTTGAACTCCGCCGCGGAAGGTATTGTAGGGCTGGATTTGCAAGGCAACCACACCTTCGTCAATCCGGCGGCGGCCAGGATGCTTGGCCATGATGCCGCAACCTTGATCGGCCGTCACAGCCACAGCCTTTGGCATCACTCCAAACCCGACGGCAGCCCTTACCCGGTGGCGGAATGCCCCATTTACGCAGCCTATCATGATGGCAAAGTGCACCAAGTCGCCACCGATGTGTTCTGGCGCAAGGACGGCACCTGCTTTCCCGTCGAGTATGCCAGTACCGCAATCGATGATCAGGGTCAATTGGTCGGGGCGGTGATCACCTTCGAGGACATCACCCAGCGCCGACTCGCCGAGGAGGCGTTGATACGGAGTCAGGAGCGCTATTTGCTCATGGAAAAGGCGGTGAACGACGGGCTCTGGGATTGGAACATGCTCACGGATGAAGAGTATTTTTCCCCGCACTGGAAGGCAATCATCGGCTACCACGGTGATGAACTGGCCGGCCACAAATCCACATTCCTGAAGCTTATCCACCCCGATGATCTCACCGCCGTGCAGGCGGCGACCCGGGCGCATCTGGAGGCGTCGGAGCCCTACCGTATCGAATTCCGGTTGCGCCATAAGGATGGGAGTTATCGCTGGGTGCTTTCACGGGGCGAAGCCGTGCGGGACGCCGGGGGGCGCCCCACCCGCATGATCGGCGCCATCATGGATATCCATGACCGCAAAAAGGCGCTGGAGGCGCTGCGGGCGAGTGAGGCGAAGTTCCGCGCGATCTTTGAACTGGCTTCCATCGGCATGGCAAAGGCGGATCCCAGTACCGGTCAGTTGCTGCGCGTTAATCAGAAAATGTGCGACCTCACCGGCTACCGTGAGGAAGAACTGCTCCGGCTGAAAGTTGCTGAACTCACCCATCCGGAAGACCGGCAGCGGGATTGGAACCTGTTCCAGCAGGTTGTCCGGGGCGAGCGGCCGGATTACCAAATCGAGAAACGTTACCGGCGCAAGGACGGCAGCGAGATTTGGGTCAGCGTGAACATGACCGTCATCCGGGATGTGGCCGGCGAGCCGGTGCGCGCCCTGACCACGATTGAGAATATCACCGCGCGCCGGGAAACTGAAGCGGATATGCGCCGACTCGCAGAACTGTTTCAAACCATTGAAACCACCACCCAGGACGGCTTCTGGCTGGTTGATTCCCAGGGCAAAATCCATGATCCCAATGAGGTTTGCTGCTCGATGTATGGTTACAACCAGGAAGAGTTCTGCAGCATGTCCATCCAGGATCTCGAGGCGAACCGGAATTCCGCCGAGACCGCAGACCATATCGAAATCATCCTCGCCCAAGGTCAGGCTCGCTTCGAAACGCGGCACCGCTGTAAAGACGGACGGATCATTGACGTGGAAGTGAGCACAACCTATCAGCCGAATCTGGGCTACTTCATTACCTTTCTCCGCGACATCACCCAGCGCAATCAGGCGGAGGAAAGACTGCGGCTCACCGATCGCGCCCTCAAGACAATCAGCGAATGCAACAAACTCTTGGTGCGGATAACGGATGAAAATGAGCTGCTGCAGGAAATTTGTGAAATCATCGTCAAACTGGGGGGCTTCCGCATGGCCTGGATCGGATTTGCCGAAAACGATGAGGAAAAATCCGTTCGCATTGCCGCGCGGGCAGGTTTTGACGAAGGTTACATTGATGAGGTGAAAATTAAATGGTCGGAGGCCAGCGACTATGGCTGCGGTCCGACTGGCCAGGCTATCCGTTCTGGCGAGGTGGTCGTGAGCAATGATTTTTCAAAAGATCCAGGCACCAAACCGTGGAGGCAGGCAGCCGCGGCCCGCGGTTATGCCGGTGTTATCTGCCTGCCCTTGAAGAACGCCGGGAAATTACTCGGGTTGCTGACGATTTATGCCGGCCAGATCAACGCCTTCGATCAGGAGGAAATTGAATTGCTTTCATCGCTGGCGGACGATCTGGCTTTGGGCATCCAATCCCTGCGCACCCGCTACGCAAATCAGAAGGCTGAAGAAGTCAATGCCCGGCTGGCGGCGGCCATCGAACAGGCGGCGGAAACCATCTTGATTACGGACACGCAGGGGGTGATCTCTTACGTCAACCCGGCGTTTGAAACCAGCAGCGGCTACAGCGCTGCCGAGGCGATCGGCCAGACGCCGCGCCTGCTCAAGAGTGGGAAGCAGAATGACGAGTTCTACCGGCATTTGTGGGACACGCTCAAACACGGTGAAATCTGGCAAGGTCACTTTTCCAACAAACGCAAAGACGGCAAGATTTACGAGGAAGAAGCCACGATCACGCCGATCCGCGACGGCCACGGATTCATCACCAGTTATGTGGCGGTCAAGCGCGACGTCACGCGGGAAATCCTCCTCGAAAGCCAGGTCCGCCAGGCCCAAAAAATGGAAGCCATGGGCACCCTGGCCGGCGGCATCGCCCACGACTTCAACAACATCCTGGGCGCCGTGTTTGGTTTCAGCTATCTGCTCCAGCAGGACACCGCCGACAATGCCGCGGCCCAGGAAAACATTGCCGAAATCGTCAAGGCGGCCAGCCGGGCCAAAGACCTGGTGCAGCAGATTCTAACCTTCAGCCGCCGCCGCGAAACCGACCGGAAAGAGGTCATGCTGGGTCCGCTACTCAAGGAGGCCGTGAAATTCCTCCGCGCCACCCTGCCGGCCGGCATCGAAATCGAAACGCAGGTCGCGGCGGACGCGCCCACCATCCTCGCCGACCCGACGCAAATCTACCAGGTGGTGGTGAATCTGGCCACCAACGCGCTGCACGCCATGGAAGGCCGACTAGGCCGGCTCACCGTGACCCTGGAACCGGTCCAGCCGGAACCCGAGTTCATCACGAGTCATGCCGGCATGCGGGAAAACACCCCTTACATCCGGCTCGCCGTCGCGGATACCGGCTGTGGCATGGAGGCCCGTACGCTGGAGCGCATTTTTGAGCCGTTCTTCACCACCAAACCGGTGGGCAAAGGCACCGGCCTCGGGCTGGCGGTGGTGCACGGCATTGTCCAATCCCATGGCGGCATCATCACCGTCGAAAGCGAAAAAGGTAAAGGCACAACCTTCTGCATTTATTTGCCCGTTCACAAAAGGGACGGGATTTTAATCAAAAAAAAGCGGCGGGAGATTCCGCCGGGCCAAGGGCAGAAAATCCTGGTTGTGGATGACGAAACCGCGCTGACCACGATGCAGCAAAAGTTACTCAAGCGGTTGCAATACCAGGTCCTCACCGCCAACCATCCGCAGGAGGCCCTGGATCTGATGCGTGCCAATCCGGCGCAGTTTGACCTGGTGATCACCGACTTGACCATGCCGGAAATGAACGGCCTCGAATTGGCGGCCGAACTTCACACCCTGCGCCCGGATCTGCCCATCATCCTGGCATCGGGATATAGCGCCGCCCTGGATCGGGCCACTCTGCACGCAGCCAACATCTCCGAACTGCTCGAAAAACCCATAAGCGACGAAAAACTCGCCGAAGCCGTGCACCGCGCACTCACCAAGGCTTGAATGGATGAAGCAAGTCAGAAGTCAGAAGTCAATTGTCAGTAGTCAGTACCGCCAAGGGGCCTGTCAGAACATCGGTCTGTGATTAGTAATCCCCGTGAGGAGACGCAGGGAGACTCTAGCAAAGGCAACACGGGCGGAAAACGTCATGCTCCAAACCTGACAAATTGACCGGTTATAGTCACCGGCGGGCCCCTTTTTAACGAATTTCAGCAGATTAAACCACGAAATACGCGAAACACACGAACCAGCTAAGGTTTTTGGAAAAACCGCCATTCACCCGATGGGTGGATGGTTTAAAGGCCGGGTCAATTCCACTTCGGCTCTTTCTTTTCGCGTGGTTCGGGGTGCATCCCAACTTCGGTTTCCGGTTTAACCACCACCGGACCTGCTCAATTGTAAATCACGCGAACACACCGCCGGCGCTATGAACGCTGACGGGGTCTTGACCGACCCGACCCAGCTTTTTCCTCAAGCCAGGGCTTATCCACAGGGCCTCGCGACCCGTTTCTGGACATAACCATCGCTTACTGCAAAAAATCCATCGCTTGATGCACCCACCGCCGAAAACCCCGGAAACCCTTTAAATAAAGCCCAACGTGACCACTTTTTGGACATAAGGATTTCTTACTGCAAATAAACCATCAGTGGGTGCAAAAGATTTTGGATCCGGTTTGGAGGGATTTATAAAGCTAGCATGAATGAATTTTCAATTCGGGCGCCGGCAGCCGTACCCGCACTCGCGGCGGCCACCCGGCAGAGCCAGAAAAAATGAACCGGTTATGAATCCCCCCCTCTCACATAACCGAATGGGACTCCCGGCAATGCTGACCGGCTGCCTGTTCATGCTCGTATACGGGAGCGACCCGTTGCTGGCGGCGAATGTGACCTTGGCATGGAATTCCAACTCCGACCCGATCGTGGCGGGCTACAATATTTATTACGGGCGAGCCTGCAAAGGTTATACCAACAAAGCGTGCCTGGGAAAAGCCACGACGGTTACGATTTCGAATCTGGTTGTCGGGGCGACTTATTTCTTTGCGGCGACCACTTACAGCACCGCGGGCGCGGAGAGCGCCTTGTCCGGCGAAGTGGCTTACACAGTGCCAGCGCCAGTTGCCGGATTGCAACTCGGGATCAATCCCCAAAAGCAGTTCATTCTTACCGTAAACGGGCTGGCGGACCATGAATATGACATCCAAGCGACCCAGGATTTCAAGACCTGGACCTGCATCGGCACGGTCACCCTGGGCTCCGGCGGTTCGCTGTCATTTAACGACACCAATGCCGCAAATTATCCGACCCGGTTTTATCGCATTCATGAAAACAAACAATGACAGATGGCGCCAGGGCCAAACCCGGATGGCTGTGGGCAGTGTGGTTGACGCGTATTCGCAAGGGATTGATTGCAACCGCAAAAGCAGGCCTCTGTCCGCCGGCAGCGGGTCTGACATGTTCAAGCTTAACCCCGGCAGCTAACCCAGTATGAAAACAGCCACTCAAAACAATGGCATGGGGACCAGCGGCAACTGGCCAATCCCTGAAAGCGGGGCCCAGGGATTTTTCAACGAAACAAGCATCACAAAAAACGATGAAGGTCCGCTCCTTTTTGTTGAGGATTCGCGCGCCATCGTCGCGAGCAAGACGGCAAATGAGGACCACGCGCGACTGGTCGCGGCCATTGAACAGGTCGCGGAGGCGGTCATCATCACCGACACCCAAGGCACGATCGTTTACACCAACCCCGCGTTTGAGAAAAGCACCGGCTACACGGGCGCCGAAGCCCTGGGGCTCAATCCCCGCGCGTTCAAGAGCGGCAAGCAGGATGCGGACTTTTACCGGCAGTTATGGAACACGCTTAAACGCGGCGAGGTGTGGCACGGCCATTTTACCAACAAGCGCAAAGACGGCTCGCTTTACGAGGAGGAAGCCACCATCTCGCCGATACGCGACGCCCGGGGTGTGATCACGAATTATGTGGCCGTGGAACGCGACGTTACGCGCGAAATGCAGCTCGAAGCCCAATTGCTCCAGTCGCAAAAAATGGAGGCGATCGGCACGCTCGCCGGCGGCATCGCGCATGACTTCAACAACATTCTGGCGATCATCCAAATGCAGGCGGGCTTGATCAAATGCAGCGCGGATGTTTCCTCCGAACAGGCGGCGCTGGCAAATGATATCACCATCACCGTCGACCGGGCTGCCAGTCTGGCCCGCCAGTTGCTGTTATTCAGCCGGAGGCAACTCATGCAACTGCGAGAACTGGACTTGAACCAGGCTGTCAGCAATATGACCAAATTGCTCGGGCGCACGCTGGGCGAAACCATTGAGGTGCGACTCAACCGGGCGGCTGAGCCGATGTTAATCCGGGCCGATCCCAGCATGATGGATCAAGTGCTCCTTAACCTCGCGGTGAACGCCCGCGACGCCATGTCTAATGGCGGCCGGCTGGTTATCGAAATCACCGCCGTGGAATTCGACGAACTCGCCGGATTCCATTCCCACCGGGCGCATCCCGGTTCATTTGTCTGCTTAATCGTGAGCGACAACGGTTGCGGTATTCCGGCGGAAATCCTGCCAAAGATATTTGAACCATTTTTCACCACCAAAGGCATCGGCAATGGAACCGGCCTGGGATTGGCAACGGCTTTCGGTATCGTCGAACAGCACCGCGGCTGGATCGACGTCACCAGCGAAGTCGGCCGGGGTACGACTTTTCGAGTTTATCTTCCACGGCTGGTGCCGAACGCGGTCGGCGAAATCATCCCGACACCCGACCCGGCAACCCTGCCGGGCGGCGATGAAACTATTCTGCTTGTGGAAGACGAACCGGTGCTGCGCGGATCCTTGAAAACGACCCTCCTACGACTCGGTTATCGCATTCTCGAAGCTGACACGGGGGCAAAAGCCCTGGAAGTCTGGCGGGAAAACCGCGACGAGATCCGTCTGCTGCTGACCGATCTGGTGATGCCCGACGGGATCGACGGGATTGTTTTAGCCAGGCGCTTGCTACAGAAAAACCCCGATCTGAAAGTGGTTTATATGAGCGGATACAGTGCCGAGTTGGTCGGAAAGGAATTACCTTTAAATGAAGGCGCCAACTTTCTATCCAAACCATTTCAAGTGCAGAAACTCTCCCAAACCATCCGGCAAAGTCTGGATCAACCCGAAGGCTTGAACCCCCAGCCAGCGCGGAAAAGCAATCGCCTGCCGGAGGAACTCCCGGCGGAAACATCGGCCGTTAACTGATCATGACGAACCTGATACCAAGGGGCAAACTGACGAACTTCACCCGGGTGGTGGTGCTGATTGCGCTTTACTTCATCGGCGGGATAATCGGCAAAGAGAATTCCTTTCTTTCCGGCAGCGTCGCGCTGGTCTGGCCGCCGGCGGGGATCGCCCTCGCCGCCATCCTCCTGTTCGGCTACCGGTTCTGGCCCGGAGTGGCTCTGGGAGCGGTTTTGTTTTCCTTCATGAACGGCATGCCCTTTGGATTTTTCACGCTCGGGACGGCCATTGGCAACACCATGGGAGCCATCGTTTGTGCCTTCCTGCTGAAAAAATTCATAAGCTTCAATAACGCGATGGAACGCACGCGCGATGTAACCGGTTATATCCTGCTGGCCTGCCTGCTGGGCACCACGGTCAATGCGGTATTCAATGTGGTCAGCCTGGCCTATAGCGGCACGATCGCCTGGGATGATCTGTTTTCGAAAACCATGGTGTGGTGGGTGCCGAATGCGCTGGCCGGCCTGGTGGTGGCACCCTTTATCATCACCTGGGCGACCCCGGCGGCAACCCGCTGGCATGCCCGCCTGATAGCCGAGGCGGTGATCTGCGGCGCCGGATTGATCGGCGGCACTTTGATTTCGTTTAACTCGTGGTTTGTCTATGGGATTCAAAATTATCCCCTCGCCTACCTGCCCTTTCCCTTTCTCGTCTGGGGCGCCTTGCGCTTCGGACAGCGGGGCGCCGCCACGGGCACGCTGCTGGTCTCCGCCCTGGCCATTTATTCCCTGAATCACGGAGCCGGGCCTTTCGTAACCAATACCGAAACGGAGAGTCTGATGCTGATCGGCAGTTACATCGGAATTCTGGCGGTCACCAACATGCTCCTGGCGGCGGCGGCGGCCGAACGCCGCGCCGCGGAACGCGCGATGGCGGAAAGCGAAAAGCGTTTTCGCGCCGTGGTGGAAGACCAGACGGATTTGATTTGCCGATTCAACCCCGGCGGCCAGCTTACCTTTGTCAACACCGCCTTCTGCCGCTTTCACGGCAAACGGAGCGCTGAACTGCTCGGCACCAACTTTTTCCAGACCCTGTCCAAGGAGGACGCCGCCATTCCCTTGAGCTACATCAACGCGATGCCGCAGGACACCCCGGTGGTCGCTTTTGATCATCGCTTGCGATCACCGGGCGATTTGGCGGTGTGGCACCAATACCGGGTCCGGCGCCTGTTTCTGGAGAATGAAACGCGGGAATTTCAGGCGGTGATCCAGGATATCACGCAACGCAAGCAATCCGAGGAAGCGCTGCGCGCCAGCGAGGAAAAGTACCGTTCGCTGATCGATCACATTCCGGACGTGGTCTGGACCGCCGAGGCAAACCGGAATTTGAATTACATCAGCGGCAATGCCGAAAAGGTGCTGGGTTACCGCGCCGCGGAACTCACGGGCGGACAGCTGTGGCTGAACCGGATCCATCCGGAAGACGCCGCCCGCGTGGAGCAGGCTTACCAGAAACTTTTTTCCGACGGCGAAAAGTTCGACGTGGAATATCGCATCTGCCGGCAAGACGGCACCTGGATCTGGCTGCACAACCGGGCACTGGCCACCTGCCAGCGCGAAGGCATCTTGTGTGCGAACGGAATTTTCAAGGATATCACGCAACGGCGCCAGGCTGAAATCGCCCTCCAACAAACCAAAACCGCCGCCGAATCGGCCAACCTGGCGAAGAGCCAGTTCCTCGCCAACATGAGCCACGAGCTGCGCACGCCGCTGAATGCCATCATCGGCTTCTCGGAAATCCTCGCGGACAAAACCTTCGGGGAAATGAACGACCGGCAGCTTAAATACGCCAACAACATTCTAAATAGCGGACGCCACCTGCTCCAGCTCATCAATGATATCCTGGATCTGGCCAAGGTGGAGGCCGGGCGCGTAAAATTGATGTGCCATGCTTTCAGCGTCACCAAGGCCTTGTCGGAAGTGGAGTCCATCGTCAAAACCCTGGCTCACAAAAAGCACATCAACCTGAATTTTTATTCGGTTCCGGAACTGCCGTTGCTGTTCGCGGATGAAGCCAAGTTCAAGCAGGTGATGTACAACCTGCTCAGCAACGCCATCAAGTTCACGCCCGACGGCGGAAAAGTCATGGTGACCGCCGACCTGACCGACGCGCCCGCCGGAACCGCAATCCCGGCCGGTGCGTGCTTGCGCGTCGCCGTTTCGGACACGGGCATCGGCATCCTGGCGCGGGACCAGGAACGCGTTTTCAAAGAGTTCGAACAAGTGGACTCGTCCTATGCCCGGCAGCAACAAGGCACCGGCTTGGGATTGGCCTTGACCAAAAGGCTGGTCGAGATGCACGGCGGGCTTATCTGCCTGGAAAGCAAAGGCGTCGAAGGCGAAGGCAGCACCTTCACGTTTTTTATACCCATGGCTCAAGCCGAGACCAGGCCGGTGCAATTGACCGACCCTTCGGAACCGTGTAACGAAGCCATCCGGCCATTGGTTTTTGTCGTTTCGAATGATGACGCCCACCAGCAGCTGGCGACGCAACATCTCGAAGGCGCCGGATATGGCGTGAAGGTGGTGGCGGATACCACCGCCTTAGCCGCCGAGCTGAAAACCGCGCGCCCTTTTGCCGTGATCATCGACCGGAAAATGGGCAATGTGGGTCAGGCCCCGGATCCGACTCAATCCAACTTTTCGGACACGCTGATTCAACACAAGTGCCGCTTGGGCGTCCCCAATGGCATTCCCCAGGTCATTTTTTCGGATTCCGGCAACGGCCGGCTGACCTTTAATTTATTGGGAAGGGACGGGACGATTTCCGGGCGGGCAAGTTCCCGCCTGGGCGACACCATTCGCCAGTCCGACAAAGCCTGCGGCAAAGAACTGCAAACCATACTGATCATTGATGATGAGCCGGCCATTATGGAGTTGCTGACCAAAACATTGCTGCACAAGGGCTTTAGCGTGCTGCGGGCGCTGCGCGGCCGGACGGGCGTGGAGTTCGCCACCAAGTATCTGCCGGAAGTCATCATCCTGGATCTTAACATGCCCGATTTGAACGGCATCGAGATTGTCGAGCAGCTCCGCACGCACCCGCGCACGAAGGACATCCCGGTTCTGATCAACACCGGCACCGTTTTAAATGAAGAAGAACGCCAGCGACTGGCCGGCCATGTGCAGGCGATCACGTCCAAAACGGAACCGAGAAACCTGCTCGCCGAACTGGAACGTTTGAATCCCGTATCCCCCGAACCCGTAATCCCAGGATTACCATGACCCGAAACAAAATACTCATCATTGAGGACAACCTGTTAAACCTTGAGTTGGCCACCGACCTGTTGGAGGCAAACGGCTTTGTCGTTTGGTCGGCGCGGACGGCGGAAGAAGGGCTGCGACTGGCGCGCGAGTTTATGCCGGACCTCGTGCTGATGGATTTCAGCCTGCCCGGCATGGACGGGC
>CAIJNQ010000113.1 GCA_903822015.1 uncultured Verrucomicrobia subdivision 3 bacterium | reverse complement strand
CGCTGAACAACTCGGCCCGCAACGGCGGCTCGCGAGCAAGCGGTCGCGGTCGCGAGGTTACCCAGTCTTGAAATCGCGATGTCAGGGTCTGTATGATGATCTTCATTCCGGTCGCGATAGCTGTGATCTTGTTCGCCCCCGCAAATTGACGCCGGCGGCGTCTTAGCTGTCCGGGTTTTCTTTGGTCGCGGCTCCGAAACAGTTCGGAATCACGAAATAAGACAGCCGCATTGGCGATAGTTAGTCTCCGTCCGGAAACGCGTGTTTTTTGGAATGATGACGGATAAGGCGCGTTGAACCGGATGCGGGGCGACTGATTTTTCGTTCGGTGTCGATCCAACCGTCAAAATTCTCCGGAGCCAACGACACTGCTCCTGTCGGACTTGGTTTGTGTTTTCAGGTGGGGCGGCGTCAGGCCGCCAGCGCAAGCGTGTCGCCGCACGCTCGTTGCCGCGCCAGCAACTCCCGGCCGATGACGTGCAGGTTGTAGCTCATCACGCCGTAGCCGACATACCTTTGGTAGCCTTCGATCCCCACGTCCAGACAGCGGTTTAATCCGTGGTGTTCCAGGCTGTTGATCGCGCTCTCCACCGCGCTGTGTTGCCGGCGCAGGGCCACAAATTTCTTTTCGCTCTCCCGTTCCGTTTCCGCCGTGTTCTTTTTCCCGCGTTTGGGCATCACCACTTCGGGCACATACAAACTCAATAACTCACGATCCGCCGTGCGCGTGAAGCCTTTGTCAAAACTCAGGCTGGCCACGCTGCCCGCGCCGTAGCGGCCCAGCAACCGGTCCGCCACCGGGATGCTTTGATCCACTTCGGCTGCGCCCAGTAACACCGCGTAGTCCTGGATCAATTGCTGCTGATCGGTCGCGAGCAGGAGTTTGTGGCCCAGTTCCACGTTCGGGCGTTGCTTGCCTTTCTGAATCCATTCGGTGTGCGGTTCGAAGAGGGAAAATACTTTCTCGTGTGCGGGAATGGTTTCTTCGTTCAACAACCGACGCGCCACCAGGTCCAAATGCTTGGCGAGCATCCGGTGGAAGTATTCGAGCGCTTCCCACGCCGCGAGGTCCACGGGTTGGTCGCAGAGCTCAATCAAGCTGGCGCGAACTTTGACTTCGAGCGCACGGCCCACAGCCAGATACTCCCGCACGGCTGGTTTGACGCGCGCTTCCTTGTTCGGCCCGCCGCGATAAACGATCTGGCTGGTGGTGCGCTGGAGGTTCTTGAGTTGCCGCCGCCAGTCCTTGGCCTTGCGCCATCCGGGCAGCGCGTAGCCGGCGGCGCGATAGCCTTCGATCAAGTCCACGCACTTGCGGCCCGCGTCCCAGAGCAGGTTCAAGTCGGTCGGGAAATGCACGTCGGTCTCCAACACGTAGCTGTCCACCTTGAGTTCAAGCGCCGCGCCGGGCGCGCCGGCTTTTTTTGCGAACACCTCGCGTCCCGCCGCCGCAATGGCCGCATTGATCTGTTGGAGCAGTTCGTCGTCCAGCAGGGCGACGTTGTCCCGCAGGGTTTGATGACCGAAAACTTTGGCGTCCTCACCCCACGACGAGGCCGGCACGCCCAGCATCTGCCGCACGAGAGAATCGTAGTTGGCAACGTGTTCCAGCCGATCCCAGTCCGCATCCAGTCCCAACCGCACGACGCCCAAGACGAGAATTTGCCAGAGGTCCATGCCGGTGCGACCGGTGGCCTGTTTGCCAGCGATGATTTTAGCTTCCAGCAGGGCGAAGATCTCGGCCTTGAGTGTTGGGTGCATCCAGATCCATTGCAGACCGGCCAAGATGGGCGGCAACTCGTCGCGGCTCTTGAGCGGCAGCCGAATCTTTTCGATGGGGGTGATTTGCAGATCGGGCTGGGTTTGGAAATGATGGCGCATGGTGGAGAACAACCGCGAATGTTGCAGGTTCAGACCCAAAAAACCCTGCAATAGTTCAATCATCACCCCAATATTTGCACTCTCAAATCACCACTAAACCCAATGCCCAGGCAGGCAGGCGGCGTTTCCTTTCCATCACTATCTACAGTGAACGTCGCCAGGCTGAATCCGGCAATTTGAACTGTCACGTTGGCGCAGGCGATGCTATACGCGGATAAACCTGGAGGCAGATTCGGAGAGGTAACAAAGTTGATGTTCGCTGGATCGCCGACGGCGGTCATGGTCACGGCGGCGTTGCTGAAGCCAATGCCGCCGAGCGAACCGGTCAGAAATCCGTTTTCCGTGTAGGTGATGGTCGTCTGGGCGGAAACCGTGATGGTCGCGCCCAGCAGGGCGAAGCCGCAGAGGATCTGGGTTAGGTTTGTTTTCATGAGTTGTATGATTTTCGTTTTTTCTTTGATCTGGTTCGAGTTGAACTGGTTTCTCCGGCGTCGGGCTGATGAAGGAAAGCACACGCAACGAACCGCTATTGCTAGCCAACGGCAACCAAACCTTTGAGAGTTATGAAGACTATGAGCAGCGCTTCACAAAGAAGCAACGGGGCAGTTTACACTTAAAGTGTAATTGGCGAGAAGGATGCGCTGACGTTTTATTTCTGCTTTCTCGGAATAGCCAGCAGGCAGTCGGCCGGCACGCACTTGTCGGCCATCACGCAGAAGAGTCGGCACGGCGGCAGGCCGGTGTAGTCCGCAAGCATCTCGAAGTTATAGCCGGTGGGAAACCGCCTACCGAGCTCCCAGGAGTTGATGGTGGCTACCGACAAACCCAAATCTTTGGCGATTTTTTTCAGGGGAATGTTATTCTTCTGTCGCCAAGCACTAAACGCCGTCGCAAAACTCGCGCGAATGTCGCAGCGGAAATTTGACTTTGGGGCCACGCCAAATTTTAGCACAAGTTCGTTACAGTGGGAACGGCAAAATTCGCCAGATTTGGTTCGGATTAAATGCGCGTTCAGCGGAGCGTGCATTCGCTCCTTACTTTGGTGCGTGCAGGCGACATCAACGAATAAAGGGTCCGGAATTGCATGAGAGATTGGCCAGGGTCTTTGTTGAATCGATGCTAGAGAAGAGGGATGGTGCGAATTTGACCGTGACCCAGGCCTAAAATCTATTCTTAAAATTAGCTCAACAACGCAGTCTCGGCCCAATTCCAAGGATTACGGTTAAGGAGATGATCCGTGATCTGATCATTGAGAAGCATGGAGTTTGCGTTCGAAGGGACGTTTTAAACGAAAACCAGAAGCAGCAGG
>CAIJNQ010000112.1 GCA_903822015.1 uncultured Verrucomicrobia subdivision 3 bacterium | reverse complement strand
CTGATTCGCCGTCGCCGAGGAACGCCCAGATTTTCGGCTCCTCCTTCCAATTTACCAAGACGCGCGCCATCAGGTAGAGATTGAACCGCGCCTGGTAGAGCGACATGACCGGGCCGAGGCCCATCGAGACCGTGGGAAACTGCCAGAACTCCGGCATCAAATAGGGGTGAGGGTAAGAAGACAACACGCCGCCTTCGGCCAGCTCCTGCCGGAAATTCTGCAATTGCCGCTCATCCAAACGCCCTTCGAGAAAGGCGCGGGCATACATGCCGGGCGCGGCGTGTCCCTGAAAATAAACGATGTCGCCGGGAAATTCATCGGTGGCGCCGCGGAAAAAGTGATTCTGCGCGACTTCGTAAAGCGTCGCCGAGGAAGCGAAGGAGGCGATATGACCGCCGACGTTCGTCGTGGAATTGGCCTTGACCACCATGGCCATCGCATTCCAGCGAATGAGGCTTTTGATGCGGCGCTCGATGTCGCGGTCGCCGGGAAACGGCGCCTGCTGATCCGGCGGAATCGTATTGACGTAAGGCGTGGTCAAGCCGGACGCCGGACGCGGGGCAGTGCGCAACTGGTCCGCAAGTTTTTCGAGCAACTGCGCCGTGCGCTCCGGCCCCTGGCTCTGCAGCGACAATTCAAACACCGACTGCAGTGATTCGGAGACCTTGTCGCCATTGTGACCGGCGGCGACGGCACCGCGCGAACCGGATATTTCTTTTTTAGATGCTTTCACTTGGGTAAATTCTGGCTGCCAGCGCAGAAAATGCTCAGCCGGATTAAACCGAATCCGGCCACCCGACGCCAGCGAAATTACTCTAGCATGAAGTGGTTTAATCTCAACCTCCGCCCGCCGGCCGAACAACTTGCGGGCGATGAAACACTGCTGGATTGGTGCGAAACGGGGCATGGCGAAGAGACCCTGCTGTTCTGGGAACCACGCGAAACGTTCGTGGTCGCCGGTTATGCGAACAAAGTCGGCACGGAAGTCAACGTCCCGGCGTGTCACGCGCACGGAATTCCCATTTTCCGCCGCTGTTCCGGCGGCGGCACGGTGCTGCAAGGAGCGGGTTGTTTGAATTACTCACTAATCCTCCGAATGACCGCTGACGGGCCGCTGCGCAGCATCACCGCAGCCAACCAATTCATCATGGAGCGGAATGGCGCGGCAATTCAATCCGTGCTGCCCGAATCCAGAATTTCCGTTTGCGGCCACACGGATTTGACAGTTGACGGACGAAAATTTTCCGGCAATTCGCAGCGTCGTAAAAAAAACTTCCTCCTGTTTCATGGGACATTTCTGTTGGACTTCGATCTGCCCTGCGTGGGTAAATTCCTGCGGATGCCGTCGCTGCAGCCAGATTACCGCGCCAGCCGCAGCCACGACGATTTTCTGGTGAACCTCAAGGTGCCCGCCGGATCCGTCAAAGCCGCGCTGCAAAAAGCCTGGAATGCGACGGAAGAACTGCAAAACTTCCCGTGGCCGGAAACCCAACAGCTCGCCACCGACAAGTATTCCACCACTGCGTGGAATTTGAAATTATGAACTGAACAGCGCGAGTAAACCGGCCCGCCACATTGGAAGTCGGGCACAGAGCAACCCACGATGGCGAGATTACCGGAGATTACCGGAGATTACCAAAGATGACCGAAATTTAAATTTTCACCGGTTCCCCACCCCAATTTTTCACCAAAGCTTTACCGTTTCATTAGCTTTTTTAGTTTTGCGAGCGGTAAAGTTTCAAAAACCACGACGGTCAAAGACCACCGCTACAATCAAGGATGACCTTTGCAAAATCGGTCGTTTTCCGGTCTGGCGGACGGCCAAACCCGGAAATTGAACAAGAAAGCAACAAAGTAACAAAGATATGGACGGTCTATCAGTCGCAAAAGCGCACAAAGAGCTCACAGCAAACGAGGAGGACTAAAGCCAGCAACGCGTGGCCCACGACGAATATCCTTCGCCGCGGCTCTCCCCGGATTTTTCAGCCATGCCCTTGCCAACGGATGGCGCAGTTTGTCGTTTTTGTCGCCCGGTTTTCGGGCGCGCACAAGGAGCGAAGCGGGAAGACTGCATCCAGCAACGCCTCGCCCAAAACCAGAAATCCGCGCCCGTCCATAGCCACCCCTTTTCTGTCAATGCTCCAAGGGGAACGCGCGATGGGAAACGATTCGGGGCAAAATCAACGATGTCAAAGAACGCAGCGCCAAAGCCGTTTCCCACAGCCCGGGCGACGAAATTTGTATAATATATTTTATCTACAACATGTCAACAAAAAGTCAAAAATTAATTTAGCACCAATCCGTAAACCGACAGCGGTGGGACGAAATAGCGAATCAAAACGACATTGGCGCACCAGAGCGGCAGGGCGGTAAAGCTACCCGGCCCTGCCATTCCGGCTACTTCTTCCGCCGCCAGCCGGCGATGAACATGCCGTTCCCCCCCAAGTCCTGCGGCCAGATGGTTTTGGTAGCGGAGGCCGGTTGACCGCCGGAAAAAACTGCCGGCAATTCCATCGGCGCAAAGTCAGCCGCGAACTTGGAATTAAAATCTGCCACCACTTCCGTGGTTTCCGCCCGTGTCAACGTGCAGACGGAGAAAATCAATTTGCCGCCCGGCTTCGCGCCGGGTGCGACGTTCGCCAGAAGTTTTTTCTGGATTTCGGAAAGCTCGCGCACATCCTTCGGCTCGGTCGTCCAGCGCGCCTGCGGATTGCGCTGCCAGGTGCCGATACCGCTGCACGGCGCGTCCACCAGCACGCCGTCGAATTTCGTTTTTGTCGGCAGTTTCGCGCCGCCATCCCAGAACACCGACCGATAATTGAACGCCTTGGCCCGGCCGGTGCGCCGCTTGAGTTTCGTCAACCGCCACTCCGCGCGATCACTCGCCCAGATGAGGCCCTTGTTCTGCATTAGGTCGGACAAGTGCAGCGTCTTGCCGCCTTCGCCGGCGCAAGTGTCCCACCACGTCTCGCCCGGCTTGGGATCGCAGAACAGGCTGACGACCTGCGATGCGATGTCCTGAATCTCAAATTCGCCCGCGTGAAACTCCGGCGTCTTGAACAAATCCTCCTCGCCACCAAACAGCAAGGCGTCCGGCAGCAACGGACCGACCTCCGCGCCAAATAACTTTTCAGAGAGCGCCGCCGCTGTTCCACGCTTGGCGCGCAGCCACAATTTCGGTTGCCGCTGCAGCGACAGCAGCCACTCGTCGCACACGTCCATTTGTTCCGCCGTCCACGCGGGCACGGCTTTGGCGCGCAACTCGGCCAGCGGCACGTTGGATTCGTCCGCGCGAAACCGGTCGTCCAGCCGCAGCGCGAGGCGCATCTTGGATTCCACGCCCCGCTCGTCGCGCAGCCAGACGTGCCAGCGGTAGTAGATGAAAACGGTCCGGGCGATTTCCGTCGCGTCGAAGGGTGCGAGGTCTTTGATCTGCTTGAGGACTTCGCGCAACGCGGCGTCCGCCGGCTTGTCCCTGCCGGTCTGCCGGATCACTTCCGCCGCGATTTCGTGAACTTTATGAATCACCGCCCGCAGCATACGCGATTGGGCGGTGACAATACAACGCGGAGATCGGGCAAATAATTATTCCATTCAAAAAACTTCTTTGGATAGCTCGTCCAATTTTTTCGCTCTGAAGCAGAAAGTTTATCCAAACCTTTTTCAGCCACTTTGTCGAGCAACCGATCAATTTCTGCTTTCTTCTGATTACGCCCCCGATTTTCATCATATTCTCGTGACCGGCCGCCTCCAGGTGAGTAACGGTTTAGATGTAAAAGACTATCAAACATGTGTGCCGGATCAAAAATCAAAACCATCAAAATGACCAACGATAGACCTAGCACGGCGGCAAACATCCAAGGTGCTGCAAAAATTAATTCAGGATACATCACGGCTGACAACAAGAGACCAACGATTGCGCCACCCAGATGTGCATCATGACCTATGTTGTCTACTTGTTTGCGATGAGCAATGAAAGAACCGGCAAGAAACAGCATGGCGTATAACCAAGCTGGAATACCGATCGGAAGCGGGAACATGGTTATTGAACTTCCTGGCAGCAGGAAAATACAAGCGAATATGACGCCACAAACCCCGCCTGATGCACCCAGCGCGCGGTAATCGTGGTTTCGGTGGATGATCAGTGACAATAGCGAACCGCCGAGAATTGAAGACCCGTAAATGAGCAACAATGTCTTTGCTCCATATACCTCCTCAATGTTTCGCCCAAAGCTGTAAAAACTAAAGGCATTAAATCCAAAGTGTATCCAATCTGCATGTATCAACCCGGATGTGATCATCCGGTAAAACTGTTTATCTGCCAGAATAGCCTGCGGATTAAATATCCACCGTTCCTTGATGTCAGGCCTCTCAAAAGCGAAAAAAGAAGCCAGCGCCGTGACCACCAAAACTATAATTGTTGCAGGTGCAATCATCGGCCGTGACTTCCAAAGTAACGCGCGTGCCCCGCGCTTCTTGCTACGCCTTCGCCACCAACTGGCGCAACACATACGGCAGAATGCCGCCGTGCTGGTAGTAGTCAATTTCGATGGGCGTATCAATGCGGCAGCGAACGGGAACAATTTCCACGGAACCGTCCTGACGCGTGATCTTGAGCGTCAGATCCTGCTGCGGCTTGATGTTCGCATCGAGGCCGACGATGTCGTAGGTCTCCGTGCCGTCGAGCTTCAAGCTATACGAAGTCGTGCCTTCCTTGAACTGCAGCGGCAGCACGCCCATGCCGACGAGGTTGCTGCGGTGGATCCGCTCGAAGCTCTGCGCCACGACCGCCTTAACGCCAAGCAGGTTGGTGCCCTTCGCGGCCCAGTCCCGGCTGGAACCGGTGCCGTATTCCTGGCCGGCAATGACGATGAGCGGCACGCCCTTGGCTTGATACGCCATGGAGGCGTCATAGATCGACGCCTTCTGTCCATCCGGCCCGAAGGTGTTGCCGCCTTCCTGGCCGGACAACATGAGGTTCTTAATGCGAACGTTGGCGAACGTGCCGCGCGTCATGATGCGGTCGTTGCCACGCCGAGAGCCGTAGCTATTGAAGTCGGCAAACTCAACGCCGTTCTCCTCCAGGAATTTCCCGGCGGGCGAAGATTTCTTGATCGCGCCGGCAGGCGAGATGTGGTCGGTCGTGACCGAATCCCCAAAAATGCCGAGCGCCCGCGCACCGCTGATGGGCTTGATGCCGCAGGGCATCATTGCAAAGTTTTCAAAAAACGGCGGCTCCTGGATGTAGGTGGATTTGCGGTCCCAATCATACACATTGCCGACGCTGGACGGGATTTCGTTCCACTTCGGATTCTGCGCGGCGAAATTCTTGTAGAGCTTGCGGAAAACCTCCGGCTTCAGGGCGGATTGCATCGCGTCACGGATTTCCTGCAACGTGGGCCAGAGGTCGGCGAGAAAGACCGGCTGGTCATCCTGATCCTTGCCCAGCGGTTCGCAGCTCAAATCGATGTCAACGCGACCGGCGAGCGCGAACGCGACGACTAGCGGCGGCGACATGAGAAAATTGGACTTCACGTTCTGGTGAACGCGCGCCTCGAAATTGCGGTTGCCGGAAAGGACGCTGGCGGTCACAAAATCATTTTTCAACACGGCGTCTTCGATGGCCGGGTCGAGCGGGCCGGAATTGCCGATGCAGGTGGTGCAGCCATAGCCGACGGTGTTGAAGCGCAGCTTGTTCAGATACGGCTGGAGGCCGGTCTTCTTGAGGTAATCGGTCACGACACGCGATCCCGGTGCGAGCGAGGCCTTCACCGCCGGATTCACTTTGAGGCCTTTTTCAACCGCTTTCCTGGCGAGCAGACCGGCGGCCAGCATCACGCTCGGGTTGCTGGTATTGGTGCAACTCGTGATGGCCGCAATCAGCACGGAACCGGTCCCGATGCTGGCTTTTTTCTTCGAAGCCATTTCAACTTTCACCGACCGGCCGAATACCTGACGCGTCTTGCCGAAACCATTTTCCGTCACGGGCCGTTGAACGGCATTGAAAAATTCGCGGCGCAGGTTGCCCAGCTCGATGCGGTCCTGCGGTCGTTTCGGTCCGGCGACGCTGGGCTTGACCGCGGCGAGGTCCAGCTCGACGACCTGTGAATATTGGATCTGGCCGGCCTGCGGGATGCCCCACAACCCCTGCGCCCGGTAATAATTCTCGTAAAGCCTACAGTGTTCCTCACTGCGGCCGGTGGCGCGCAGGTAGTTCACGCACTCCTCGTCGATGGGGAAGAAGCCCATGGTGGCGCCGTATTCGGGTGCCATGTTGGCGATGGTCGCGCGGTCCACCAGGGGCAGCGCCGCCGCGCCCGCGCCAAAAAATTCCACGAACTTGCCGACCACCTTCGCCTTGCGCAGCATCTGCGTGACGGTGAGCGCGACGTCGGTCGCGGTGACACCTTCGCGGATTGAGCCGGTGAGATGCACGCCCACGACATCCGGGGTTAGAAAATAAACCGGCTGGCCCAGCATACCCGCCTCCGCCTCGATGCCGCCGACGCCCCAGCCGACGATGCCGAGCCCATTGATCATCGTCGTGTGCGAATCCGTGCCGACGAGCGTGTCGGGATAATAGACTTGATCCGCGCTCAAAACACCCTTGGCGAGATATTCTAGATTAACCTGATGCACGATGCCGATGCCCGGCGGGACGACCTTGAAGGTGTCGAACGCCTGCATGCCCCATTTCAAAAACTGGTAGCGCTCGCGGTTGCGGGAAAACTCCAGATCCAGATTACGGGCCATGGAATCGGCCGCGCCCGCAAAATCCACCTGCACGGAATGGTCCACCACCAAGTCCACCGGCACGAGGGGTTCGATGATCTTGGGATTTTTGCCAAGCTTATTCACGGCACTGCGCATCGCGGCCAGATCCACGAGCAGCGGCACGCCGGTGAAATCCTGCAGCACAATTCGCGCGACGACGAAGGGGATTTCAGCCGTGCGCGTCTCGGTTGCCTGCCAGTTGGCGAG
>CAIJNQ010000111.1 GCA_903822015.1 uncultured Verrucomicrobia subdivision 3 bacterium | reverse complement strand
ATGTATTTCTCCCGAACCATTTCCCACGCCTGGGTGTGCGCCTGTTGCGCCGTTTTTCCCAGCTTCATCAATTCCAGGCGCAGCGTGGCCATTTCGTCCTTCGACTTTTCTTCCGCCTCCAGCAGCATCTGGTGCAGCAACCCCTTCGCCTGAAGTTCGCGCACCATTTTCGGACGGTGTTCGCGCCAGTGTTTCTCGGCCATCCGTCCGTATTGGGTCAAGGGTGTCATGGGTCGGCCTTCGCGATGAAAAAAGGTCCAGTTGCTGGTCTGAATTCGGTTGGTTGCGCCGGACGGCCATGAAAGGGTGATGGTTGGGGGTGCATCCGGCAAGAACCGTTCACTTTTTAGTCCGCTGGCGTTTACCACGTCGCCGGGTGAAAATACGGAGCTTCATTTCTGCGGCCTTGCCGACAAAATGCCGTTTTTTGGGAAACAGGTCCTGCTCGTTGACGGCAAAGACCTCGGCAAAGAATTGGATCTGTTTGCAATTCACCGGACTTCGCAAGGTTTCGATGTTGGCCAGAATTTCTCGTGTCATATTAATGTTGCCGAGCCGATGCAAGGCGGTGACCAGGACGTTCTGCGACCAACCCTCCTGATTGCGCAGCCACGCCACCCTTCGCCCGATCACATTGGCATCCTTGGGCATTGGCACCTCCAATTATCATTTGTGACATTTCAGATTTGGGCTAAAAAAAACCTCCCTTATGAGCCCACAACTGACAGCCTAGTGCAAAACGAGGCCAGTTTTTTAGCCGACGAAACTTTTTTCCGGCGAAAGTGAATTTCGTTTCCAAATTGCAATTGTGCCCCGGTTGTTCTTTCAATCTGGCCCGAAAGCCGTTAGCCTCCGCCCGGTTATGTGGAAGTAACCCATGCATTATCATCGCTTTGCGTATTCGATGCCCCTTCGGTCCGGGCAAGGCCCCAATCTCTCGAAGATTCGGGATGGTGCGGCCTTCTGCGAGGTCACCGCGCCGCTGGCAAATCTGGGATATAAATATGGGCAGATGATCTACAATCCGCCTTTCAATCCGGCAGCGGATGCAGGGCCGGGCGCGGAACAATTCCATTTCATCAAGCCGGGCCATTTGATGGTTTTGACCACCCGCCCGCCGCTGGATGACGTGACGCACGGCGACAAGAAACTGGTGCTGCCCAGCCGCACCCATCTGGAAAAACAGATTTTTGCAGAGTGCCGGAAATATTTTGCGGTATGCTCCCGCTCCCACGTTCAACTGACACCGGCCGCCGGAGCGGATTTCGAGAAGGCCGAGCTGGTTTTTCATCAACACAAGAGCGCCAAGTTGAAGTATTACAAGCGGCTGGACGAATTCCGGGGCAAATGTGTCTCCAAAAAGGCGAACATCAGCCTGGGTTTCTTTTTGCGCACCCGGGCCATCCCGGAATATGGCTGCGGTTTGCTGGCCTCGTTCGGCATGGGCGGCCAGGAAACCCTGATCTGGAACCGGATTGTCAGGACGCGCTTTCCCGAATGGGTCGGCCGCCCCGCGTTCATCGTGGCGGAAATGAATCTCAACGCCATTCCCGCAAATCCGATGACGCTGGAATTTGTGGACCAGATCAAAATGAAGATTCTTTTGGAACATCGGATTGATTAGCCCGCCCCGGT
>CAIJNQ010000110.1 GCA_903822015.1 uncultured Verrucomicrobia subdivision 3 bacterium | reverse complement strand
GGTCGGGTTCACAGACACGTTCAACAGGAAGGAAAAATACGCCGCCCCGGACGTGACATTGTTGCTCAAGCCACGGTAATAATATCGAGTTAAGGTGCCGGCCTTGGCTACGGAAAGCTTCGCCGCCGGATTTACTGTGTTTGGCAAAGGCCGGATGTCCGGGCTGGTCGCACCTGACAAGTCACCGGCCAAAATTTTAATGTAAGAAGTCGAGCCGGTGCCACCGCCAACAGACCATGGCCCGCGCACAGGGTTTGAGGCGTAGCTGGCACCCGGTCCAGGCGTGGAAGCGGCCGCCGCATAGTCCTGCCCGTCCTGCATCAGCGCCGCCACTCCCGCCTGCACGATGCCGCCGCCACTTGAATTAATGGCTTGTGTCAAAGTGCTGGAGGTGCTGCCGGTGTTGACGGCGTCTCCGCTGTAGATCGCCGTGATGGAGTTGGTTCCCGTGCCACCCGTGAGGGTTATTGACGCCGAGTTGCCGGAGAGCGTCGCGGTGCCGAGAACCGTGCTGCCATTCTTCATGAAGGTCACCGTCCCCGTGCGGGTTGCAGCGGCTGAAGAAACTGTGGCTGATAATGAAATGGGCACCCCGAGAGCGGCCGGGTTCACTGAACTGGCCAAGGTCGTCGTGCTGGTATTGATGCTCACCGGCACGATCGAACTTCCCGTCGGCACTCCGGTGCCTTCCGTCCAGTTGGTGGCCGTCATCGTGATGTTGCCAACGGTGTTGTTCACTACGGAGAATATATTGGTTCCATTTACCAGCGGGGCGATGGCCGGCTGCGGATCGCCGGCGGCGCTGGAAACCACGGTCACGCTATCAAAGGAATTTGTGCACAGATGGTAGCCAGCATCCAATGCCGCGACCGTAACGGTATAACCCACCGTTGCCAATTGTGCGGTCGGCGAGCCGGTCTTTCCCGGCGCCGTGCCAGGAGTAAGGGTTTCGCCCGGTGCCAGAATCACCATGTGCGCCACCGGTTGGGTGTTGGCGAGCGGTGTATAAACCAAGTCCAACGAACCGTTGCCATCCGTGGTCACGCTAAAGGCACCGGCGGCGGTCGCACTAAAATAGGTGGGATCCACCGACCAGTTGGCCGCATTAAATCCCGTGGTGTTGGCCGGGTTGTTGGACATGATCATCCAAGTGTAAGATGTTGCCTTGTTCCAGCCGGTCGGCACGGCCACCGATTTCAAATGGATGACATTTTTGTTGGTGCTGTTGCCGTTATCCGTCCAACCGGCACTGCCGGCATTGATCAAATCCCACGCCGTGCCGGGAGTTCCCGTGACGGAAGAAATCTGCCATGTGTAATTGCCCGCGGGTCCAAACAAAAGACTATTGACGGTGAGCGCGCCAACAGTGTTGGCGGTGGAGCCCGGCTGGATCGTTCCGCCGGGGCCGTTGGTGACGGCCGCGAGCACGGTGCCGTTGCCGGCGAGGATTCCATGACTGTAAACTCCCACCAGGCCGGAACCGAGCGCGGAACCGGCGGTATTGTTGGCGAACAAGGTGCCGTCGTTAATGGACGAACCGCCGGAAAAAGTATTGTTCCCGGTTAAAATCACGACGCCGCCGGGCATCCCGGAATAGCTCAGGACGGGGCTGGAACGGCGAAGGTTGCCGGGGCCGGAAATAATTCCGTTCCACATTTGCGCGCCGTTCGTGGTCCCGTTGCACATATCAATCGCGCTGAAATCCCCGGAGCCATCGCTAAACATACCGCCGCTAGTGTCTCCCAAAACGAGCGGCAGACTATTGGTAAATGACCCGGAAAAACGGGCGCACATGGTATTGTTAGCCACCGCAGTAGGGTTGCAGATAATCAAGGAGCCGCCGCTCCCGGTGACGCTGCCGGAGAAAGGAATAAAGCGGGTCGAGTTGGCGGTGCTGGCCGAATTGAAGATATGGGCATCGGTCGTCAGCACAATTGGATTGGAAATGAAAGTTCCGGTATTGTAACCATTGCGGCTGGCACCGCATTGGATATTGCCGCCGGAAAGATAAATGGTGCCCGCACCATTGCCGGGCGTTCCCACCGCGTCCAGTTCCAACGCGCCACTTTGAATGGTCGTGTTCCCAGAGTAGGTGCTCGCTCCCCGCAGGTAGACGTTGCCGGGCCCCGTCAGGGTGATGCTGCGTGACCCGCCAATGTCCGCAATGGGGCTGTAAATCTCAATTCTTCCGGGGTCGGCAGAGGAAGCCACATTGCCGCCGGCGTAAATGGAACCCGAGGCCGCCAAGCCGAGAACAGTGTTGATGGTGGGGTCAGTGCTGCCAATAATCAATTCTTCGCCGGCGGTTGCGCCGGTAAAGGCATTATTCGCCAGCAGCGTTCCGCCAACCCCGTTCAATTGCAGTGTCCCGATTGGGCCGCCGGCAAGGCTGTCAATTTGCACGTTGACCGCTTGACCTGAGCCTAAAGTGATCGAGCCGACCTGCTGCGTCGCACTGTTCACGGCCATGTTAATCCGGATCAGGTTGGTGGTTGAGGTGCCGTTGAACAAGGCGTCGTCCGCGCCGCCCGGCACGGCGGTCGGACTCCAGTTCGCGGCCGTGCCCCAATCATTATTGAGGCCGCCGCTGCCGCCGGTAAAGTTATACTCCGCCGCTCGAAGATTGCCGCCGAGCAAAACGCCGGCAACCAGCAGGCTGGCGGTAAAAAACGGCCGCCGATACCAATTCAGGCGCCAAGCAGGACTCATCGGGTTTAATTGTGTATTCATGAGGTTATTCAAGTGGAAAAGTGACGGGTGCGTTAAGGTATATCGAGGTTTTATATCAAACGATCGGAAAGGTCCACTATAAATTAATTCAAGTAGTTGGTGCCATGAACTCCCTGAACGTGCCAGTCAAAATAAATCGCGTTGCGCAGTTGATTGCCGTGAACCGCCGTCGGCGAAATCTGATTATTCGGAGGCAATTGCTGCCAACTGACCGCAGTGTCGGTATCCAATTGCAAATCCACGTCGCGCATCGCGTAGCAGTCGCTCAAGCTGTTGGTGTATTGGGTAATGGCCGAAACCTTTAGCGGCTTTTGATCCTTTGTCAGCGGAGGGTTGAGCGGTGGCGTGGTTCCGGCCGGATAACCAAAAGGACGCGAAGCATTGTCACCCGGAACAATGGCTCCACGCACCGAGTAAGTGACGCGTTTGCCGGGAACCACAATGGTGGTGGCGACGGCGATTTGAATCTGCGCGGGACAGGTGAAAATGGAAACGGTTTTATTCAAATCGTTCACACTTTGTAAGCTGGCCGGATTGGGCAACGCCAGGTAGCTATACAAATAATTTGCGGGGTCCGCCGTTGTCAAATAGTAATAGCCGGCATAAACGCGGCGCTCCAGCGGCCCCGCACAATAATCCCCGTTGTCATCCGAATACAATTGAAACGCCAAGCCAACCTGCTTGAGGTTATTCAGGCAGGAGGTTTGATAAGCCTTGGCCTTGGCCTTGGCCAGCGCCGGCAGCAGCATGGCCGCCAGAATCGCAATGATGGCAATCACCACGAGCAGTTCAATCAGCGTGAACGCCGCGGATTTATTTTTTTCGGAGTTTGATTTCATAAATTTCCTGGTTGAACTCGAAGCGCCACACGACGAAAGCGTCCCTAAACTTAAAAGTTTCAGGCCGCCGATAAACTGAATTGATTTTTTCACGCAGTTTGTTGGAAGCCATTTCCGGTGCCGACCGATCATGCTGCCAACTGTTTTTATGGTTAAGCTGCTGTCATCTTGCTGGGCGAATACTTTATTAATTTAGGTTGAATCATGTCGGCTGGGAATAGTGATTTTGTGCTATGGAGTGACTAGTCCTCAATGACTAGCCTGTCAATATTATATGACTGACCGAGCAACGGCGGCGGGTGAAAACTTCACGGGCTTTAGTGATTTTTCGTCCATTTGCAGCAGACTGGCCGGGCTGCTGATCGCCACCGCTTTGGGCTTCACGACCTTGCCCGGCGAGGCGGCCGGAAGTGTCGAAAAAATCTCTGCCACCACGACGAATCTGCTGTTGCCGGGCACGCGCTTTGCCACCCAATGTTATCTCGTTGACTCCGGCAATCCCGGCCCGACGGTCATGATCATCGGCGGCGTGCACGGCAACGAACCTGCCGGGGCGCAGGCCGCCGAAAGCATTCGCCAGTGGCCGATCCGAAACGGAAAGATGATTGTGATTCCGCGCGCCAATGTCACCGGCCTTGCCGCCCATCAGCGCCGCATCACCGAGTTGGCCACCAACCTGAGCGATCTCAACCGGGATTATCCGCGCGCGAAACAAACCGACAACGTGGCGCGCGGCGATCTCGCACAAGCCATCTGGAAAATTGCCAGCGACAACCAGCCCGACTGGGTGCTGGATTTGCACGAGGGATTCGACTTTCATCAGCTCAACGAAAAAAGCGTGGGCAGTTCCATCATTTGTTTTCCGATTCCCGCCGGCCAGCTGGCGGCGGATGCGATGATTGCGGCGGTCAATGAGGTCATCACCAACGCACAATGGAAATTTGTTCGGCGCAACCTGCCCATTGATGGCAGCCTCGCCCGCGCGGTCGGCGAACATTTGCACGTGCCCGCCATGATTCTCGAAACCACCGACAAGCAGCCGATGGAACTGCGGGTGCGCGAACATCAAATCATGGTGCGCCAGCTCCTCAAACAGCTTGGCATGATTGGGGAGTCAAATCTGGATGCGGTCGCCAAGCCTTCCGCAAAAATTAAAATTGCGCTCTACAAAGGTCCGGGCACCGGCGGCAACGGCCCGCCGGATTTGATGAAACAATTGAACGCCACCAACGCCCCGACTTCATTGGTTGAAATCACGCCCGAAGAAATCCGCGACGGCACACTGACGAATTTTGACATTGTCATTTTTGCCGGTGGCAGCGGCAGTCAGGAAGCCAAGGCCATCGGCGAAGCGGGCCGGGCCGAGGTGGAAAAATTCGTTGGCAACGGCGGCGGCTACATCGGCATTTGTGCGGGCGCGTATCTGGCCACCGCCGGCTATCCGTGGAGTTTGCATATTATCAACGCCAAAACACTTTCGCCCAAATGGCAGCGCGGCAAGGCGGTTTTGAAACTCGAAATCACGCCCGCGGGCGAAAAAATTCTTGGCGGCGAGACGAATCTTGATTGTCTGTATCATCAAGGCCCGATTGTCGGGCCGGCCAATGCGCCCGAATTGCCGCCTTACGACGTGCTCGCGTGGTTCCGCAGCGAAGTCGCTTCCAACAACACGCCGCAGGGGATTCAAATCAATTCGCCCGCCATTTTTGCGGGCATTTATCAGAAAGGCAAAGTGGTCTGCATCAGCCCGCATCCGGAACAGACCGATGGACTGGACTACATCGTGCCGCGCGCGGTCAACTGGGTCGTGCCCACCAATATTATCGCGCAGTGAATGGAAAACTTTTAAATTTCGAAAACCACAAAAAACAAATAAATGAAAATCGCACAATTCGGCCTCGGCCCCATCGGCATTGAAACCTTGAAACTTGCCGCCACCAAACCGTGGGTGGAAATCATCGGCGGCATTGACATTGACCCGGCCAAAATCGGCAAGTCGCTCGGCGAACTCACCGGCCTGCCCGCGCTCG
>CAIJNQ010000109.1 GCA_903822015.1 uncultured Verrucomicrobia subdivision 3 bacterium | reverse complement strand
GCACCGGGGCGCTAAAAAAACGGCCCCCAGCCGTTTGGCGCCGACGCGGAGGATGGCATCAAGGATTTCCTGCATGGTTTCATCCACCGACAGGTCGAGCGGACGCAGGTAGAGAATTTCGAGTTTTCCCGTGTGCTGCGGTTTTTCCAGATTCAAACCAAAACTGTCGGCGCGCTGGGTGTAGCCTTGCGGCCGCTCCTCGAAAACCGCGATGATGCCCGCTTCCCCTTGGCGGAGTCCTTCGGCGATGAATTGCGTGGCCAGCGCCGATTTTCCTGTGCCCGAAGGCCCGGCCACCAGCAGACTGTCGCCTTCGAGAATGCCGCCGCCCAGCATCGCGTCCAATTCAGAAATGCCGGTGGAAAGACGCCGCGTCCGCGCCGGCTTCGTCTTGTTGCCGACCAATCCCAGCATGCGCGAGAAGGCCTGCAAGCCTTCCCCGTTGATGCGGATGGTGTGCAGGCCTGGCACGGTGGACTGTCCCCGCAGCTTCATGATTTGCATCTTTCGCACCACGGAATTCCGCTCCGTCAACTGCCAGAGCCAGAAGAGACCGTCGGCCACAGTGAACAGCGGATTGTCACGCATCTCCGCCTCGACATATTCGCCCACCAGAAACGTCGTGGCTTCCCAACAGGTGAGAAACTGCGAAAGCCGTTGCATGAACGATTGCATCTCCAGATTTTGCGCGCCGCCAATCGCCTGCCGCTCCACGGTGCGGAAGGAATCCACCACCACGATCCCTGGATTGGCCGCCGTGACTTGCTTGATGATTTCCTCCAGGACGCCGCCCGCACCCTTCTCCTCCAACACATCGGCCAGATTGATAAAGCGGATGGCCTTGCCCAGCTTGGTTTCGTCGAAGAATGAAAATTGTTGCTGATGGCGCAGCATTTTCAGGGCGGGTTCGCCGAGGACGGTGAAATAGAGCGCTGGTTTCTTGGGTGTCGCGTTGGCAAAAACAATCTGGTGCGCCAACGTGGTTTTGCCGCAACCCGGCGTGGCGGCGATGACGTTGAAGGAAAATTCCGGGATGCCGCCGCCCAGGATTTCGTCAAGCCCGCGTACGCCGGTCGGAAGCTTGTGAATCTTGACTTTGGCGGACTGGTTCAAGGTTGTTTTCGGTTGGCCCAATTTGGCTGCGTTATTTTGCCTTTTCATTTTTGCCTTTAATTTCAAAATCCAAATCGTTGATCGGAACCTTGGGCCAGACCTCGTGCATCAGGCGCAAGGTCAGATTTTCGCCGATGAAGGCCACCATCAATCCGAGCATCTGAGTCAGCAGAATAACACTACTTTCGAGAAATTCATCCGGCTTGAGTTGTGCGTGAAGTTCCGCCAACCCTTCCAAAGCACCATCCTCGTTCACACGCACCGTCTGCAGCCGGGGAACTTCCGCTTTGGCCAGCGCGAGTGCCCGTGAAAGGAGCGCCCGATAACCGCCGTTGCCCATCAGTGTCACCAGTTGCGGACGCAACTTTTCATAACCCTCGAAGGCGGTCGGGACTTTCGTGCCGAAAGTCTCAGGCCCCGCCGCCTCAAAAACCACGAGGCGCTCGGCGAAATTTCTTATCTTTGGATTGGCTCGACTCATTTGATAATGTTTTCACAAAGGGGCTCTTCATCCAGAATCAGGATGCCGGCCTTCGCCGCTTCGAACAGCCGGCGATAACTTAATTCAGAGGCGCAGAGCAGCTGTTCCGTATGCGCCTCGGTTGTGGGGCCATCCCCGTTTTGGTAATCTGGCTTCATTCGGTTTTCCTATGGATCAATCATTGTCTGGGTAATTTCGCGGAGGTTCTTCCACCTCAGGGTTCAGGCTGCCCGGCGGAGGCGCCGGTTTACTTCCACTGCTGGCTGTCATCCGTGCCCAAAACTTCTTTGACCGATTCCAGCAAATCATCATTGGTAAAGGGTCGCTCCAGCATGGCTTCGGGTTTAAGCCACGGCTTGCGGACAAATTCATCCATTGGCAATTTCCCGGTGGCCATGATGACCGGGACCGCGATGTTCGCGGAACGCAGTTTCCCGATCATTTCTACGCCGGTCATCCGGGGCATTTTGTTGTCGGTGATGACCAGGTCGTAGTCATAGGTCTGAAGCGCCTCCCAGCCGGCCACTCCGTCAATGACTCCTTCAGCGTCATAGCCGGAACCCACGAGCGCATCGATGCTTAATTGTCGGGTGTCGCAGTTGTCATCCACCACGAGAATCCGGCGGGAGAGGTCGGTCGGGTTGCGGGTCGGCGTGTTTGCCGCCGCTGCCTTTGGCGGGGCTGCGTCGCCTGGCATGATTTGGGGTCGGGGTTTGGCGGTGGTGTTTTCCGTTGCCCGTAGAATTGATTTCACAGTCTCCAGGAACTCCACGAGGACAAAGGGTTTGAGCAGGCGGGCGGTCGGTTCCAGCCAGGGTTGCCGGGCCAATTCATCCGTCGGCATTGTTCCGGACAACATGATTACCGGCAGGCTCATGTGGGCGGCATAAATTTTTTTGAGCAGCTCGATGCCGGAAACATGGGGCATGTCATTGTCGGTGATCAACAAATCGTAATGGGTGAGTTGAAGCAGGTCCCACGCAATTGCCCCGTCTTCGGCGGTGTCCACCTCATAGCCCGCTTCGTTTAAAACCAACGTGACCAGATGGAGGATCAATGGTTTGTCATCCACTACCAGCAGCCGCGAACGCAGATTGATTGTCTCGGAGGTGGAGCGCCGGTCGGGGTCTCCGGTGGTCGCCGTTTTTTTATGAGTCATGATTCCATCACTTTAAGCGGGATAATGGATGATCGCTATGGGGTGTTACCCCACCGATAGGAAAAACTTAAACCGAATCAGATTTGTAGGCTTTTACATCTGCCCGAACAGCTCCCTCAGATAGTAGGGTAACACCCCATGGTTATCGATTGCATGGGTGGCATAATGTTGTGGTAAGTTAAACAACCAAACAAAAGATATAAATTATGAAAAAAACCATCATCCTGTCCTGCGTTGCCGTCGCCGCCCTGTTCCTGCTCAACGGCTGTGACACGGAAAAACCCACTAGCAGCACCACCACTACGACGCAACAAACCACGGTGCCGGCGCCCATCACCACGACGACCACGGATACCCAAACCAAGTAAGGTTTGGCTGGGTCCGGTCATGCTTGGAGCGTATTGGTTTTCAGAGCCGGCGCTCTGGGTATCCTGATCTTTGGGGAATGGCGGTTAATATCCATGCGGGTCATTGCGGGCGGTTGTAAAGGAAACCAGAAATAAATTATGGCAAAGCGAATAAAAGTCGGCGTCGTCGGCTGCGGCTACTGGGGGCCCAATTTAATCCGCAATTTCCGGTCACTGCCCGATTGCAACTTGAAGATGATGTGTGATGTCAGTGAACCCCGGCTGGCCCACCTGAAAACGATTTATCCTGAAGTTGAAGGGGCGACCAGTTACGATCACATGCTGAACGGCGTCGGCCTGGATGCGGTCATAATTGCCACGTCGGTCAAATTCCATTTTCCGATGGCCCGGGCAAGTTTGCTGGCCGGCAAACACACTTTTATTGAAAAGCCCATGGCGGCATCGTCCGGGGAATGCGAGGAGTTGATTGACATCGCCCGGAAACAGGGAGCGGTGCTGATGGTGGGGCATACCTTCTTGTATTCGCCGGCGGTCCGGAAGATCAAGGAAATCGTCCAAAGCGGTGACCTCGGTGAAATCCGTTACATTTGCGCCCGGCGTTTGAACTTGGGCCTGTTTCAGAAGGACATCAATGTGGCCTGGGACCTGGCGCCGCATGATATCGCCATCATATTGCACATTATGGAACAGAAGGCGGTGTCCATCAACTGCAAGGGCAGTGCGCATATCACGCCCGGCGTGGAGGATGTGACGACCATGTGGCTTAATTTTCCCGGAAATCGCTCGGCCATCATCCATAATAGCTGGCTCGATCCCAGAAAAGTCAGGGAAATGACCATAGTGGGCAGCAAGCGCATGATTGTTTATGACGACGTTTCTCCGCTGGAGAAAATCCGGGTTTTTGATGCCCGGGTGGAGCGTCCGCCTCATTATGACACCTTTGCTGAATTTCAATATTCATATCATCATGGTGATGTCCATGTTCCTTACCTCAAGCAGGAGGAGCCGTTAAAAATGGAATGTCAGCATTTTCTGGATTGCATCAACCAGGGCGCCACACCGCTTACGGATGGCAAACAGGGCCTGGAATTGATTCGCATTCTGGAGGCTTCTTCCCAATCGCTTAAGCTGGGCGGCGCCTCGGTAAATCTATCCGAACGGAGCCGCGTCCCGGCAGCCGGTTTCCGTCGCACCGCCGACATCCAATTGGCGGCGGTATAAACCGGGTCGGGGAAGCTGGATCGGGCAGCCGGAAGGCAAATCAATTTTCCCGGATTCAAGGAACTGCCGGTAGGGTAATACCCCATAGCCCCCGTCTTCGTTCCGCTTTAGGCTTTATGCATGAAGCTAAATTCACTCATACCCGATGGAGGCAGGTCATGTCGCTGATGACTCTCGCTATCACCCTGATCGTCGTTGGCGTTTTGCTCTGGCTGGTCAACGCCTATATTCCAATGGACGGCAAGATTAAGAAAATCCTTAACGTGGTGGTGGTGATTTGTGTCGTCGTGTGGTTGCTGTCCGCCTTTGGGGTCATTGGTCACTCCGGCGATATTCAGGTTCCGCAGGTCAGATAACCTTTGTTTTTTAAACTGTGCTTTGCCGGAATGCTTCTAAGTCCCTTCTGTCTTGGCCGGTTTTGATGGTGTTGGCGGTCGCTCTGGGCGGCGGGATGACAGCCGGCTCGTCGGTCCAAACCTTACCATCAGTTTCAACCAGCCGCACCAACGACCCGCAGCTATCGATTTCGGGTGCCGTGGTTCTTCCCAAATCCATTCCCGACCCGCTCGAACCGTTCAACCGGGTGATGTGGGGCTTTAACCAGGTGGTGATGACCGGGGTCATCAAGCCGACTAGCCGCGTCTACCGGTTTGTCGTTCCGAAACCAGTCCGGACCGGCATCGGAAACTTCGGTCGGAACCTCACCTACCCGGGCCGGTTGATCAACAACCTGCTCCAGGCCAAATGGACCGGCGCCCGCGATGAAAGTTACCGGTTTGCCTGCAACACCACGGTCGGGGTGGCTGGCTTCTTCGACCCGGCGACCCGCTGGAAGATTCCAAAATCGGAGGCGGATTTTGGCCAGACCTTCGGCCAGTGGGGCTGGCAGCCGCAGTTCTTTATCATGCTGCCGGTGTATGGTCCAAGCGATGACCGGGATACCGTTGGTCTGGCGGCGGACACGGCGGCCAATCCGCTGCTCTACATCGCCCCCTACCACTTTGACTTGAACAAGCCGCTGACCTATCTCGGCCCCTACACTTATCTTGCCTACATTGTCATGTATAACAATCTTTCCGACAGCGTCGGCGAATACGTGCGCTTTAGCCAGGCTGAGGCGGATCCGTATTCCGAGATTCAATACGCCTGGACCTTTGCGCGGGCAAACCGGGTGGCGAATTTTCAGGTGAAGGGAAAGCAGGATAAGGCCTCTTTGGAAACCCTTGAATCCGTCTTTTTCACCTTCAAAGACCCTGAATTTCCGAACCACGGCACGACCCGCTCGGTTCGTATTCCCGTCACGGGCCGGAAATTAAAATTTACCTATTGGTTGCAGCCCGGCAAGGCGAACGTGGTTTACATTGTGCCTGGATTGGGTTCGCATCGACTGGCTGATTCTTCCATTGCCCTTGCCGAGTTGGTCCGCAAAAACGGCTTCTCCGCCGTGTGCATCAGCAGTCCGTATAACTCCGAGTTCATGGAGAACGCCGCAACGGCCCCGATGCCGGCCTATCTGCCGGTGGACGGCCAAGACCTGCAGGTCGCCCTCACCGAGATTGACCGTCGCTTGCATGGGCTCTATCCGGACCGGCTGGGCAATCGTGCCCTGATGGGCTATTCCATGGGCGCACTGGAATCCCTGTACGTCGCGGCCACCGGGTATACGAACCGTTATTCCGTCATCCAGCGGGGGTCGGTATTCCGTTTTCTTCAGGGGAAACAGGGCGTGAAATCGGCGGGCGTGGCTTCCATTACGAACCAGTGGCCGCTGATTCGGTTCGACCGCTTCGTCGCCATCAATACTCCCGTGCGCATGGCGCAGGGCATCGCCAAGCTGGATGAATTTTACAACGCACCGCTGGACTGGCCGGACACCAACCGGACCGACAACATCGAAAATACTTTTTTGAAAATGGCCGCTTTGAGTCAGGGTACCCTCACGCCGCAAACGACCCTGCCTTTCAACGCCATCGAATCCAAGTTTCTCATCGGCCTGACCTTCCGCCTGAAGCTGCGTGACATGATCTACAGCAGCCAGCGACGTAATAATCAGGGTATCCTCCAACATCCGATTCAGGACTGGCGGCGCGATCCCTTGTATCAGGAAATCATGCAGTATTCCTACCGGGATTATTTTGAGAAGTTTGCCATTCCTTATTATCAAACCCGGGGTCTGGCCCGGCCCGTCGCGGAAACCATGGAGAGGAATGGGGACCTGCGGACCTACGATGCCGGTTTGCGCGCCAACCCGGACGTCCGCGTCATCGTGAATCAAAACGATTTTCTCCTGACGGCGGCAGATTTGGCCTGGCTGCACGCCACGTTTGCAACGAATCAACTGACGGTCTTTCCTCAAGGTGGTCATCTGGGAAATCTATTCAATCCGGCGGTGCAGCAATCCATTCTGGCTGCGCTGACCCCGATGCGGCCGCCCGATCCCAAAACCGAAGCAGCGCCAAAGGAGTTGCGGCCGTGAAGTCGGTATCTCCCGCCACCGTTACTTCGGTTCTTGAATTTACACGGCGGCGCGGTAACGATTAGTTTGACGGCCGATGATCGCCATCACCCAGCGTAAGTCGCTCTCGCCCGCTTGGATTCTGTTCATCCTCACCGGCCTCAACTTGTTCAATTACCTCGACCGCTATGTGCTCTCGGCCGTGTTAACGCCGTTGCAAAAGGATCTGGGCATCAATGACGGCCAGGCCGGACGGCTGGTGACGGCGTTCATGATCGGTTATTTTGTTACGTCGCCCGTCTTCGGCTGGTTGGGTGACCGCTGGTCGCGCAAATGGCTCATCGCCGCCGGCATCCTGGTGTGGAGCCTGGGCACGATCTTGACTGGCTTCGCGGCGACGTTTGCGATGATGATCGCATTTCGCGTCTTCGTCGGCCTGGGCGAGGCGAGCTATGCGACCATCAGTCCGGGTCTGATTTCCGACAGTTACGCTCCGGCGAAACGCAACAATGCGCTGACTATTTTCTACGTCGCCATTCCCGTCGGCGCGGCGTTGGGCACGATCATGGGTGGAATCATCGCGGCACAATGGGGCTGGCGGCATGCATTCATCTGGGCCGGCGTGCCGGGATTATTCCTCGCCCTTGTGCTGCTGCCGTTCGCCGAATTGAAACGCGGCCAGGCCGAGGGCAAAACCGGTGAAGCGGCCAGGCGACCCACCGTCCGCGACATCCTGAATTTGATTCGCATTCCGGATTACGTGCTGGTCGTGTCCGGCTACACGGCCTACACATTTGCGCTGGGCGCGTTCGGACATTGGGGCCCGACGTTTCTGCACCGCACGCACGGCGTGGCTGTCGAGCAGGCCGCCACTTTTTTCGGTGCGGTGCTCGTGGTCGCCGGACTGGCGGGCACGCTGCTCGGCGGATTCGCCGCGACCGCCTGGCAGAAGCGCAATCGCGCCGGCTACGCGTGGACCTTGGGGCTCTCGGTGCTGGTCGCCGTGCCGCTGGCGTTTGGTGCGTTCACCGCCGCTTCGACCTTTTGGTCCATGGCATTCCTGGCGGCGGCGATGTTCTTTCTGTTTCTGCCGACCGGTCCGGTTAATACGCTCATCCTGGAAACCGCGCCGGTCAACATGCGCGCCAGTGCCATGGCCATTTCCATTTTCACGATCCATCTCTTCGGCGACATGTGGTCGCCGGAGATTGTCGGCCGGCTGTCGGATTCCCTGGGCGGCAATTTGCAGCAAGCGGTTCTGATTTTACCGGTGGCGTTGATCGTGGCCGTTGCGCCCTGGCTGGCGCTGGCGCTGAAAACGAAACGTGGCGCGGGACGGCAGGCGGCGCCCGCTTGAAAATTTACCAGCGGCAAGGTGGCGAGACGCAAACCTGCCGGTCTTCAATTAAAGACTGCGCCCGCCGCCACCGACGACATTTATTTACCGGCCCGCGGTCGCCGGCGCCGGCGCGGCCATTTCCGTGAGCGCCTGCAGCCCGCGATAGTCCAGCTTGCCGGTGCCGAGCTTCGGAAGCTCTTTCACGGCCTTGATTTCGCGCGGCACGCTGAGATTCGTCAGTCCTTTGGCTTTGAGGGCGTCCCGGATTTCGTCCAAGGTCAGCTTCGGTTCGTTGGTCACGGCCAGGAGTAACTCACCTTTGTTCTCGTCCGGGCGCGTCAGGACGGCGACTTGGCAGCGCAGACCGTATTGGGGAAACGCCCCGGCCAGCGCGTCTTCGACCGCCGAGAGACTCACCATTTCACCGCTTACTTTGGCAAAGCGTTTCATCCGGCCGCGAATCTGCAGATAGCCTTCGGCATCCACGCTCACGAGGTCGCCGGTGTCATACCAGCCGTTGAGGGCGTGGAATTTTGCGTTGGCTTCCGCGTTCACGTAACCTTTCATTACATTCGGCCCCCGCACGAAGAGCCGTCCGCCTTCGGTAACTCCTTCGACCGGCTCCAGTTTATATTCCATGCCGGGCATCAGCCGGCCCGCAGAACCGTAGCGGGGTTCGAGCGGCGTGTTGAGACTCACGCACGGGGCGCATTCCGTTGCGCCATAACCTTCGAGTACGCGCACGCCGTATTTCCGCGCCCAGGCGAGCGCGGTGGTTTCCTGCAATTTCTCCGCCGCGGCAAAGAGATACCGCAGGCTGCGGAAATCGTAGGGATGCGCCTTGCGTGCGTAGCCGTTCAAAAAAGTGTTCGTGCTCAGGAAAATCGTGCAATCCCGGTCGTAGAGTACCGACGGCACCGTGCGGTAATGCAGCGGTGACGGATAAAGGAAGACGTAAATTCCGCGCACCATTGGCACGAGCGTTCCCACCGTGAGGCCGAAGCTGTGGAAGAGTGGCAGGCAATTGAATAGGCGGTCGTGGTCGGTGAAATCCGTGACGGTCAGCATCTGGCGAATATTGGCAAGCAGGTTTCCGTGCGTCAGTTCCACGCCTTTGGGCACGCCTTCGGAGCCGCTCGTGAAGACGATCACCGCGGGGGAGTCGGCCGTAAGGTGAATAAGGTTGGAAGCTGGCAGCCGGAAGCAGCGCCGGAGCAGCGTGAGGAATTTTTGGAAGCCGCTTATGCCGGCGCGTACGTCTTCGAGATAGATCAAAGTGAGGCCCGCCTTTACAAAATCTTCCGCCTTGAGCTTGGCGCGCTCAAGAAAAATGCGCGAGGTGACAATGTGTTTCAGTCCGGCGAGCTCCGAACACGCGAGCATGGCGGGTGTGCCCGAGGAGTAGTTTAGCATGGCCGGCACTTTGCCAAGCTGCCATAACGCGAGGATGACCACCGGCGCGGCGTTGACATTGGGCAGCAACAGGCCGACCCTTTCGCTGCCCGAATACGAGCCGCTCAAGGTCTGTGCCAGCACATCCGCACCTGCCATCAGTTTCCGATAGGTCAGGGTCTTTAAAGTCGCGTCTTCCAGGATGACCTGGCCAGGGCGCTCGCGGGCGGTCTGCGCCACCGCCGCAAGGACGGTCGGCGCGCCGAACTGCGTCTCGATGTCAAACTGCTGTCGGACCATCTGGTCGCGCAGCCAATTCGTCAGGAGCGTCCGCGCCCGGCTCGCGCTGATTTCCCCCGGCTCGGGCGCGACCAGTGCGACGCTGAAATGCGCGGTCACTTGGGGGAAATATTTCTTCGCATTCGGATTGGGGGAATAGGGTACTTGTGCGGTGCCGCGCAAGTAGGCGGTGATGACTTTTGCCTTCGTCTTGAAAATTAAAAATCCTGTGCCGTCGAAAAACTTCATCAAGGTGCCCGTGCGCGACAGCCGGCCCTCGGCGAAGAGCACCAGCCGCCCGCCGCCCTTGAGAAACTCGGCCATGCGCTTCACCGCGTAAGGCGAACCGGGGTCAACAGGCAGGGCATAGCGGCCGGTCATGATTTTCCGATGCAGCCAGCTCGTTTGTGCCGAAAGACTCGAAGTGACGAACTTCCAATCCTCATCCAGGCAGACCCAGAGAAACAGCCAGTCGATCCACGAGCAGTGATTCGGAATCAACAGCACCGGCCCGGGCGTATCGAGCCCGTCTGTGTTATATGCCCGAAAGCGGAACCATCCCCGGAGCAACCAGCGGAAAATAGTTTTCATGGCTTGGTTAGTGCATCATTGGCGAGCGAACACTTCAACCTAATTAATTCGGGTAGGGAAATACCCCATGGCGACTGTAAAGTTCGTCCGATTATGTTGACGTATTAAAGTGATAAAAAAAGATCAACCAGCGCCTGTGACCGGCAAAATGACGCGGGTTGAACAGGCGGAAGCGCGGACGGAACAGGCCGAGACACGAACGGAGCAGGCCAAGACCCGCGCAGAATTAGCCGAGACGCGCACCGAGCAGGCGGAAACCCGGACCGAACAGGCGAAGACACGAACTGAAAAAGCGGAAACCCGGACCGAACTGGCGGAGACACGCACCGAACAGGCAGAGACGGCCCTGCAAAATGTGGTTCACCATGAAGTTGAGCCGGATCAGGGAATCTCCCCGCGACTCCTCAAGAATATTACTGCCAACGGAGTTGCCCCTCAGAAAAGCCCGCTGGAACCATTGACGATCCGGCAGCGGGAAATTCTCCTGCTAATTGCCGAAGGCCAGAACACGAAACAAATCGGGGAAATTTTGAAAGTCAGTCCCAAGACGGTCGAATATCATCGCATGAAACTGATGAATTGTTTGAATGTGCATGATATACCGGGGCTGGTGCGACTGGCGCTGCGCGAGGGATTGATTCCACAGGAAATTTAATTTCAGCCGGCAAATCATGAACTTGACGTCCCTTCATCCGGCCCAGTGCCGCCATCAAAAAATTACTAGAAACACCGGGCAAATCATGACCCTATTAAAAAACCTAGGCGTGCCAAGTCGAATGCTTTACGTCCGGCGTTTGAGTGATAACGGATCGTTCTGGTCGCGCAGAATCAATCATCTACAGGTTTTGGAACAGGCGCGCCGGCTTTACCGGCAGCAGATTGTCGGCGTGCATCCGGACAAAGCCGGCGGCTGCGTCGAGCGGACCATCCAACTCAATGGAGCGTGGGACAAGATTGAGCAGCGCTTCAAGGCGCACGGCCATGAGTTGGGGTAGGGACTTGAAAAGTCGGCACCGGCCTTAGATGGCCTGCGTTTGAGCAGGCCATCCAGGCAGAATTACCCGCGGGTGCGATAGAAGCGCTTTGAAAAGCCGGCCGCGTTCGTGTCGGTGAATGTGACCGAACCATTTGCACCTGCCGTCACAGTGCCGATAACGGTCCAGGTTATGAAATCCTGGGTCGCCTGGATGTCATAAGTGTGGCCGACCGGACCGGTCAGGGTCAGAACAAACTGCTTTGCGGGCGTGATGCCAAGCAGCAAGCCGGAAGCTGGCGCTGGCACAGTGTAAGCCACTTCGCCGGACAATGCGCTTTCCGCGCCCGCGACGCTGTAAGTAGTCGCCGCAAAGTAATAAGTGGCGCCGATAACAAGATTGGGAACCGTCAAGCTGGTTGCCGCCCCAACGGAGGTCTTGTTGGTGTAAACGCCGCTGGCTCCGCCATAATAAAGGTTGAAGCCGGCAACAATCGGGTCCGGGCTTGGATTCCAGCTTAGTTTTACATTTGCCTGGGCTGGCGCCGATGTGATGAAAGCCAAGCAGATCAGTAGACCGGCCAGAAACTTCGTCCGGTTCGAGATGTTTGAAAACCGGCGCCCTAGATGGTTTATGGATTGCGCGCTGTGTTGATGTAATTTGGTCATACCCACCCTTAAGCTCTGCGAAGTTTGGCTGCGACTAGGGCGTTCCTTGCTCGCTAGGAAAACCCTTGGCACCAATCAGGAGTAGTGAATCCGGCCCTTGAGAAAGCAGGCTGGCGGGTCATTTAAAAAACCGGCGCACCGGTTTGGCAACCGGGCAGGAATTAAATCTGTAAAACTTCTTGGTAGGGTAACACCCCATAGCGGCCACTGGGGCTTCGGGTGCATTGTGATGTCGGGCAAGGAAAGGCTCGGCTGAAAATGAGCGTCCAACATCCCGATGAATCACCAGCCATGAAACACAATCACAATCACGACAATGCTCCCGGTGCCGCCTCAAATTTGGTGCCGGTACGCTTTGAATTCACCCATCCGACCGCCACCACCGTTTGCGTCGCGGGCACCTTCAACCACTGGCAGCCCGAGGCCAAGACGCTGCATTCCTCCGGCGTCGGCAACTGGTGGAAGGAAACGGCGCTAGCGCCCGGCACCTACGAATATTGCCTGATCGTGGATGGAAAATGGATGCCGGACCCACTGGCGAAGGAAACCGTGGCCAATCCGTTCGGCGGGAGAAACTCGGTTCTGACGGTGGCGAGCACGCCAACAGCCGCCCATCGGGCTGACGCAGAAAATTTACCGTTAAAAAATGCAAACATATCAAAAACACAAAAACATGAATAAAGAAACCGAAGCCATCAGTAATCACATCGGCGCGCTCGCCGAAGACGCGCATGCATTAATGACCGCGACCGCCGACGTGGCGGGAGAAAAAGTCGGGGAAGCCCGCAAGCGCCTCGCGGCAGCATTGGAACGCGCCAAGCAAATCGCCGGCAATGTCCGTGAGAAGGCGGTCGCCGGGGCGAAAGCCACGGACGAAGCCGTGCATGAACATCCGTACCAAGCCATCGCCATCGGCGTCGGCGTCGGGGCGGTGCTCGGCTATCTGCTCGCACGCCGGGGTGCCCGTAGCTGCGACTGATCAGGTTATGGAAGAATCCACCGTCAGCCTCCGTCAACTGGCCACGACTGCAAAACATTTTGCGCGGCGGTTGCTGACCATCGGTGAAAACCGGCTCGAACTGCTGACGGTGGAAGTGCAGGAGGAGCGCGAGCGTCTCCTGCACGCCTGCCTGGTGGCCCTCGGCGTGGCGACCTTTGGTTTGCTCGCCGGCCTGACGTTCACGGCGGCCATTGTGGTCATGATGTGGGCTTTTTCGCCCCTGGCGGTCCTCCTGACCTTGACAGCACTCTATGGCGGAGTCGGAATTTACCTTTACCGACGACTCACCGGATTGTTACGAGACTGGCAGACGCTGTCCGCCTCGCTCGAGCAGTTCCGAAAGGACCGGGCATGTCTGGAAAAAATTCTCGCATGAAGCCGCTCGAATCGCGGAAACAATTATTGGTCGCGGAAAGCGAACTCAACCGCGCGCAACTGATCCAGGAATGGCAGACGGTGGCGGGCGAAGCCCGCGCGCTGGCGCAGCAGACCCGAACCATCAGTTCCCTGGCATCAGCCGCCGCTTCGCTGGTAGGCGGCTTGGTGTCGCTCCGGTTTAACAAGCCCGCACCGGCGGCCGAAAAACCGACGTGGTGGCAGACGCTGCTAAAAGGCGCGGGAATGGTTACCACACTCTGGCAATCGTTCCGGCGTCCGGGCGCGGATCGGGCCGGCAAATGATATGCGGCGAAACCAGCAGGTGAAGCCAACCCCGCCAACTGATCTTGATTCGTGCCGCCCGCCACTGCCATCCGGAAAGTCGCGTTCCTCGGAGATTATCTCCCGAGGAAATGCGGCATTGCCACGTTCACGACCGATCTGCGCTGCGCCGTGGCGAAGGAATTTCCCGCGCTGCAATGCCTCGTGGTGCCGGTGAATGATCACACGGACGGCTACGATTATCCGGCCGAGGTGCGCTTTGAAATCGCGGAGCAGGACCTGCCGTCGTATCTGCGGGCGGCGGATTTTCTGAACATCACCGACGTGGACGTGGTTTGTGTGGAGCACGAATTTGGCATTTTCGGCGGGCCGGCGGGCAGCCATATTCTGGCGCTGTTGCGCGAACTGCAAATGCCCGTTGTCACCACGCTGCACACCATACTGCGCGACCCGAATCAAGATCAAAGGCGGGTGATGCGCGAGCTGATCCGCCGTTCGACGCGGCTGGTGGTGATGAGCGAACGCGGCCGGGAATTTCTGCGCGACGTTTATCAGGCGCCGGAAAACAAAATTGATCTCATCCCGCACGGCATCCCGGACATGCCTTTCGCCGACCCGAATTATTTCAAGGACGAGTTCGGCGTGGCGGGAAAACAGGTGCTGCTCACGTTCGGATTGTTGTCGCCGAACAAGGGGATTGAATATGCGCTGCGGGCGCTGCCGGAGATCATCCGCGAATTTCCCAACGTCGTTTATATTGTGCTGGGCCAGACGCATCCGAATCTGCTGCGCGATGAGGGTGAGGCGTATCGCTTGAGCCTGGAGCGGTTGGCGAAAGATTTGGGCGTGCAAAAAAATGTGGTGTTTTTCAACCGCTTCGTCGAACTGGAGGAATTGATGCGGTTCATCGGCGCGGCGGATATTTATCTGACGCCCTATCTCACGGAATCGCAAATCACTTCCGGCACGCTGGCCTACGCCTTTGGCGCGGGCAACGCCGTTGTGTCCACCCCTTACTGGCATGCGGCGGAATTGTTGACCGCCGAGCGCGGCAAGCTCGTGCCCTTCCGCGATGCCCGGGCCATATCCGTCGCCGTGGTGGAACTGTTGCGGGACGAGACGTTGCGCCACTCGATGCGCAAGAACGCCTATAAACTGGGACGGGACATGGTTTGGAGCCGCGTGGCGCAGCTCTACGCGAAATCTTTCGAGCAAGCGCGGGTGGATCACAGCTTCGTCGGTCGGAAATCCTCTCCCATCAAGACGCTCGACGAATCGCCCGGCCAGCTGCCGGAACTAAAACTGGACCATCTGTTTCGCCTGAGCGATTCGACTGGCATCTTCCAGCACGCCAGTTTCACCGTTCGGAATTTCTCCGAAGGCTATTGCACCGACGACAATGCTCGCGCGCTGGTGCTGGCGCTCATGCTGAAAAAGCTGGGTCATGATTCGCCTGCGCTTGGCGCAAAGGCCGCCACTTACGCCGCCTTTCTCAACCACGCGTTTGACCGCAAACTCGGGCGGTTTCGCAATTTCATGAGCTTCGACCGGCGCTGGCTGGAGTCGGTCGGCTCGGAAGACTGCCAGGGCCACGCGCTCTGGGCGCTGGGCTTGTGCGTGTCCCAGGCGGGACGAAACGGTTTCCAGATGCTTGCGGCGGAACTATTTGAACAGGCGCTGCCGGTGGCTGCCGAATTTTCCTCGCCGCGCGCTTGGGCGTTCACCCTCATTGGCATTGACGAATATTTACGTCGTTTCGGTGGCGATCGTCGTGCCAACCAAATCCGCGAATCGCTCACGGCAAAATTAATGCAGCGCCACGCCGACGCCGCCACCGTGGACTGGCACTGGTTCGAGGAGGTGGTGTCTTATGCCAACGCCAAGCTGCCGCACGCGATGATTCTCAACGGACGCTGCCTGAATAATTCAACGATGTTGGAACTCGGACTGAAGACTTTGCGCTGGCTGATAAAAATCCAGACTTCGGACGCCGGCTCATTTCGCCCGGTCGGCTCCAACGGCTTTTACCCGCGCGGCTACGAACGCGCTATCTTTGACCAGCAGCCGATTGAGGCGCAGGTGACGATCTCTGCGTGCATCGAGGCGTATCACGCGACGGGGGACATGTTCTGGGTGGCGGAAGCGCGTCGCGCATTTGAATGGTTTCTCGGCCGCAATGATCTGGGCCTGGCCCTTTACGATCCGGCGACCGGCGGCTGCCGCGACGGTCTGCACATGGACCGGCTGAGCCAGAACCAGGGCGCGGAATCCACGCTGGCCTTCCTGCTGTCACTCGCCGAAATGCAGGCGCTGCAAAACACGCTCACCAGTTTCAAAGAATCGCTGGCGGAATAATAAAAAGACGCGGAATCATTGCTCGCTATCCTGGCGATAGCGGCGAGACTTTAATTGATTGAAAACCAACATCATTCACGCCAAACGCATCGGGCCGACCTTGGTACCCGACCGGTCGCGCGTGCTTCTGCGCCCGTTTCGTCCCACCACCGATGACATTTCGCGACGGGTCGTTGCCCGGGTGATGGCGCTGCCGGAAGACGAGGTCATCAAGTTGCTCAGCCAGGTGCTGGGTGAATTTGCCGACCGGCACGAGCATGTTGAAAACATTTTCCGCAAACGCTTCGCGCAGGTGAACATACATATCGAACCCGCCGAGCAACCGCTGCCGTCACCTGAACGACAGATGCTCATTGGCGCCTATTTTACGCACGAGTATTCGCCGGAGTCGGCGGCGCTGTTCAATCCGTCCATCGTGCCGCATCCCGACCAGTCCGGCGTGCCCAAGGGTGCGCTGCGCTTCATTTTGAGTTTGCGGGCCACGGGCGAAGGCCACATTTCCTCCATCACCTTCCGCCAGGGCATAATCCGCGCGCAAAATCGCATCACGCTGACGCCGCCCGTGCCGTTTGTGATGGAGCCGGAGCGCGTACCGAATGCTGCCTACGTAAAAGGCTTGTTCTCCCACAAGCTGGAGGAAGCCGGCGTGCAAAATGATTTTTGCAAGCGGGTGCTGGCGCAGTTGCATGACGATTTCACCTTGAAGGAGCTGCACACGGTTCTGGCGGCGTCCGGTTTGACGGACACCTCCGACGCCACGGCGGCGTGGGCGGCGCGCGGCATTTTGCTGCTGGCGGAATCGAATTACGAAGTGGACTTCGCGCCGGACAGCAAAGTTTCGCAGCGGGTGCTTTTCCCGTCCGCACCCAGCCAGAGCAACGGCATCGAGGATGCGCGTTTCGTCCGGTTCCAGAAGGACGACGGCGGCTTCACCCACTTTGCGACCTACACCGCCTACGACGGCAAGATCACGCTGCCGCAACTGGTGGAGACACCGGACTTCGTGCATTTCAAATTCAGCACCCTCAATGGGCCCGCGGTGCAGAACAAGGGCATGGCGCTATTTCCCCGCAAACTCAACGGACTATTCGCCATGCTTTCGCGCCAGGATGACGAGAATATCCTGATCATGTTCTCCCCGAACATTCATTTCTGGGCCGATCCGAAAATCTTGCTCACGCCCGCGCAGCCGTGGGAATTCATCAAGCTGGGCAACTGCGGTTCACCCATTGAAACCGAGGCCGGCTGGCTGGTGTTGACCCACGGCGTCGGCGCGATGCGGAAGTATTGCATTGGTGCCATCCTGCTGGATTTGAACGATCCCACGCACGTCCTTCGCCGGCTGCGCGAACCGTTTCTGTGTCCGAATGAAGCTGAGCGCGAAGGCTACGTGCCCAACGTGGTTTACACTTGCGGCGCACTGTTGCATGGTCGCGAACTCATTATTCCCTACGCGATGAGCGACTCTGCCACCAGCTTCGCCACCATTCTCTTGGATGAACTGCTGGCCGCGATGGAATAGGAAATCCCCGGTAGGGATATACCCCATGGCGAAGGGCAATGCGGGCGGGTTATTCTGTGGTTATGAATAGCCATAGACGCTTCCTTCACCTAAACCAGGTTGGCGTATTATTATTCGCCACAGCGGTGGTGACCTTGGCTGGTTCTGTGGCGTATGTGGACCGTCCTCCTCCGGCAAGCGTGTATGTCGAGCCCTACCCCGTCTTCGCGGTGCAGGACGACTACTTTTATTATCCCGATTATCAGGTGTATTATAGCAACAGCCGGCGCCAATACGCATATCCGGAAGGTGGTCGCTGGGTTTCGCAGCCGGTACCGTACGGGGTTTCGGTCAACGTGCTGCGGGCATCGCCGTCGGTGCCGATGAGTTTTCACGACTCCCTGGTCAATCATCACGCCGCGGTGGTCCAGCAATATCCAAAAAATTGGCGGCCGCCCGGTTCAAATCACGACCAGAATGATAATCGCAACGGCGACCAGCACGGGCCGAACGGTGGCGGCAACGGCCGATAACCGGACGAGCCGGTGACAACTTGAAAGGAAATTTATGGTGGGAACACTTTTATTGGTACTGCTGATACTCATGTTAATCGGCGCATTTCCGACCTGGCCACACAGCCGAACCTGGGGCTACTACCCAAGCGGCGGATTGGGCCTGCTCGCCGTGATACTGATTGTCCTGTTGCTGCTGGGCCGGATCTGAATCAGAGCGTCCGCAAACTTTTAAATCAAGACTAATTATGTTACAAAGCATCAAACAACTCTGCGGCCACAAACTCGGGGCGTCGGATGGTGACATCGGCCACGTGAAGGATTTTTATTTCGACGATCAAAGCTGGGTGATTCGCTATCTGGTCGCCGATACCGGAACCTGGTTGCCGGGCCGCCAGGTGCTGCTTTCGCCGCATGCTTTCGGCGGACTTGACCGGACGGGCAGGATTTTAAGGGTCAACTTGACCCGAAAACAGATCGCGGACAGTCCACCCATCGAGGGCCACAAGCCCGTCTCCCGGCAATATGAAGAGGACTATCATCGCTATTACGGCTGGCCATTTTACTGGCTGGGCGATGGATTGTGGGGCATGAGCGGCTTTCCGATCCTGGAATCGCCCGCCAACCCTTTCGCGGGGGAACGCGACCCGGCGTCCCTTTCAAAGGCAAAAAATCCCGATGCCCACCTGCGCAGCGCCCAGGCCGTGAAGGGTTATCATCTTCAGGCCAGCGATGGCATCATCGGCCACGTCGATGATTTTGTAATGGACAGCCGCAGCTGGGCGATTGTCCAGCTGGTCATCAAAACGGGCCACCGGTTCACCGGCAAGGAAGTGCTGATACCAGTGGGCACGGTTGACCGGATCAGTTACGACGATTCCACGGTATATGTGAATTTGACCAGGGATGCCGTCGAGCGTAGTCCGGAACCCAAGCTGGTGCCGGCGGAAACCAGCGCGCTAAAAGAAGTCATGGCAGAGGTTCTGGCCCCGTGAAAGGCCTGGTTTATCTCGGCCCCGGAAAAAAACAATTGGTCGACAGGCCCAAGCCCACGCTGCTGGACGCCACGGACGCCGTGGTGCGAATGTGCCAGACCACCCTCTGTGGCACCGATTTGCACATTCTCAAGGGCGATCTGCCTAGCGTGGCGGTCGGCCGCATCCTCGGCCATGAAGGCATCGGCGTGGTTGCGGAAGCCGGCACTGGCGTCAGCCGCTTTCATCCGGGCGACCGGGTCCTCATCTCGTGCATCACCGCGTGCGGAAAGTGCGAATATTGCCGGCGCGGCATGCCTTCGCACTGCGAGGCGGGCGGCTGGATCCTCGGCAACACGATTGACGGCACGCAGGCCGAGTTCGTCCGGATTCCCTTTGCTGACACCAGCCTTTATCACATTCCGGAAAATGCAGACGAAGACGCGATGGTGATGTTAAGCGACATTTTGCCTACCGGCTATGAATGCGGTGTGCTCAACGGTGCCGTCAAGCCTGGCGACACCGTGGCCATTATCGGTGCCGGTCCTGTCGGCCTGGCGGCACTGCTGACGACGCAATTTTTTGCGCCGGCAAACCTTATCGTCATTGATCTGGATGACCACCGGCTGGAAGTCGCCAAGCATTTCGGCGCCACCGCGGTCATCAATAGCACCGATGGCCGGGCGGTCGAAACCGTCATGGCCATGACCGCCGGCAAGGGGGTGGAGGTAGCCATCGAGGCGGTGGGCATGGCGGCGACGTTTGGCCTTTGCCAGGACATCATCGGGGCCGGCGGCCACATCGCCAATATCGGCGTGCACGGCGCCAGCGTGACCCTTCACCTCGAAAAACTCTGGTCGCAAAATGTCACCATCACCACGCGGCTCGTGGACGCGGTGACCACACCATTATTGCTCAAAATGGTCATCGCCGGCCAACTCAAGCCGAAGCAGCTCATCACGCATCACTTCGCCTTGGACGACATTCTGAAAGCCTACGATACCTTCGGAAATGCCGGACGGGAACGCGCTTTGAAAGTCATCCTGACCAACCCGTAGATTGGAATTGGTCTGATAATGCTTGCTGTGGTGTTTCAGGCAACTGCTAAAGCTGTGTGAGCGTGATCCGCGTCTCAATCCTCCCTTGGCATCGCTGTCAGATTGTATTGGCCGGCCAAAATCCAAACAAAAAAGCGGAGCCTGGTTTTACCCGGGCCCCGCCGTGAAAACTTGCTCGCGATTAGTAGCGTTCGCGACGACCAGCACCGCCGCCACCGCCGTATTCACGACGACCGCCGCCGCCGCCGCCGGGCGCGCGTTCTTCACGCGGCTTGGCCACGTTGACGGTGAGGGCGCGGCCATCCAACTGCGCACCGTTCAAGGCGGCAATGGCTTTCTGTGCTTCTTCCGCCGTGCTCATGGTGACGAAACCGAAGCCGCGGGGACGGCCGCTCATGCGGTCCATCATCAGGTTGGTTTCCGTGACCGTGCCGTGCGCCGCAAAGGCGTCCTGCAGGTCGTTTTCAGTGGTTTCGAAGGAAAGATTTCCTACAAACAATTTATTACTCATGTGATGTTTTACTGTCCGACAAACTTAGCTTTCCACAGACTGTTCCCGAACGCCGGGTCTAAAATCATCACTGAACCAAGTTCACTTGAAGATTCACCAT
>CAIJNQ010000108.1 GCA_903822015.1 uncultured Verrucomicrobia subdivision 3 bacterium | reverse complement strand
GTCCGTTCCTTTAGGTATTGACGTGATTCGCGACTCTACCGGTGGTGCTTTTGGAGGGGGTGGGGCGCTGATCTGGAGCGCCAAGCGGTGGCTCTGCCGGAGCATGATCTGCCCGTGCCTTCAATCTCCCCACCGGACCATACGCCCGGTCGGGGCGCGCCTTGTATCGCAAGAGACGATGCAAAGAGTCGCTGATCAGTTCAGGGGTTTTTCCGGCCGGGCACCGCCGCTCCCGATCCTGTCAAAAGGGCTGGTTTTATTGGGTAAAATTATTGACAAGGGCCGTCCGCAATTTTAAAATTTTAACCTTGGCTGGCGTCAACGCCGCTTCAATTTTAAAATTTGTCCCGTATGTCATGGCGCTCACCGGTTCACTGGAAGCTTCCCTGAATTGGATAGTGTTTTTATAACAGGTTGTGCCGGATTTCAGGTATGACCTTTTCCGGAGTATTTTCGGCGTTAAATTTTTTATACAACATCAACTAAAACAAATATGAGCAAAGAAAACGAAATCAACTTGAGCCTGAGCGCCGCCGCCGCGCGTAACCTCGCCACCGCCACCGTCACCGTCCCGCAGATGACGGAAATCACCCCGCGCTGGCTGAATAAACTGCTGCCGTGGGTGGATGTGGACGGCGGTGTCTACCGCGTCAATCGCGTCGCCAAAGCCGCCAAGGGCAAGCCCGCCAATGAATTCGGCGAGGTGAAAGTGGATTTGCTCACCGTGGAGAGCGGCGAGCCGAAGCTGCCCACGACCTATGTGGATTACGACCAGGATCCGCGCGAATATCATCTTAGCACCATCCAGACCGTGCTGCGCACGCACACCCGCGTGACCGATCTTTACAGCAATAAAATTGACCAGCTCCGCGAGCAGATCCGTTTGACCGTGGAAGCGGTGAAGGAAAAAGAGGAATGGGAAATCATCAACAATCCCGATTTCGGTTTGCTCAAGGAGGTCGACGCCTCACAGACCATCAAGACCCGCAAAGGCTCGCCGTCTCCGGATGACCTCGATGAACTGCTCGGCCTCGTTTGGAAGAAGCCCGCGTTTTTCCTCGCCCATCCCAAGGCCATTATTGCGTTTGGCCGCGAAGCCACGCGCCGGGGTGTGCCGCCGCCGACGGTTCATTTATTTGGCGCGCCTTTTATCACCTGGCGCGGTGTGCCGCTGATTCCCAGCAACAAGCTCGACGTGAAAAATAATTCCACCAGCATCCTGCTGCTCCGCGTCGGTGAAGCGGAACAGGGTGTGGTCGGTTTGCAGAAAACCGGCGTCACGGGCGAAGTCGAGCCCGGCCTGTCCGTCCGCTACATGGGCACAAACGAGAATTCCATCGCCTCGCATCTCGTCACCCGTTACTTCTCCGCCAGTGTGCTGACCACGGATGCCATCGCGCGTTTGGACAATGTCGTGGTGAACCATTACTATGACTACAGCGCCAAATAGCTCAGCCACGCCGGTTGCTGAACCGGCGGCAGGCGAGGCCGCGCATAGCGACTTGGTGTCCAGACTTGTGGCCGAGGCGTTTTCAGGTTTGGGTCGGAGCCCGCGGCCGACGGCCTCTCCGTCCCTGCCGGCGGAAATTCCGGGCAATGTCAAACTGCCCGAACTTTCCGATCAGGGTGCCGGCAGCGGCGTACCGCCGGTGCATCCGAGCGCCCAGCCCGCCGCGCCCAAATTATCCGAGCCGGCCGCCGCGCCGGAAAAAACGCCCACCGGTGCGCACGCGCCGGAATCCGGCGACAGCTACGCGTTCGGCGAACCGCGCTGTAACGGGGCTTACCGTCCGAAAGGCAACCAGCCGGACACCAAAACGGCGAACGACAACTCCCTGTTGGGTCTGCCCGGCGCGGAGTCCGCCGCCACCCCGGAGTATTATTTTCTGCGCGGCAGCGACGTTTCCGGCAGATCGCCGCTCGCCTGCCAGTCGTATCCGAAAACTGCCGCGCCGGTTCCTAAGTTTGATGTCGAGGGCGTGCGCCGTGATTTTCCCGCGCTGCACCAGTTGGTCAACGGCAAGCCGCTGATCTGGCTCGACAACGCCGCCACCACGCACAAGCCGCAGGCTGTGCTGGACGCAACCTCCCAATTTTACGGCCGCGACAACTCGAATATTCATCGCGCCGCGCACACCCTCGCCACGCGCTCCACCGCCCTGTTTGAAGCCGGTCGCGAAAAAGTCCGCAAATTTCTCGGCGCGGCCGACGCGAAGGAAATTGTCTTCGTTCGCGGCACCACCGAGGCCATCAATCTCGTCGCCCAGAGTTACGGCCGCAAAAACATCGGCGCGGGCGATGAGATCATCGTCACCGAACTGGAGCACCACGCCAACATCGTGCCCTGGCAGTTGCTCGCGCAACAGGTCGGTGCGACCGTGCGCGTCATTCCGATCAACGACCGGGGCGAATTGGTTCTGGAAGAATTTGTAAAATTGCTGGGCGACAAAACCAGATTTGTTTCCGTGGCCCATGTTTCCAATTCGCTCGGCACGATTAATCCCGTGGAGCAGATCATCGCGCTCGCCCACGCGCGCGGTGTGCCGGTGCTGGTCGACGGCGCGCAGTCCACGCCGCATCTGCCCGTCAACGTCACCGCCCTCGATGCCGATTTTTATGTTTTCTCCGGTCATAAGGTTTTTGCACCGACCGGCATCGGCGCGCTCTATGGCAAGGCCCCGCTGCTCGAAGCCATGCCGCCGTGGCAGGGCGGCGGCCACATGATCAAGGACGTGCGCTTTGAGAAAACGTCTTACCAAAACGCCCCGGAAAAATTCGAGGCAGGCACCCCGGACATCGCCGGCGTTGTCGGCCTCGGCGCGGCGATTGATTATTTGTTCAAAGTCGGCCTGCCCGGCATCGCTGCCTACGAGCATGCGCTCTTGGAATACGCCACCCAGGCGCTGGCGACGATCCCCGGTCTGCGGCCCATTGGCACCGCGCCCAACAAGGCCAGCGTGTTGGCGTTCGTTATTCCAGGCGTTCCCAACGACTCCGTCGCCCGGCATCTAGACAAGAACGGCATCGCCGTCCGCGCCGGCCATCACTGTGCGCAGCCGGCCATCCGGCATTTCGGGCTGGAAAGCAGCGTCCGCCCGTCACTGGCCTTTTACAACACCCGGGAGGAAGTGGACGCGCTGGTGCTGGCGTTGCGCTCGCTGAAGCGGAGTTGATGTGCTAGCTTGGTCCCCATGAAAACCATCCCGCCCGCGGAACTGCAAAAAATTCTCTCGGCGCAGCCGTCTGCCCCGGTGATTGACGTGCGGACGCCGCTGGAGTTCGCCGAAGTCCATGTTCCCTCGGCGCGCAGTGTCCCGCTGGACGAACTGGATCCCGGTTCGTTGTCGTTGCCGAAAGACCAGCCGGTTTATCTGCTGTGCCGCAGCGGTCAGCGCGCTGCCAAAGCCGCGGATAAATTGGCGAAGGCGGGTTTCACCCGGCCCATCGTCATTGAAGGCGGTACCTTGGCGTGGATCGATGCAAACCTGCCGGTGACACGTAGCGCGGTGAAAATCATGAGCCTGGAACGTCAGGTCCGGATTGCCGCAGGGGCCATTGTCTGCGTGGGCGTCTTGCTCGCCCACTTTGTGGATGCCCGCTTTATCTGGCTTTCTGGTTTCATTGGCGCCGGTTTGGTTTTTGCCGGGATCACCGATTTTTGCGGCATGGGGCTGCTCCTGGCAAAAATGCCCTGGAATAAACGGTAGAGCGTTTGAAAAATACTGCGGCCGTTCGGAGCGGGGATTTTTGGTTTTGCCGGGTTTTTGGCGAAGGCGCTGGTTCAAAGCAACCCGGTGACTTCGCCCGGCGCTCTAGTGACCTCGTCGTTGATTGCCAAAACCGCCTCGACGATGCGCTCAACGCGGAGGCCGTTCATGCAGCGGAAATCAATCGGGCATTCCCTCAGGAAACACGGCGCGCACGGCGCATCGGATTTCAGCAGGCGATGGGTCGCGCCGCCCGGCAGTCCCGGCCCGGTCAATTCCGGCGAGGTGCTGCCAAAGGGCACTACCACCGGCGTGCCGAGTGCCGCCGCGACGTGCATCGGGCCGGTGTCGTTGGTGAGCAGCACGCGGCAGAGTTTGAGCGCTGCCATCATTTCGCGCAAAGTCGTTTTGCCGGCCAGATTTTGAATTCTGGATTTTGAATTCTGAATTCCCGATTCGATTTCGGCGGCCAGCTTCAAGTCGCCTTTCCCCCCGAACAATAGCCACACGCAATGGGTGCGCTGCTGAATTTCCCGGGCGGCGGCGATGAATCGATCCGCCGGCCAGCGTTTGGCCGGCCCGTATTCCGCGCCCGGATTCAGGCCGAAAACCGGCCCGGTCAGGGTTTCCAGTCCGCAGTGCCTCCGCGCCGCCGCAATTTCCTCCGGCGTGACAAACAATTGCGGTGGCACCGGTTCTGGGTTCGCCCCCAGCGTGGCCGCGAGCTGCAGATATTCGTGGATTTGATGGGCGTTCATGGCTGCGTTCGGCAGAACGCGGCTGTCGGTATTGAGCCCCTGACGGTTGTCCGCCGCGACCAGCTTCCGGATTTCGGCTTCCGACCGCTTGTGCATTTTGCCGGCGCCGGCGCGTGGCGGGATCGTTTGCGTCAGGAAGTAATTGCGCCAGGGTCGCGCATAGCCGATCCGGTTCGGAATTCCCGCCAGCCTGACTTCGATGGCGGAGCGGGGTGAATTGGGCAGCACCAGCGCCGTGTCAAAGGTTCCGGCGCGCAGTTTCTGGCCGACGGCGAAAATGCTTTCCCCGGCCGCGAAGGTGATGACCTCGTCGATGGCGGGATGATGCCGCCATAGGTCGCGCAATTTTTCCGGCGTGAGCAGGGCGATGTGCGCGTCGGGAAAACTTTGACGCAGGCGCAGCAGCGCGGGCGTGGTCATCACCGCGTCCCCCAGCCAGTTGGTTCCGCGGATCAAGATCCGGCGGGGATTACGGCTGGAGGCGGGCGGTTGGCCGGGCGCGTTTTCCATTTTCTATCTTCTATCCTCCATTCTCGTTTTTGAAAACAAGGTTTTCATCAGTCCTTCCACCGGCGGTGGACCCAGAACCAGTTCGCCGGATCGCGGCGCACGGCCGCTTCAAATGCGCGGTTGATATCGCCCATGATCGCCGCGATGGGCCGGGCGTGGCCGTTTTCGTGCGTGGGAATTTCCTCGCCGACTTCGATCCGCCAGTTGGCCAGCCCGATGCGATAGCAGATCGCGGTGTGCAGGGGGCAATGGTAACGCAGCGCAAATACCGCCGGCGCGGTCGTCGTGTCGCAGTCGTGGCCCAGAAACGGGATCCGCACGCCCTTGGAACTCTGGTCGGCCAGCAGGCCGAGCAGCAGGCCGGTGTCGTTCATCGCCGCCTTCAGCGCCGCCCCGTCCCGGCGCCGTTCGAAAAAACGGCAGCCTTCGCCCTCCCGCAGTTCGACCATGATCCGATTGAGCGCCGGCTGCTTCAGGGCGCGATAGGTCGCGGCGCATTTGAAGATCGGAACAAACTGGCCGAATCGCGCGTACAGCTCGAAGTTGCCGAAATGTCCGATGGCCACGATCCGGCTTTGGGGCCCGGCGTTCGCCTCGTGCGGCAGGATGTTGCGCGCGAGCGTAAGGTCAAAATGCGGCAGCATCTGCCAGGGCGTCATCGCGGCGGTCTTGACGGCCCCCGCGAAGTTTTCCCCGATGCGGCGGAAGTTTTCCCGGGCAATGGCCTCGATTTCGTCCGCTGATTTTTCCCGGCCGAAACACCGGGTGAGATTTTCCAGCGCCACCCGGCGATGCCGGCCGTCCAGTTGGTAGGCGACCGCGCCCGCCGCCCGCCCCAGTCTCGCCACCCAGACCAGCGGCAGCGCCTGCAGGCCTGCCACCACGCCCCGCACCAGCCAGTAGATCACCGTGTTCATCTCAGCGGAAACAGATTTTGCTCACGCAATCCTGGAAGTCATTGGCCCCCGCGACAATTTTGATTTCCACCCGCATGAAAAAAATCGGCAGGTCGCGCCGGTCGATTTTCGGGAAGCGCACCGCGTCCTTCTGCGTGGTGATGATGATTTCCGCCTGCCGCTTTTTGGCGCGGTTGATGGCGTTCAGGATCTCCTGCTGCGTGAACCGGTGGTGGTCCGCGAACCGCTTGGAATACACCAGTTCGCCGCCGACCCGCCCCAGGCTTTGCTCAAAACTTTCCGGCTGCGCAATGCCGCTCAAGGACGCGACTTTTTTGCCTTTCAAAAATTCCAGCCCCTTGCGTTCGCCGCTGAAGACATCCTCGAAATACAGCGGATGATGCACGCATTCGATCACCGCGGCGGTGGGGTTCAGCCGGCTGATCCGCTCGCGCAGGTCGCCGGTGTTGCCGTCGCTCTTGGTGATGAAGATCGTGTGGGCGCGCGCCAGGTGCGACGGCGGCTCCCGCAGCGTGCCCCGGGGCAGCAGATGCTCGTTGCCAAATGGCTGCTGCCGGTCGATCAGCACCACGTCATGCCGGCGGCCGCGCAGGTGCCAGTATTGAAATCCGTCGTCCAGCAGCAGGGTGTCGCAGCCGAATTTTTCAATGGCATAGCGCCCGCTCTTCACCCGGTCCTTGTCCACCAGCACCACCACATCCTTCAGATTGGACGCAAGCATGTACGGCTCGTCGCCCGCCATGTCGGAATCCAGCAGCAGCGATTTGCCGTCGGACACGATGCGCGGCGGCGTCTGGTCCTCGCGCATGAGGATCTTGTTCAGGAACTGGCGGTGGATCGGCAGCGGCTTGGAGCGGTACCCGCGTGAAAGAATCGCCACATTCCGTCCCGCATCGCGCAGTTCGCGCGCGAATTTTTCCACCACCGGCGTTTTGCCGGTGCCGCCCACCGTGAGATTGCCGATCGCGATCACCTGCACGCCCAGTGTTTTGTCCCGGAGGATCCGGACATTGTAAAGCCAGCGGCGCAATTTCACGATGACGGTGAAGACTTTCGAGCCGCCGAAGAGGATTCCGCGCGTCACCTTGGCCTTGTAATCGTGGCGCTCCTCGAAAACGACTTCGAGGAAGAATGTTTCCAGGGTTTCCGCCCAGGCCCTGAATTTTTCGCGCATCACGGCTCAATGTGCCAAGTCCGGCCGGGGTTTTGAATTTTTAATTTCGGGTTTTTAGTGACGCCGTCGCCGGCCGCTTCCACTGAAAACTCAAAACTTGAAATTAAATCAGTAGCCGAGCTTGGCCACTTCCTGCTGCAGCGCGAGCTGGAATTCCTGGACGTCCGCCGCCGATGGTTTGTACCCCGTCTGTTTGGGCACGACCCCCAGCCGGCCGGTCTGGTCGAGATACCATTCCGCGAGCTGGCCGTCCGTGAACGTCACCTTGCCGCTGATGATCGCGCCCGGCTTGGTGATCTGATCCACGATCACGGCTACCTTGGCGCCGGCGGCCGGCAGCGTGCCTTCCGGTGCCGGATTTTTCTCCACCGTGAGCTTCGCCGGATCGGCCGCGGGGGCCGCCACCGGCGGCGCCACCACCTTCGGCGGCTCGGGATCTTTGGGCGTCAGCTTCAAGTCGTCCACGAGGAAGCGCGCCTCCATGTACGTCAGCTTCACGCCGAATTCGGCGGCGAGCCGGTTTTGCACTTCGGAAAGTTTTGCGCCGTCCGCAATCCACTTGGAAACGGCCTGCCGTTGTTCTTCGGTTAAATTCATGTGCGGAGCTTAACAAAAATGCTTCCACGAGAAAATGAATTCCTCAAATTCGAATGGCCTGCGGAAAAATCAACGAGACGCATATAAGAATAATGCCAAACAAGAAAAACCGCAGCGTGACCGTCGCGCGTCCAGCACGACAAAACAATGCCTGTAAAAATGCACCGATCAAAAGTCCCAAAAGAGATATGAGAAAACATTCAACAAGCGGCTCATACGACAACCCCAATGTTCGGCCATAAGGCCGGAAGTGAGAAAAATTGGAAATAAACTTCTCAAAAATCCAAATCATCGGAAAGGTGGCGACGATGCAAGTTTTGAATGGCAGCACGCAAACTGTAATCCATCCATCAATCGTTGTTGGCACTGGTTTCAGTGACGCGATAAACCGCATAAATTTCATGAATGTGCTGGGTAAAAACAGCCGGCCGCACGCGCGAATGATGGAGATATTCAGTGCCCATGTATCTCGCAGTGTTTCGCGCCAAGCGGCGCGCATTGCCGGCTTGGTAAGCACAGTCAAATACGCCAATGGAGAAACAAGAATTACCGACACGATAATAGCTTGGTTGAGCCACGACGGGAGAAAATCACTCCACATAAACAAAGCGACGACCAGTAGCATTTGTCCAACAAACACCCAAAGCATTCGCCGCGTGTAGTTCGGCAAGCTGTTGGCTGGCTTGTCTTGATTCACATTCCAACTTTATTTCTCGAATTGATTTCTGTCGAGCGGAGAGTCTGCAAACAAAACCGGCGTTCCCGCTTTCGCAGAAACGCCGGTGAGCGAGTGACGTCGCTTAAAGATTTTTCAAGATGCCATCGTAACCGTTCGCCTCTAGTTCCAGCGCCAGTTCCTTGCCGCCGGATTTGACGATGCGCCCGTCCGCCATCACGTGGACGAAATCCGGCACGATGTAATTCAGCAGCCGCTGGTAATGCGTGATGACCAGCTGCGCGGAGTCCGCGCGCTTCAATTTGTTCACGCCGCTGGAGACGATCTTCAGCGCGTCAATGTCCAGCCCGGAATCCGTTTCATCCAGGATCGCCAGCCTCGGCTCGAGCACGGCCATCTGAAAGATCTCGTTCCGCTTCTTTTCGCCGCCGGAAAAGCCCTCGTTCACCGAACGCTTCAGCAGATCGTCCTTGAGTTCGAGCAGCTTGATCTTGTCTTTGACCAGCTCCAGAAATTCAATCGCGTCCAGCTCGGGCTGGCCCTTGGACTTGCGGATCTCGTTCAGCGCCGCCTTGAGAAAATAGGTGCTGTTCACGCCGGGGATCTCCACCGGATATTGGAACGCCAGGAACACCCCCTCGCGGGCGCGCTCTTCGGGATCCAGCTCCAGCAGG
>CAIJNQ010000107.1 GCA_903822015.1 uncultured Verrucomicrobia subdivision 3 bacterium | reverse complement strand
TATTTTATTCATATTAATTTGTTTTGTATTTAGAGTAAAGGAACTTTCAATTTAGATATTTGATATTGATTTACTTGAGTAATAAAATATTATGGCTTTTTTGAGTTTTTTAATAATAAGTAATAATATCCTTAATTTTACTTTGAATTTGATATGTATTATATCAGTTCAAATAATTTAAATTTATTTCAATATAATTTATAATGATGGGTAAGATCAAAATTACGATAGTACTGAAATTATAACTTAATTAATTTTACTAGTTTTAATGATAAATAATGTTATTTATAGCAGATTTAAAAGCTATGAAGTAAATAATTTTTTTAATAATTTAATAAGGTTTTTTAGAATCGTAGCCGCCGACGTGAGGAGGCTCTAATTTTTTATTTGAGCCTCGTTACCTCGGCTGCCACGGGGTTTAAAAATCGTCTCCAATGTTAAAAATTTTCAACCGTGACTTTGATTTGATTGTGCGAGGCCAATCATTGAGCCTTCAACAGCGGCGCCAGCGTTTTAGCGAAAATTTCCGCCTGCCGCATGAAGCCCAGATCGTTGGCATGGGAGCCGTCGGTGCTGCCTTCGCCGTCGTCGCCGTAAAGATGCTCGCCCGGGATGTAATACAAGTTGGTGTCGCCGGCTTGTTGCAGCCGGTCGAAGGCGGCCTTCAGGGCGGCGCGATCCTTGAGGTGATACCATTCCATCTGGCCCTGCGTGAGAAAAGCGCCCTGCAATGTGCGATCCTCGACGAGGACGATCGGGACCGCGGGGTGGGCGGCGCGCAATTTTTTCACGAGCGGCTCGGTGCGCGCCGTGATTTCCTCGGCGACGGTGTTGGGCAGGCAATCGATCACGTAAACGGACGGATCGAGTTCCGCGAGGAGGTCGGCCAATTCGGGTTCCATTTTGCCGTTGCCGGAAAACCCGAGGTTGATGACCGGCCAATCAAACCGGCGCTGGAGAATCGCGCTGTGCACCATGCCGGGGCGCGACGCGGAAAGCCCCTGCAAAATCGAGGTGCCATAAAACACAATCGGCTTGCGCGTGCCCGGTCCCCAGGCGGGAGCTTTTTCCAGGACGTGGGTGGGCGAAATGCCGAGTTCGACAAATTTCGTGCCGTTATAGAGCGGCAGATACAGCAGGTATTCGCGTTTGCCGGGGATCAAATCCTTGACGAGCGTGAGGTCATTCGTTTGCTCGCGGGGAATGCCGACGGCGAGCCAGTGCCAGCCTTTTTCTGTTCTCACATAAAGATCCAGGCCGCTGACGCCGATGGCGGTGGCATTGGGCTGATAGAGCCAGGGATTGGTCACGGCCCAGCGCGCCTTGATTTCGGTGGCGTCGGTGACAAAGCGCACGCAGAGGCCGGCGGAATTGCGGCTCAAATCCCAGACCGGCGGGCGCACGACGCCTTCGGCCTTGGCGGGGAGGCGGTCGTAAAAATCCTTGGTGTCGTTCCAGCCGCGGCCTTCCACGCCGAGCGTGCGGATGTCGGTCCAGGCTACGGCGTCGTTGGTGCCGGCGGCGGCCGGGGAGGAAACAGGGGTGGACATGGTGAGGGCGGTGAGCAAGCAGGCAATGATCAGTTTTAGAGGCCGGGGTCGCATACGGGTGACTGGCCAGCAGAATGGGGCAGGGCGGGGGAAAGCGCTTGTCCACTATTTTGAGGACTTCCGGCCCGGCACCCATGCGGTATGCTTTCCTGCAGCAACCCGACTAATTTGTGCTATAATTGAATATAGCACCCCCCGATTTATGAACATGATTTGCGATCCGATCCGTCATTGCCCGCCATCCGGCATCCGGCGGGGGACAGCGGTGGTTCTGGCCGGGTTTTTAACGGCCTTATTGCTAACGACCGGTTGCAGCAAGAGCAAGCCGGCGGCCACCCAGGCGACATCGCCAGGGGCGGATACCAATCTGGCGGCGGCGCAAATGCCGCAAGTGCCCGCAGCCACCCCGGAGCCGGTCGAGGTGGCGGCCAATCCGGACGGGGGGGTGGATATCAAGGCGATGAATCATGCGTATATCGGCTGGATCATGCAGACCCGGCGGGCGCCCAAGTCCTTTGAAGATTATGTCGCCCAGTCGGGGGTCAAGTTTCCCCCGCCGCCGGCCGGGAAAAAATTTGTCATTGATCACAATGGGTTCATCAATCTCGCCAACAAATGAATCGAGGCACGCCATGAAAATCCCCACCCGTCCGACCCGCAGGTTTTTTACCCGACCCGAGCCCGGCGCGGCCGGCGGCCGCCGGGGATTCACGCTGATTGAATTATTGGTGGTGATCGCCATCATCGCCATCCTGGCGGCAATGCTGCTGCCGGCGCTGGCGAGCGCGAAGTCGAAAGCCCAGCGGATCCAGTGCATGAACCAGATGCGGCAGATGGGTTTGGGGTTCACCCTGTTCACGGTTGATAACAACGACATGCTGCCGCCGGGAGGGCTGGGGCAGCAGCAAAACCTCTGGCAACTGAGCTGGGAATGCTGGCTGTATTCGTACATCGGCGGCACCTCGCCGCAGAGCACGCTTGGCCAGGGGGTGTTTTTTTCACCGGACGATCCGGATCTGGTGGCGGAGGCGTCCTCGCTGGGGTATCCGATCGCGCCCAAAGTCATCCGCTGTCCGGCGGATAATTTCACAAGATACGGCGGCTGGACCAAGCTCGTCCATGCCGCCTACAAGTCCTATTGCATGAACAGTGCGGGGGCCACCTGGAGCACGCTGGTGCAGGTGGACGACAAATTCCGGAGCTATCCGCTGCCGGACCTGAGCCAGCCGGGCGCGCATGGGACGGGCATATATTGGACGGACAAATTCCAGCAGCCCGACTGGAACGCCCGCGGCTATAACACCTCGGTGCTGCGCGACCCGTCGGGGACGATCCTGCTGGTGGAGAACCCCTCCACGGCCGGGGCGGTGGGGAACATCTGGCCCTGCGTGAGCTGCGGCCCGCAAGTGAACGGCGGCGGCTGGAGCAGTCTTTACCAGACGGACCTGGCGGCGCCGAAAGATGCGGGATCCCTGGCGAACGGCGAATACGGGGAAGGCGCGCTGCTCTACAAGGCGCACGGCAGCCGGTTCAATTATCTGTTTCACGACAACCATGTGGAACCGCTCAAAATGGAGCAGACGGTCGGCAGCGGGACGCTGGCCAACCCCAAGGGCATGTGGACCGTGGCGCAGGGCGACTAAACCCGACCATGAATCCGCCGACCCCGCCCAAGCGCCTGTATAAGTTTTGTCCAATATTCACGGGGCTTTTTTCACGGCCGTTTTTTTGTCACCAGTTGTCACCAGTCTGTAACCATTTTTGACGACATGCGCCCGGAAAGAACTGTGCTAGATTGTAACCATCAACCAAGCCCTATGATGCACTGGACGCAGCGTACGTCAGCAAAATCTTTAATTGTGAACATAAGTCACAGCCATTTGAATATCCCCCGCAACCCGAAAACGTAAACCACAACACCAACTAGTCCCCCGAGTAAATCAAAGAAAAACCGAGTCCCAAACACAACACCAACGTTATGAAAAAAACATTTCTCAACCAATCATGCGGCACCTGGCTGGATGCCATCAAGGTCACGGGCCTGCTCGCCGTGACGGCGGGCACCGCCCTGGCGGCTCCCAGCGGGATCACCAACAACGTAATGTCCTTTGACACCGCCGCCAGCGTTTCCGGCAGCTGGTGGCTCAACGGCTGGGGCGGCCAGGCGGCGGGCACCGCGTACTCGGCCACGCAGGATCACACGGGCAACGGCGGCGGCTCGATCAATGTGGTGGACGATTTTGCCGGCGGCAGCCAATGCGTGCAACTCGGCTGGTTCGGCGGCGCGTGGGGCTCCTCGCCCAAGTATGATCTGACCCTTTACACCAACGTGAATTTCTGGGTCAAATGGGACACCACAGCCTCCACGATTCAGAGCTCCACCTTCAATACCACGGGAGAAAAACTCTGGTTGTGGGGGATTGGCAGTGGCAACAACTGGATCAATTTGGCCCAATTCGACATACCCGAGGCGGCGAGCAATGGCTGGGCGCATATCAACTGGCTGGTGGATCCCACCATTCCCGGCATTAACAACCTGCTCGGATTCGGCTTCAAGAAATGGGACGGCGGCGGGCATACCGGCGTCAGCTCATTCTATGCGGACGACATTCAGATGGTCGGCAGCTTCGTGCCGCCGCCCCCGCCCTCGATGAAAGCGCCGCACAAGGCGGCGGCGGGGCTGAACATCACTTCCGTCACCGGACCGTACAACCGGGAATCCATCAAGACGGTCAGCACCTCTGATGAATCCTTCCTGACCGGAGGCGCCAAGACCTATGCCTTCACGGTCAAGCAAGGCGTGAACGGATCGGGCGGCGCCCAGTTCCAAAACCACATCTTCCTGGTGCCGTCACCGGGATCGGAAACGGCACCGGACTGGAACGAGCCCAACGTCATCATGATGGATCTGGAGAGCACCACCACGGGTGGTACCTCCTGGTCGTTCCGCTACAAGACAAATTGTCCCAATGCGAACAATATGTTGTATAACAACGGTCCGGTGACCGGCATCGCCGTGACCGCGGGCGGCAGCGGTTACAGCAGCGCGCCGGAGGTGATCATCTCGGGACCCGGCGCCGGGGCATATGCCACGGCGCAGATCAGCGGCCTGGGCGTCGTGACCAATGTCGTAGTGGCCACGAATGGCACCGGCTATGTCACGGCACCGTCCATTTCCTTCGCCAACGGCGGCGGCAGCGGGGCGGCAGCGACGGCGAGCATCAATCCCTACGGCATGGGCACGCTGGTGACCCTCACCGATTCCAACATCCTGACGGGCACCTGGACATTGACGGTCTCGGGCGGCAATTCGTTCACCATGACGACGCCGAGCGGCCAGACCACCAACGTCACGATCGACGCCACCGCAGCGGCGCTGTTCCCGGCGCCGGTGACGGCATATTTCGGCGCGCAGGCGGGCAACTCGGCCGGGGTCGGCCAGTTGAGCATCCTGTCGAACGTGACGATCACGGGCACAGCCAATCCGTTGAACGACACGTTCGCCAGCAGTGCGACCCTCAACACCAACAACTGGGTGCTGAACGAGAATGACGCCAATGCCATCTTGGTGATCCCGGGTAACGCAAATTACAACTGGGTTTACTGGACGCTTCCGGCCACCGGATACTCGCTCCAGAGCGGTAACAGCCTCACCAGCTTCACCGATGCGAACCCGATCCAGGAATCGCAGTTCGGGACGCTCGAGGGAGCGCTGGTTGCGACATCGGGCAGCCAGGAATTTTACCGGACGATCAAGCGGGTTGCCACGGGGCTCCAGGTATTGTTCCCGGGCCAGACCAACGCGCCGGGCACGCTGCTGGGTTACACCGGCACACCGACGCCGATCAGTCTGAATACCCAGGGATTGACACCATCGACCGTCACGGTTAACGCCGTGGACAGCACGTTCCACATTGTGAGCGAGACCGGTGACAATATCAAACTGACCACCTCGGACGGCAGCGCCACACTGCCGAATAACCAGGGGCTGGTGAATGGATCCGTAACCTTCTCCGGAGCCAATGGCGTGCTGTTCCAGACGACGGGATCGCAGACCGTCACGGCCACGGACGTGGACAACACGAACTTCCCGGCGGCCACGAGCGCGTCGATTTCGATCACGCCGTAAGTGACGGCGCCACGTTATAAGTAAGTCAAGTTGGATACATATAACGGGCGCCAGCGTAAAAACTGGCGCCCGTTAGCTTTAAAAGTAAAAAAATTTGCCGATGACCGACAGTGCTGATATACTAATACTATGAAGACCGGAAAACATAATAATAATAATTACAAACAATTTTCTCCCCTATCCCGCAGCGGCTTCACGCTGATTGAGCTGCTGGTGGTCATCGCGATCATTGCCATCCTGGCGGCCATGCTGCTGCCGGCGCTGACGAAGGCCAAGCAGAAGGCGCAATCCATTTCCTGCATGAATAATTCGCGCCAGTTGTCGCTGGCCTGGCGCATGTATGCGGATGACACGAGTGACAAGCTGGCGCCCAACGATTTCCCCTATCTCACCGCCTACGCCACGATGTCGGCGGCGCAAAAAGCGCAAAATAAGAATTGGGTGGTGGGCACCATGGCGGCGGGCACGGATGCGGCGGATGTCCCGGGCAACACCTCCGGCTTTGTCAGCGAATTGCTGGATCCGAATTCGCTGCTTTCCCCCTATCTGCCCAAGAAGGAAATCTACCATTGTCCGGCTGACAACTATATTGACAAATATGCGGGGAATAAAGTCCATGTGCGCAGCATCTCGATGAATTCGGCGGTTGGCACTGTCTATGGATCGTCAAAATATATGGGTGGAACCCAGAATCTGCCGGTGGGTGCCCCGGTGGATGGCGGCTGGTTGCTCGGGGCCGGCTATCAGGCTGGTCAGTCAGTTTATAAGACCTACGGCAAGATGTCGTCCTTCACTCAGCCCGGCCCGGCCAACACCTGGGTTTTCATTGATGAACACCCTTACTCGATCAATGATGGCAGCATGGCGATTTCCGCCGTGGCAACAGCGGGGCACACCTATCTGATTGACTATCCGACCGGCTATCATGGCGGCGCGGGTGGTTTGTCGTTTGCCGATGGCCACTCGGTGGTTCACAAATGGCAGGATGCGCGAACCTATAATGACGCGCTGACCATTCAGCATGGCAACGGCGGCCAGGGTTCGACACTAAAATCGCCGGACGATCCTGATGCCATCTGGCTGGCCCAAATCACGTCGGCGCCCAATTAGCCGCCGGCAACATTTTTGAACAAGGGTCTTTCCTGCCTCAGCAGATCACCGGTGGACAACGGGAAAGACCCTTAATTTTTTGAGCGACCATGACCGGTGGTGATGAGCTTTGGGATCCAGTTTAATCGCCAGAGAATCCGCTGCCGGACAACGAGCCGGGGAGGAGTTTGCGCAACCAATTTAAATATATGTTTTCATATCAAAATCATCGCCGGGCAGCCGGAGTTTGCGCCGCGGCGCTGTGGCTGGTCGCGACCCTGCCGGGTGCCGCGCAAACCAATTTGGCCATTTACACCGATGGGCTGACCAACGGCTGGTCGGATGGCAGCTATAACATCACGCTAAACTATGCCAATCCGGCACCGGTACATTCCGGGAGTTATTCCATCAGTGGGACGATCACGGCGGCCTACGGCGGGATCCAGCTGAATCATGCCAAGATGGCGAACACCAATTTTTCCAGCATCAGTTTCTGGCTCAACGGGGGCGCCAGCGGCGGACAGCGGCTGCAGATGTATGCCAATCTGAGCACGGGCACCCAGACCGCCCGCTATGCCCTGAACGCGCCCATCGCGAACACCTGGCAGCAATACACCGTGCCATTTTCGGCGCTCGGCGCGGCCAACGTGACCAACCTGACCGCCTTTGCCATCCAGGATGCCGCCGGTTCCGGTGAGGCGACATTTTATCTGGACGACATCCAGCTGGTGAGTTCGGTGGTGCCGGCGCTGATTCATGTGGGCATCAATGCCGCGTCGCCGCTGCGCACGGCGGATGCGCGGTGGTCCGGCGTCAACACCGCCATGTGGGACGGCAACTATGACACACCGCAGACAGTGTCGCTGCTGAGTGAAATGGGGACGACCCTCCTGCGCGGCCCCGGCGGCTCGCTTTCGGATCAGTATCACTGGACGAAGAACACGACGCTGGCCAACACGTGGCAATGGCAGACCTCCTTCGGCAACTTTGTGCATGTGGCGACCAACGCCGGCTGCCAGGCGATCATCACTGTGAACTACGGGTCCGGCACCAGCAATGAAGCCGCCGCGTGGGTGGCCTATGCCAATGGATCCCCCGCCGACAGTCTTGACCTCGGCACCGACCAGTATGGCACGGGCTGGTTCAACTCCGGCTACTGGGCCGCGCTGCGCGCCGCCGGGCCGCTGGGCAGCGATGATGGAAAGAATTTCCTCCGTCTCTCGCGGACGGCCCCCTTTGGATTCAAGTATTGGGAAGTGGGCAACGAATGTTACGGCACCTGGGAAACCGATTTCAACACTTACACGAATGATCCCTACACGTACGCCGTCCGCGCCGCCGGATACATCACGCTGATGAAGCAGGCGGACCCCACCATCAAAATCGGCGTGCCGGTCGTCACCGGCGAGGATAGCAGCGCCAACGGCTACAGCGGCCATCCGGCCTACAACGCCCGCACCGCCACCAGCCACAACGGGTGGACCCCCGTGATGCTGACCACCTTGAAGTCGCTCGGCGTCACGCCTGATTTTCTCGTGCACCATGTCTATCCGGAATATCAGAACGACAATGACGCGCTGCTGCTGCAGGCATCCGCCAACTGGGCGGGCGACGCCGCCAACCTGCGCCAGCAAATCACCGATTATGTGGGCAGTGCCGGGACGAACATCGAACTGCTCTGCACGGAAAACAATGCCGATGCCGGCAAGCAGGGCCGACAATCTACCAGCCTGGTCAACGGGCTTTACTATGCGGACAGTCTGGGACAGCTGATGAAGACGGAATTCAACGGCTTCATCTGGTGGGATCTGCGGAACGGCACGGACACGGCCGGCAGCTTTGACCCGTCGCTCTACGGCTGGCGCACCTACGGCGATCTGGGCATGATCAACGGCCTGACCACCCGCCACCCGACGTTCTACGCCGCAAAGCTCTTGTCGGCCTTTGCGCGGACGGGCGACACCATCCTCGGCACGACGAGCGACTACACGCTGGTTTCCGCATTTGCCGCGCGCCGTTTGAACGGGTCGGTCTCGGTGCTGGTGCTGAACAAGAGCATCACCAACAGTTTCAACGTCCAGCTGGCGGTGAACGGCTACACGCCCAACCCGGCCGCCACGATGCGTTCGTATGGCATTCCGCAGGATGAAGCCACGCGCACCAACGCCGTTTATGCGATGCAGGACATCGCGACGAACAGCTATGCGGGTGCCGCCCCCAATTTCACCAACAACTTCCCGCCGCTATCCATGACGCTGTTCACGCTCGCGCCGGCGGCAGCGCAGCTGCAGTCCGCCCTGACGGCCGACGGCCAGTTCGTCCTGCAGATTCAGGGCCAGGCCGGGGTGCCGTATGTGGTGCAGAATTCGCCCGACCTCAGCAACTGGACCCCGGTTTCGACCAATCTGCTCACGGGCAGCGTGCTGAATCTGACCAATCCCATCGCCACCGTTCCGGCCCAGCAATTCTGGCGGGTGGTCTGGCAGCCATGACCGGGAGCTTCAGGGCGGTTTAAGAAATACTGCCGCCGCTAAAAAATCCAGGGTTCGGTTTGACGAACCGCGGCGGGAAGCCAAGGGCTGCGTTGGTTTCGCCCGCCCGCGGGGTGGTTTTCCTTCGGTAAGCTTCGCCCGCTCGAAAGCGGGGTCACGGCTCCCGCCTGGCCATCCGCAGTTCCTATAACACCTCCCGCCCGGCCACCCGCTAATTTAATTCACTGCAGAGGGTGTCTGAAAATCACGAAGGTCAGGGTATCGGTGAACAAGCCGTCCCGGCCGGTCAGGGATACCCGAAGGCGGTTACGAACGGGGCCAATGCTTCCAGGTGGGGCTCGAGATATTTCCGGTAGTTCAGCCAGCGGCCGCGGGCGTGTTTATAAACCGGCTGGGTCACCTCGGCATAAGAGGGCGAGCGCACGATTTTTTGCCGGGCAGTTTCGTCGAAGCCCAGCACCCCGGGGTTCCAGGGCACGCCGAGAAAGTCCAGAGCCCGGCGCGCGACGGATTCCAGGTCCTCCACCAGGTCCTCATAACGGACTTCTAGCGGGGGCGACGGCATGAGCGGCGCCAGGGTCCGCCAGAGGCTCATCTGGGCGGCATAATCCCGGACGGTCCCCGCCAGGCTCAGGTAGGCCGCCGTGATGGGGTCGAGCAACTGGGGCTGCATGAAGCAGCTCAGGACCACGTCGCGCGGATCGCGCAGCGCGATGAGAAACCGGGTTTCCGGCAAAATGCGGAGGAAGGCCGGGATCTGATACAGCAGCACGGGATTTTTGTCCAACAACAACCGGCTGCCGACGGGGCGGCCGATGGCCAACTCGATGGAGCGGAAATAGTCGGCGCGGGATTGCTGCAACGCCGGGAGGCCGGCGGCGGCGAGCACGGCCAGACGCGGGGCGTCCGGCGGGGAAAAACGCCGCAGCGGGGCCAAAGCATCGTCGGCAAAAACGGTGGTTTCTTCCGCCGAGATGATGTCCGGGTGGGCATCGAGCACCTGCTCGAGCAAGGTGGTGCCGGAGCGGGCGTGGCCGCAAAGCAGGGCCACCCGCCGGGCCGGCGGCAGGGCCGGGGCATCCGCGAACCAGCGCCGGAGCATATCGGCCGTGACCCCGGCTTCCATGGCCTGCAAACGGGAGCGGAACGACTTCAGCTGATCCAGGAAGGGGGGGGCCTGCGGCTGGAACAGGGATTTCGCCTCGAGAAAAGCCGCCATGGCGTCGTCGAACCGGTGCTGGCGGTCGAGATTCTGGCCGAGCTCATACCAGGCCTGGACGTGGATCCAGAGGTCGGGAACCGGACGGGCGAGCAACGACCGCAGCGCCTTTTCCCCGGCTTCGAGTCGGTCAGCCAGTCGTTCCAACCGGGCTTGGACCAGCAGCGCCGCCGGGGAGGCCGGGTTGATGGCCAGCGCGCGGTCCACGAGCCGGGCGGCCGCCGGCAGCCGGCGATGGCGTTCCTCGATTTCGGCCAGCCTGACGCAGGCCAGCGGCGTGACGTCCGGCCGATCCAGGGCGCGCCGGAGAAAAAGCTCCGCGAGCGCCGGGCTGCGGAAATCCCGGCTATAATCCGCGATGGCGACGAGCATCTCGATTTTTTTGGGGGCGAGGCGCAGGGCCGATTCGAAGCAGCGTTCGGCGTCGGCATACTGGTAACGCAGCCCGTGGAAGCGGCCGAGCTGGAGGAGGATGCCGGTATTGGCGGGCGCGAGGCGGCCGGCGTGTTCCAAGGTGGCGATGCCCTCTGAAAAATCCTTGCGGTTCCAGGCCGCCCGGGCAGCCTCGAGCAACCGGGGCAGCGAGCCGGCGGTGACTAAAGCGGGGCGTTTCATCTTTCCGCAAGGATGGCTTTTGCCCGGCCCCGAATCAATTTTCTTCCGAACGGCCGGAACGGGTATCGTCACGGCCTAGGCCAGGTGAGCGCACGTCGAGATGGAAACGCATTGCCAGACCCGGCACAGTTCCCGCGGACGCAGGTAAATCGGGGGAGGGCGGGTCAAGAAACGGCGGATGCGTCCCGAACCATTTGCCGGGAATCCCGGTGGCCAAGTGATCAGGATCGTGGTATACTTCCGGAGTCACCGCAAATGGAATTCCGCAGTCACATCAGGCAACGCAGAGACCCCGGGTTGCCAATCGTCCTGGCGCTGGCGCTGTTCATGCAGCTGGGATTCCGGCTTCTGGCCAATGACGACCAACTGGTCTACAGCGAGAAGCTGAACAACGGCTGGGCGAACTGGGGTTATAATGCCACGCTGATCTTCAACAACGCCGCGCCGGTTCACACCGGCAGCAATTCCATCAGCGCCACGCTGCCGGCCTATTCCCGGATCTGGTTCGTGCATGACCCGATGGATGTTTCCCGCTACACAAATTTCACATTCTGGGTGAACGGCGGAGCGAGCGGCGGCCAGCAGTTGCAGGTGGCGGCCAGCACGAACGGCAGCGACGGGACGTGGGTCAACATCGGTCCGCTGCCGGCGAACACCTGGGCCCCGATCTCGGTTTCGCTGGTTTCGCTGGGCGTGGCCGGCAGCACTAACTTGAACCATCTCTGGATCAACAACTGGAGCGGCACGGCCCAGCCGGTATTCTACGTGGATGACGTCGCGTTGACCGCCCAGGCGCCGCCCGCCACCGTGCAGGTCGGCGTCAACGCGAACCAGACCGTGCGCACCGTGGACGCGCGGCTGTTCAGCGTGAACACCGCCGCCTGGGACGGCAATCTTGATTCGCCCGACACGATCAACATCCTGACGAACATGGACAATCAGGCGTTGCGCTGGCCGGGCGGCAGCTGGGGCGACGGCTATCACTGGACGAATGAGGCATGGATGGACGGGGCGACCAGCGCCCGTTTCTGGGGTTCCTTTACGACCAATTTCATCCATGTGGCCACGAACACCCGGGCCCAGGTGTACATGATTGCCAACTACGGCAGCAGCACACCGGCGGAAGCCGCCTTCGGTGTCCGGATGTGCAACGTGACCAACCACGCGGGCTTCAAGTATTGGGAAATCGGCAACGAGGTGGGCGGCGGCTGGGAGACGGACCACAACACCAACGCGCCTTGGCAGCCGCACGATCCATGGACCTATGCCATGCGGTTCAAGGATTATTACACGCAGATGAAGGCGGCGGATCCGACGATCAAAATCGGCGCGGTGGCGGACATCACCGAGGACGGGACGGCCAACTACACCAATCATCCGGTGGTCAACCCGCGGACGCTGGTGACGCACAACGGCTGGACGCCGGTGATGCTCCACACGATGCTGACCAACGGCGTGATCCCGGATTTTCTGATCGAACACAAATACGCGCCCAGCGACGGCGACACGTACAATCTGCTCTGGACCAGCACGTGGGCGTCGGACGCGGCGAGCCTGCGGCAGATGCTAGTGGATTACCTGGGCAGCGCGAACACGAACGTGGAGCTGGATTGCACCGAGCACGGCGCCGGCGGCGACCGCCAGCCGGTGAGCCTGGTGGGCGGCCTGTTCTGGGCGGACAGCATCGGGCAGATACTGCAAACCGAGTTCAACTCCCGCCTGTGGTGGGACCTGCGCAACGGGCAGAACGGCCTGCCCGATGCCGACAATGCGTATTACGGCTGGCGCACCGGCTGGTTCACGAACACCGTACGGCTCACGAACACCCTCCAGTTTTACTCCGACGGCGGGATTGTCACCGGCCCGGGAACTGACGTGACCAATCGTTACCCGACCTTTTATTGCGGCAAGCTGATGAAATACTTCGCCCGCGGCGGAGACGCGGTGGTGACCGTGACGAACGATTACCAGCTGCTGGGCACCTATGCCGTGCGGCGGACGAACGGGGCCCTGACATTGCTGGTAGTCAACAAAAGTTCCTTCGCCAGCTTGAACGCGACCATCACGCTGGCCGGCTATGTGCCGGCCACCAACGCGACGATCTATGCGTATGGCATCCCGCAGGACGACGCGGCGCGCACGGGCAATGGCTCGCCGGACATCGCGCAGACAAATGCCTGGATCGCGGGCACGTACTTCAGCCAAACATTTCCCCCGTATTCGGCCACGGTGTTGAGTCTCACACCGGGCGCCCCGGCGATCCGGATGGCGCCGGGGACGCCGCCGCCCGGCCAATTCGTATTCCAGCTGCAGGGCCTGCCGGGCGTGCCGTATCTGATCCAGACGGCCACCAATCTGGTTTCGCCGAACTGGAACACCCTGGCCACCAACTCGTCCGCCAGCGGCTGGTTTAACGTGACCAATGCCACGTTGTCCGGGGCACAGTTTTATCGCGCCGTCTGGCGTCCGTAAGCCACCCGGCCACGCCCGATCTGCCGCCGGGGCGGTCGCGCCTTGACGCGGCTTGCGGTTCCGGTTCAAAATTCAGGGCATGAATCTGTCCCCCGCCTTATTTAGCCGCTGCGCCCTGATCCTCATTGCGGTGGCTACCGCAAGCCGGATGAGCTTGCCGGCCGCCGGGTTTGAACCCCAGTCCGACAACCCCTTTTTCACCCGGTACCAGCCGGTGAAAGCGCCGGCGCCGGCGGGCTGGGTGCTCCAGCACGGAGACCGGCTGGCCATCATCGGCGACTCGATCACGGAACAGAAGATGTATTCGCGGATCATCGAGACGTACCTCACGGTCTGTGTACCGGACCTGAAGGTGACCGCGCGGCAGTTCGGCTGGGGCGGCGAAACCGCCGAGGGGTTTCTGCACCGGATGACGAATGACTGCCTGCGTTTTCAGCCAACGATCGCCACCCTGTGCTACGGGATGAACGACCACCGGTATCGCGTCTTCGACGAGGCAAACGCCCAATGGTACAGCAACAACTACGCGGCCGTGGTGACCGGCCTGAAGGCGGCCGGAGCCCGGGTGGTGCTGGGCTCGCCCGGCTGCGTCGGCCGGATTCCGCCGTGGGCCGTCAACAATCATGCGACCATGGAGGACATGAACCTGAACCTGGGCCGACTGCGGAACATTGACGTGGCCTTGGCCGCGCAGCAGCAGGTTGGTTTTGCCGATGTGTTCTGGCCGATGCTGGTGGAATTGTACGCGGCCAAAGAGCAGTACGGGCCGGATTATGCGCTCTGCGGCAAGGATGGCGTGCATCCCGATTGGGCGGGGCATCTGGTGATGGCCTACGCCTTTCTCAAAGCGCTGGGGCTGGACGGCGACCTGGGCACCTTCACGGTGGATCTGGCGGCGGACAAGGCCGCGGTCACGAGCGGACACACCCTAGACAGTTTCACGAACAACACGCTGACCATCACCAGCCGCCGGTATCCGTTTTGCGCCGCCGGCGAGGCGGACAAGGACAATTCCATCCGCTCGGGCATGACGCTGGTACCCTTCAACGCCGAATTGAACCGGCTCATGCTCGTGGTCAAAGGCGGCGCGGCGGAACATTACGCCGTGACATGGGGGGACGAGAAGCGGGAATATTCCGCCGCGCAACTGGCCGCCGGCGTGAATCTCGCCGCGGATTTCGCCAGCAACCCCTTTGCCGACGCGTTTGCGAAGGTGGACACCGCGGTGGCCAACAAGCAGAACTACGAGACAATCCAGATCAAAAACCTCTTCTACACGCCGGACGCCAAAGCCGATCCGGCGGCGATGGCCGTGCTCACGGACAAAGTCCGGCAGCCGCTGGTGGACGCGATGACCAGCGCATTTGTCCCGGTGACCCACACGATCCGGATCCAGCCGGAGTGAATCTATTATCTGGGCGAGGCGGCAGAACTGAAGGAGTCGTGATCGAGGGTGAGGTTTTGGATTCGGGCCGCATCCAAGGCCTCGCCGTAAAGATCGGACTTCGGCCGGGTCCAGACCACCTGCGTATTCCGCAGGGTCAGGCCGTTCACTTCCCGCGCGTAGATGCCGGCGATCGGGTTGGTGTAGATGCCGGTGAATTGGCCGCCGGCGCCCGACCCGATGGGCCGGTCATCGTAAAATCCGCCGGGAACATCGGTGGTTTTGCCCACCTCCACGCGGACGTTGTCGAACACCAAATCCTCGATGGGTTGCGCCGCGCAGCCGTGGATATAAATTCCGCTCTCGCCCCGGCATAAAATATTGCTGAAGCGGATCTGCCGGACGTGGCCGAGCCGGGTGTCCGGATGGCGCTGCAGATGGCTGACGTGAATCGGCTCGCCGGCGCCCCACCATTTGTCTGGCTGCAATTGCGTCTCAATGGTCAGGTTGGAGAACAGGATGTTTTCGATATCCCCCTCATCGCGGCTCTGGATGCACAGGCCGCGGTTGCTGCGGAAAATGACGCAGGCATCGAAGACCACATTGCGGATGCCCGGCGGCGCATAGGCCTCGTCCAGTTTCAGCGCACAGCTCCGCGACGCGATGGTGCAGCCGGTGACGGTGATGTTCTCGCTGCGGCCGTAGCCGGCGAAGTTCGGCGTATTCTTGAGCACGATGCCGTCGTCCGCCGTGTCGATGTGGCAGTTCGCCACGCGCACATTGCGGCAGTGGTCGAGGTCGATCCCGTCGTTGTTGGGCACATTCCAGTCGTTGAGAATGCTGAGGGAATCGATCACCAGATCCTCGCAGCCGACGGGGTGCACCGTCCAGCTCGGCGCGTTGCGGATGGTGAAGTCGCGCAAGCGCACCGACCGGCAGCCGATCAAAATGATCTGCATCGGCCGGCCCGGCGCCAGCGACTTGTCCGACGCGCTCCGGCCGAACGGCCACCAGACGCCGCAGAACGACTGTGGCCACCAGCCCGGCCGGTTCACGTCGCCGCCCGCGGTTTCACCGGCGAGCGCCTGCCACACGGCATGGTCGTTGCCATCGAGCAGGCCGTCGCCGGAAATGGTCAGGTTCGTGGCGTCCTTCGCAAACAGCAGCGCGCCGGCCGTGCCGTAATCCTGCCAATGCGGACTGCCTTTCAGAACCGCGCCGCGGGCCAGATGAAAATCCACGCCGCTGCCCAGGGTGATTGCGCCCGTGAGAAAAGTTTTGCCGCCGGGCAAGATCACCTGGCCGCCGCCGTTGGCGGCGCAGGCGGCCACCGCTTTTTGAACTGCCGCAGTGTCGTCGTTGGTGCCATCGCCGATGGCGCCAAAGTCCAGCACGTTGAACATGCCGGCCTGGTCTTTGCCATCAGCGAAAAGGTTTGCCGCGGCGATCAGGAGCGCGGCGGTCAGGCCAGGGGCGAAGGTTTGTTTCATAAACTTTGCGGTTCAACTGCCATATTTCAAACATCCCGCCCGGCCGCGAGAAAAATTATTTCGCCAGCGGCGGCAGGCCGGCCGCCGCGCGGACCGGGGTGATGCCCTGGCGATAGGCGGGATCTTCCAGGCTCAACGAGCGCGGGGATGACACGAGGGTGCGCATCGCCCGGAGGTCGTCGGGTTTGGTGGAGACCATCTCCGCCCACAACATCCACCAGGTCCAGCGGGGCTGCTGCGCCAGCACCTCGAGCGCGGGCGGCGGGCCGACCTCCGCGAGGGTGATGGGTTTGCCGTCCGCCAGTTTCAGCAGGTCGTGGTAATACGCCGGTGAAAAATCGCCGTGATAGACATCCAGGGCGGCGATATCGAAATAATCTCTGCCCGGATAGAAATCCACAAACTGTCGTTCGGGCTTGGTGGGCCGGTCCACGCTCCAGATCCAGATGAGATTGTTCAGCCGGTGATAATTGGCCAGCCGGTCAAACAGCTGGCGGTACAGCGCCGTGGTGCCGCGGGCGCCGCGGCGGCCGCCCCACCAGAACCAGTCGCCGTTCATCTCGTGATACGGCCGCCACAGAACCGGAATATGGGCATCACGCAGCTGCTTGAGGTACCCGGCAATGACGTCCACCTGTTCGCACCAGCGCCGGTTCAACGGGGAGCCGGGCGTGATCAGCTCCTGCCATTGTTCATCGGTCAGACGGCCCTGAACGCTGGCGAGGCGTCCGGCCGGCGGGTCTTTGCGGGGCAGGAACGTGACCGGTTCATCCGCCGTGGGCGGCACCGCGTGCCAGCACAAAGTGATGAGTGCGCCGCCGGCATATTGCCGCTTGATATCGGCAATGATGCCGGGACGGGCGGCGGCGGCGTCCTTATCGCCCGGCGCGGCAAAGCCGAAATCCTGGCCGTAAATCGCCGGGGTCTTGCCCCAGGCCGCGGCGGCGGCGCGGGTGGAAGCGTCGTGCGTGGCTGGGAAATTATGCTGGCCGGTCAGCGTGCCCCGGCCGGAAAGGTCGTTAATATATTTCAGAAGCGCGACCGCTTCCGGCGACGCGTGGGGCGTCACCGGTTCGACCGATCGGCCGGCGACGCAAAACAGGCCGAGGGCGAGGGTGATCATGGCCGGTTTAAGCATGCGCAATCCTATTTTTTCAACCGCAGATTTTTTTCAATCAATTGGCAGCGCTGATCGACGCAGAGCTTGGAGCGCATCGCATCCGGCGGGGTATTGAGGCAATAATCCAGCAGCTTGTCCACGGTCGTCGTGGCGACGTGGGTGCGGGTGTCTGAGGAGCCGTAATAGATGAACACGTCGCCGTTCGGGCGCGCAATCCAGCCGTTGGCGAACACCACGTTGGAGACGTCGCCCACGCGCTCGTCGTTTTCCGGGCCCATGAAATGGCCGCCCGGCGCCGCGATCTGCCGGGATGGATCCTGCAAATCGCACAGGAACAGATACAGCACATAGCGCATGCCCGCCGCCGTGTTGCGCACCCCGTGCGCCAGATGCAGCCAGCCCTTGGCCGTCTTGATCGGGGCCGGCCCCAGGCCGTTCTTGCCCTCCTTGATCGTATGATAAAACCGCGGGTCGATGATGCTTTCCCGGGTGACAACCGCCTTGGTGATATCCGCCACCAGTCCCCAGCCGATGCCGTCGCCCGAACCGGTCGCCGCGAAGTCGCTCATGGGGCGGGTGTAAAACGCATACTTGCCGTTGACGAATTCCGGGTGCAACACGCAATTGCGCTGGTGCAAGGCGGGGGTTTTGAGATCGGCCAGGCGCTCCCACTTGACCAGATCCCGGGTGCGGGCGATGCCGCAGCGCGCGATGGCCGCCGACAAGTCGCGCGGCTTGGAGTCGTCATGGCGCTCGGCGCAGAACAGGCCGTATATCCAGCCGTCCTCGTGGCGCACCAGGCGCATGTCGTAAAGATTCGTTTCCCGGTCATCGAGTTCGGGCATCCGCACGGGATAATCCCAGAACTGGAAATTATCCACGCCGTTCTTGCTTTCGGCGACGGCGAAGAAGGATTTGCGGTCCCAGCCCTCGACGCGGGCCATTAAAAAGTTTTTACCGTTGAACTCCAGGGCGCCGACGTTGAAGACGCAGTTGATACCCAGCCGGGTCATCAGGTACGGGTTGGTGGCGTGATTAAAATCATAGCGCCAGGACAACGGCGTGTGCTCGGCGGTGAGCACCGGGTGTTCGTAGCGGTCGAATATCCCGTTGCCGGCCGGTTGCGGCCGGTTCTGCCGCCGGAGCAGTTGCGCGTGACGCCGTTGCAGGGATTTGAGTTCGCTTTGGAATTTTGCTTTGGTCATGGGACAGGGTTGATGGTGGTTAAAGGATGAGAGTTGAGGGACAATTGTGGTTCGGGCAGGGCAAACCGCCAGCCCGGAATGGGGCGTTCCTCAACGCCGTTGGGCAGGCGCCAGCGGACGGCGAGCTGGGTTGAACCGGATGCCTGGGCCTGCAGCACTTCCAGATAGTAACGCCGGCCGGCTTCGAGGTTGACCGGAAACGATTCCGCCTCGTGCGTGTGCGGCCACTTGCTGTAGGGGGTGCGGCTGGTCACGGCGGCGATCGCCGCCAGGTGGGCCGGGTTCGAGTCCGGGCTGATCATCAGCCGGGAAACGTCCTCGCTGGCGATCCAAAATTTATAGGAGCCGGTGATGGGGGGGATCAAGAAGCCGCGATACCGCGCGCCGAAATTAGTAGCCTGAAGGACGGGCATTTCGAGGGCCTGGCTGACGATTTCGGTGCCGGCGGGCGGCGTGGCGGGGTGCTCCAGCAGGGAGAGATTATCATCGTGGACACCGGTCCACCATTCGCGGGTAATTCCCGCGCCGGGCCCGACCTGAAATTCCGGGCTGGTGGCGGAGCGCAAGCCGGCAGCCGTCGCGACCAGCCGGTATTCATCCCCGGCCCGGCTGATTCTCAGGTCGGGAAAGGTGGCGATGCCGTTGACGGTCGTGGCGGTTACCGTTCCGCTCAGCAAGCCGGAGCGGTCCGGAACATCGAGGGCCAGGGTCACGGGGTAATTCCCCGTGCGGACGGTCCGGCCTTTTTCGTCCTGAACCGCGACGGTCACGGGCAGGCGGCGCAAACCGCCGACGGCGACCGGGTCCGGCGGCGCGGGGAATTCCAAGTTGACGGCGGGTCCCGCGGGCGCAAACGGATAATTGGTGAGGCCCGGCAGGTCGCCGAGATTCAGCACATACGGGTCGTTAAAATAGCGGTGCAGCTGTTCCCGGGTATTGCTTGAGGTGAGAACCCTGCCCGACCAGGTTGTAAAAAAAAGCCAGCCGGCCTTTTCCCCGGCCAATCTGGCGGGATCGGGAATCGGTCCGTTTTCAGAGAGCGCCACCAGCTTGTTGCCGTGGCCCAGCGCCACCAATTCGTCAAAGACGTCCTTGACCGCACCGTGGCTGCCGTCCATCGGGTAGAAATCCTGGCCGATCAGATCGACATATTCATCGCCCGGATACCAGTCGGCCAGGTCGGTTTCCGCGCCCGGCGAAAAGACCCAGATCAGGTTGTTCAGCCGGTGTTTGACGGTGAAATTTTCGAACATCAGCCGCCAGAGTTTTTTGTAGGGCGCCGGCCCCGAGGCGCCCCACCAGAACCAGCGGCCGTTGACTTCGTGCAGCGGCCGCCAGAGCACCGGAACATGGGCGTCCCGCAGCACTTCCAACTCACCGGCGATCGCATCCAGGTCGTGCATCAGCCCGGCGTATTCGGGCGTGCCTTCCGTCACGCCGCGCGCCAAATCAAATTTGGTCTCCTTGGTATAAAAAGCCCGGTCCCCGGTCGGGGCGCGCCAATGGCAGCAAAAGGCGACGATGCCGTTCCGGTTTGCATACCAGTCAATCGCCTGCTGCGCGAGCCGGTGATGCGCGTCACGCGGGGCGGACGGGCCGGTGTAAGCCGAGAAATCCAGGGCCAGCAAGGCCGGCAGCCTGCCGGTGGCGCTGGTGAGGTAGGCGAGTTCAAAGCTGCCATCATTGGTTCCGCGCCAGCCATCCTGCTGGCCGGAGATGATTTTCCGGCCGTAGATATCGGAGAAATAGGCCAGCAACGATTGCGCTTCCGGCGAAGCGCCGGGGGTGACCAGGGTGTCCACGGCCCGGGCGCCTCCCGTTGAAGCCGCCAGCAACAACACCCACAGCAGCAGGGTGCGGCCGGCAGCACCCGTGCGGGCGGGTAATTTGCCGTCCGGGGCGCCGGCGGGTTTTGGGTGAAAATTCATGCTGCGGGGCGGCTCTGGCTGCGTGTAATTAGGAGGAAGATAAGCCAGATTCTAAAATAAAAATGTCGTCAAAACTTGCGACACGAAAAAGGTTTTCATTCCCGCCGGCAATGGTCATTTTTAGCCCGTCACCCGAAAATGTTTTGACCGGTCAAACCCATACCCAACGCAACGGATCAACATGAGCACCCACACTTTTTCCCGCCGGCAATTCCTCAAGACCACGGCGCTGGCGCTGCCGGTGCTGGCGACCGGCGGCCGCAGCTGGGCGGACCAACCCGCCGCGGCCGGCGGGGGCGGATTCGTCACCGTCCGCAATGGCCGCTTTGAATTGGGCGGGGCGCCCTATTTTTATGTCGGGGCAAATCTCTGGTATGGCTGTTACTTGAGCGATCCGAACCTGAACGGCGGCCGCGCGCGCATGGTGCGCGAGCTGGACCGGCTGCAACGGATCGGCGTGAACAACATCCGCCTGCTGGCGGGTTCGGAGACGTCGCCGCTGGCCGGCGCGATCCCGCGCGGCATCACCCGCGCGCCGCACGCGGAGGATGAATCCCTGCTGGCGGGGCTGGATTTCTGCCTGGCGGAAATGGCCAGGCGCAACCAGCGCGGGATCCTGTTTGTCTCCAACTACTGGCAATGGTCGGGCAGTTTCGCGCAGTATGTCCGCTGGATCACCGGCGAAAACATTCCCGATCCGGACAAGCCGGTGATGGCCAAGGGCGACTGGCACGCGTTCATGGAATTTTCCGCGCGCTTCTACAAGACGCCCGCGGCCGTGGCGCTGTACAACGACTACGTGACGCGCCTCATCCATCGCCGCAACACCGTCAACGGCCGGATCTATCGTGACGACCCGGCCATCATGACCTGGGAGCTGGCCAATGAACCGCGTCCGTCGGCGGATTATCCCGCGGACGTGCCGGTTTTCTGCGACTGGGTGGCGACGACGGCAAAAATGATCCACGAACAGGCCCCGCATCACCTGGTGTGCACGGGTTCGGAAGGCCTGCATGGATCGCTTGACCAGGAGAGTGTGTTCGTGGCCGCCCATAAGACGCCGGCGATTGATTATGTGACGGTCCACATGTGGCTGAAAAACTGGGGCTGGCTCAAGGAGCCGCAGCTCGGGCCGGATTTTGAGATTGCGGCCGGCAAAGCGCGCGAACATGTGGAGACGCACAACCGGATCGCCACGGACATCTTGAAAAAGCCGCTGGTGCTGGAGGAATTCGGCCTGCCCCGCGACCATGAGAGTTATGCGCCGGATTCGCCCACAACCGCTCGCGACGAATACTATCGCCGGATGTTCGAGCAGGTGGCGGAATCCGGCCGGGCCGGCCGGGCCCTGCAGGCGGCGAATTTCTGGGCGTGGGGCGGCGAAGGCCGCGCCAGCGCGGCGGCGGGATCGGCCGGCGCTTATTTGGGCGACCCACCGTGCGAACCACAGGGATTGAACTCCGTATTTGACACCGACGCCAGCACGCTGGCCGTGATTGCCAACGCGAATCAGCAGCTGAAAAAACTCGGTGCGTAATTTGCCGGTGACGGGGTCAGGGGAGCCGGACGTCGGGATAAATCGCGATCTGATGGTTGCGCACCTTGGGCTGAAAAACCTGACCGTTGGAAATGGCTTCGACTTTGCCGGTCGGCTGCAACGGCATATGACAAAACACACACTGTTTATCAATCACATGGCCCAGCTTCGGGAACAAGCCGCAACTGGTGATTTGATGGCAGGCGAGGCAGCTTGAAGCCATGGCCTGAATGTCGCGCTGGGGCTGATGCACATCATGACAGGTGACGCAGGTCAGGTTGGGGCTGGCCTTGAAGCAGTGGCTTCGGGCGAGCAGCTGGACTTGATTGCCATGAACGTCCACGGGGGTGTCCGGGCCGGGCATGGTCAACGCCAGATCGTTGCTCAACACGTCACCCGGTTTGTAGGACAGAGAAGGCACCAGCATGGTGCCAAACCCGGCGTGACACAGGGCGCAGACATCCATCTGGCGGTCCCGGGAAAGTTTGGCCGGGTTGATCATGGCAGCCGCGCCCACCGCCGGCGGCGGCGAAGGAGACTGATAGTGGGCGACGTGGTCCCGGCCGGGCCCGTGACATTTTTCACAGGTGATGCCCAGCACCAGATTGGTTTTGCCATACTTGTTAAACCGGTTCCCTGCGGTATCGAGCCAATCGAAGGCGGTGGTATGGCATTCGAGACAGCGCGGGGTTATGGGACGGGTGAAATTGGCGGTGCCATCCGGGTATTCCAGCAACCCCGGGCTATTCATCCATGTCCCCCGTTCAACCCAATAGGAGACCGGCAGTTCAAACAGTTCATCACAATCATAAAGCCGGTCGTGGTGCCAATAGAGATAGGTTTGACCCTTCCGTCCCGAGCCGATGACAACCCCGAAGCGTTCCCCGTGGGTTTTCACTTCCGAAGGGGAAACCCGCAGCACGGCGGTCTGCGTAAAGCCGTTTTTGTCCGCCTCCATCTTGAAAACCAGATTAGTGCTCCGGGTGAGGAGGAGGTTGGCCCCCTCGCTGAAATTACCATGGATCGAATCCCGCGTCGGCCAGCTGGAAGTAAGGTAATGGGCTGTGCGGTGGTAGGCATCAACCTTGGCTTGATGGCAGGGCAGGCACGCCGCGTCCCCCACGTAGTTGGTCCATACCCGGGCGGGTTGCGGGCCTTGAGCCAAGGCTGACAAGGTTTGAGACAGCAACTCCGGGGAAGCAACCGGCGGGGGCCCGGCAGCCAGCGACCGCGACAAGAGCGCGCCGGTGAGCAGCAAGCCGGCGGCAGACAGAGTAAAATATCCAGCCGGCCAGAACCCCGACCCCGGTTTTGCAGGGCTGACATCCTGCCGGTTTTGTTCTTGGAACCGTCGCCTGTGATTACGCATTCATGCCTCGCCCGTTTAAGGATTAAGTAGGTTTAAGTGGTGCTGAAGTTCGGAATATTCCTGACTTATCCCGCAAAAGCACGCAAAAAATCATGGCGGAGACGCCGCCGGCTCGTTGCGGGACGCCCCGCCGGGTGAATCGCCTAGGTTGAACTCGGTTTTTTGCACCACCCCCGGAAGACATGCCGTTAACCGGCAAGCAATCGATAACCGGCGATGGTGCCGGTGATGCGGGAGCGGCGGCTTAAATGAATCCATCCGGTTTCGGATCAACGCGGTTTTTCACGGGCCTCGGGATTTGCCCGGGGAAAGGATGCCGGACCGGCCTTGCGGTCCGACATAGAATTTTACCGGGGAGGGACCAGGAACTTCCTAGTCGCGCCCGGGCGGGCAAGGGTTAAGTATGTCTATATGAACTCCCGTTAAAATTTTTTTCCCGTGCCGGCAACCTGACCAGCGGCGGAAGCAAATGAAAATGATCCCGGCGGCAAGGGCCGGGCGTTCCGGCTTTTGGGCGGGCCGCGGAGGCGGGATATTCCCAGAGTGCCGGCGATGAAACCCGGGCAGTTATTTTGGCCGTGATGCAATAGCGTGCATTCCCGAGACGCGCGATAAGTTATTTGCCCATTGCATTCAAACTTTGTGTCACGGCCAGTTTTATTCCCGCCTGCCCACGCCTGTATGAATGGGGCGGACGCCGTTATTTTGCCGGTTTTGAGACGGGGTCCAGATAACCGTTGTCCGCGAGCCAGTCGGCCAGGCGCTGCGGCCAGTCATGGATGCTCTTGAGTTTGGAGCGTTGGCCCTGATTAAAGCCGTGGCCGCCCTTTGCGTAGAGATGCAGTTCCGCCGGCACCTTGGCCTGGCGATATTTTTCCAGCAGGCCGGTGGTCACGACAGAATGAAACCGGTCGTCATCCGCGCACAGCAGAAAAGCGGGCGGCACGTTCGTGGCGAGCACGGCGGGCACACCCAGCGGGCCGGGATATATTTCCGCAATGAAATCCGGCCGCGCGCTGGCGCGGTCAATTGCGTCGGGCGCGTTCGTGATGCCGTCCGTCGCGCCGAAAGCCGTCAGCGACACCACCTCGCCGCCCGCCGAATAGCCGACCATGCCGATGCGGCGGGGGTCCACGCCCCATTCGGCGGCGCGGCGGCGGACCAGGCGCATCGCGCGCAGGCCGTCCGCGCGTGCATTTTCACTGGTGTAAACCGAATTGGTTTCGCGGAACAAGCGGTATTTCAAAACGAAGGCCGCGACGCCGAGGTGGTTGAAAAATTGGGCCGGCTCCACGCCCTCCGCATGGAAGACCAGCTCGCGGAAACCACCGCCGGGACAGATGATCACCGCCGCGCCATTGGCCTGGTCGCGGGGCGGTAGAAAGACGGTGAGCGACGGCTGGTTGATGTTTCTCACCCAATAGTCCGCGGCCTGTTCGGGAATATCCTTGCGCGATTCGAAGCCGGGCGGGCCGTCCGGCCAGAGCGGAACCGGCAGCGGCGGGCCGTCAGCGAAGAGCATTCCCGGCAGGAACAGCGCGGCAATCAAGCCCGAGGCCGGTTTCAGGGCGGAAAAATATGGTCGTCTCTTTTTCAAGGGTGGCGGCGATAAAAACGGCCGAGCCGTTCCGACGTGACCATTCACATTTTACCCAGGCGCAACAGCAGCACGTCGTGGCCGGGGATGTCGGCTTCCAGAATCCGGCTGGTGTCGCCGACAGGCTGTTTGGTCCACAGGTTGCGGAGCGAATAAGTCGTCGTGTCGAAATGCGCTGCGCGTCGGGAGAAGTCGTCGGCAACCGGTTCGTGTTTCCAGTCGAAGGAAATTTTCTTAGCATCCCGGCTCCGGTTCAGCAGGCACAGCGCCCAGTCGCCGCCGCTCAGCGGCTTGAACCAGACCTCCACGCTGCCGTTGGTGGCATAGACAAAACCCGGCACGCCGAGCGCGTCCTGGTCGACCGCGAGCACCTCCCGGTCGGTGAGGGTTTTCAAGGTTTCCGGGGACATGTGCCGCAGATCGTTGCCGGAGATGAGCGGCGCAGCCAGCAGGCACCACATCGTGAAATGCGCGCGATCCTCGTTCGCGCTCATGCCGTTGCCGACCTCGAGCATGTCAGGGTCGTTCCAATGGCCCGGGCCGGCGTAGGTGCGCAGCGGTTTTTGCGCGTCGAGAATCCGGAGCACGCCCCATTGCTGCCAGTTGGTGTGGTCAAGCGTGCCATCAAAGCAGGGATAAATATCCGTCGTGGTGCGCCAGGAGTGGCCGATATTCGCCGCCCACAGCCACGGTTGGTTTTGGCCCCATTCGCACAGGCTGAACACCACCGGCCGGCCGGCGGCATGGAGCGCGTCGCGCATGGTGGTGTAGGCCCCTTCGGCCTTCAAACCTGCATTGTTGCACCAGTCGTATTTCAGGTAATCCACGCCCCATTGGGCGTAGGTTTGGGCATCCTGAAACTCATGGCCGCGGCTGGCCACGTGACTGCCGCAGGTTTGGTATCCGACATCGGAATAAACCCCGAACTTCAAGCCCTTGGAATGGACATAGTCGGCCAGCGCCTTCATGCCGGAGGGAAACCGCGCCGGATCGGGCTGGATGAAACCCTGCGCGTCACGCCGGCCCTGCCAGCAATCGTCAAGGTTGATGTATTGATAGCCCGCGTCCTTCATGCCGTTGGTGGCCATGGCGTCGGCCGTTTCGCGGATCAACTCCTCGTTCACGTCGCACTGGAAACGGTTCCAGCTATTCCAGCCCATCTGCGGCGTCAGGTCGAGGCCGTCAAATTTCTGGGCGTATGCGGAAAGGGCGGCAACGCAGGCCAGCGACAGGAGCATTTGTTTCATAAGGGATGGCTCAATTGGGCAGGGGTTGCGACATGGCTTTTTTGAAATAGGCGCCTTCGCGGGTCGGCGTGAAGTTCCAGTCCTTGATCACGCAGGGACTCCAATGCGGGTCAAAGCACCAGACCGTGTAGGAGATGCCGTGCTTGGCGCAATAGGATGTCAGCGCATCGCCGTAGGTTTCGTCGCCGGTGATGGGATTGTAATTGTCCGGCGCTTCCGGTTCCAGGAAGCCGACCTCGGTGAGAATCATCGGATATTTGTCGGCGACAAAGCCCCAGTCGTGCGTCCAATTGACATCCCAAGGCTGCTTGGCCTTCATCGGATACGGATGCGCGACATAACCGATGCCTTCGGCGTCAATCGGATCCTTGGCCACGGGCGTGAGGTCGTAGCCGAAATTAAAACCGGCAACGAGCGGAATCGCGGTGCCGCCGCTGGCGCGGATTTCCCGGATGATTTTTTCCATCAGCGCCTTCCATTCCGGCCAGGGGCAGGAGCCCAGGTCCGGGTTCACCGTCGGCTCATTGAACAGCTCGAAGAAGGCCACGGTGTTATTGCCGTGATAATGCCTGGCCATCGTGCGCCAGAATTCGAGCGTCTCCAGCTGCGTGGTGCGGTAGGCCGTGGGCGGAAACAATTCCGAGTTGTTGCCGAAAAACTTCTCCTCGTGCAAGTTGCCGATGCTGTGCCAGTCAATGATGACATACAAGCCGGTCTCCTGCGCCCAGGCCACGCCCTGATCGAGCAGTTTCAGATAATTCTCTCTGCCATGAATATGCCACGCCGCCGGGTGCACGGGAAAGCGCACGATGTTCGCGCCCCAGGCCTTCGCCATTTCAAAATAATGTTTGTTCCACTGGCCGTTGCGCTCGAGCTTGTCCGGGTCGCTCGTGTCGAGGCCGCGAAAGATCATCGTCCGGCCGTCGTCCGTGACGAAATGGTTTCCCGCCACGCCCACGTGGGCGGGCTGGGCCCACCCCGTGGCGGCAAAGAGGAGAGAAACGGTCAAGCCACCCAGGAGTTTTTTCATAAGCGAATCAGTTTGAATTTTCGGCGGAGGAAATCGATTGCAGCCGGCGCAAAGTTTCGAGGCAGGCGCGGGTGGCGTGATACGGGCCTTTCCATTCGCTGACCTTCGGCAGTTTGGGTTCGGGCCGTCCGTCCGGGTTGATGCGCCAGAACCATTCGCCGTGGACGCGGTCCACGAGGTGGGTTTCGATGAATTCCCAGGTTTGCCGGGCGGCGGCAAGAAACGCCGGATTGCCGGATATTTCGCAGGCGTTCAGGAGCCCCACCAAAGCCTCCGCCTGGGGCCAGCATTCGCGGCCGGGGTCGATGATTTCCCCGGCGCGGCCCTCGTAGCAAAGGCCGCCGCGCGGATCAAAACCTTCGCTCAAAACCACGGCCGCCATTTGCAAAGCGAGGGCGCGAACCCGCTCCAGCAAAGGGGCATCACCCAGCACTTCCGCCGCTTCAACCAGGAGCCAGCTGGCCTCGATGTCATGACCGAACGTGTAGGTATCCGAACGCACCTCCCATGACTCGTTGAAAAAATGGTGCAGATGTTTCGTGTTCACATCCAGGATGCGCGTCCGGAACAGGTCAATGAGTTCACGCAGCCGTGCCGCGACGCGCGGTTCCGGCCAGACACGATACAGGTTGGTGTAGGCTTCCAGAACGTGCAGGTGGTTGTTCATGGACTTTTTCTCGTTCATGTCCTTGTCGCTCAAACGCGCCTCGGAACCGGCCTCGGACCAATCGCGGCGGCAGACTTCGAGGTAACCGCCGAATCTGGCGTCGTGGGCGTGGCGTTCAACCAATGCAAACAATATTTTGGCGCGATCCAGCGCGGCCGGGCTGCCGAAGGCGCGATGAAATTCCGTCAGCGCATAAATGTAAAAAGCCTGGCCGTAGATTTTTTTTGAGTCATCGATCACGTTGCCGGCATCGTCCAGACGCCAGCAGGCGCCGCCGTGTGCGGCATCCCAAAACCGGTTCATCACGACCGCGAAGGCGCGTTCCGCCATCTCAAAATAGACCGGCTCCGGGCGGACGCGGTGGACGGCGGAGAAGGCCCACAGGATCCGGCTGTTCACGATCAGGCCTTTGGGCTGGGAACGGTCGGGTTGCAGGTCGTTGGAAAGCCACGCCATCCAGCCACCATTCCGGTGATCGAGCGCCGGGCCGGACCAGAAAGGCAGGTAGTGGCCGAACAGGTGGTCGCGCACCGATTGGGAAAAGTTTTCCAGTTCGGCGGGTTTGATCATGGGGAAAGACGGGAGATTTCCACGCGGCCGATCTGGGTTTCGCCGGCGAGCTCAAGCTTCAAAAATTTCCCGCCGGAGATGTTTTCCGCGCGGAATAAAACCGGTTTCCAGTAGCCATAGTCCCCGGTGCCGTGGAAATAAATTTCCTTTTGCAAGGTCAGGTCATGAAAGTTCAGGCCGTCGCTGGAAACGGACGCTTTGAGGTCGGCAACCGCGTTCGGGAAAAAGGCGTACACGCGGACGCTCTGAAGGTCCGTCGGCAACCGGTAGATCAGCCAGTCGCCGGTGTTGCCGGCGAAGCGGTGGGCGTCTTCCTTGGCGGCGCGGCAGTCGTGCGTGGCGAGCCGCCAATTTCCGGATCGGGAAAGGGTTTTGGCAAAGCCGGCGCATTCATCCACGAGCGTCGCGTTGATCACCGTCACCGGGCCGACCAGGTTGGATGGTTCAGAAAGGCCGGAATCATTTTTGGCGCGGACGCGGTAAAACCACCGGCCGGCCGGGACATTTTCATCGGCGAACTGCGGCCGATATTGGGTGAAGGCCTCGTCCACACCGGCGGCAACGATCTGCCAGTCGCCATCATGTTTCGCCGCGCGTTCGACCTGATAGTTTTTAGCGCCCACCGAACCCTGCCAGGAAATGGCGGCGGCATCGGCAATCGGGAGCAGGGTGGGCGGCGCGGGAACGGGGATTGCCGGCGGCGTCAGGCCGCGGATGGCGAACGCGTTGGAGCGCACCGCGGCCAGTAGGTTGATTTCGTCATAGTCATTTCCGACGGGGGAAGCCGGCCAATGGAATGCCTTGTAAAGGTTGCCGCCGAGGCCGGGTTCGCTGTGCCAGTAGAAACCGCCTTCGCGGTCACGGAAGCGCAGACTCCAGAGCAAGCCGCCGGCCGCGTGGCTGTCCTGGATTGCCTTCATGGCATCGTTCATTTTGTCGGTGGAAACAAAGCCGAATTCGCCAACGATGTATGGTTTTTTCCCCCTGGCCAATTCCGCGTTGGCGCGGATGAGCTCGGCGAAAGAACTTTTATTGCCGGGATAATGATGCGTCGTGACGATGTCCACGTCGGTGAAGGCGAGTGATTCGGGGCGCAATGTGGAAGCATTGAAGCCGTCCATCACAAGATGATTCGGGTCGAGCGATTTGAGGTAGCGTGCGATTTCGCGGGTCCAGGACGCGGGCGAAAATAATTCATTGCCGGTTTCCCAGCACAGGATGGCCTTGTCATCGGCGTAACGGACGCCGGTGTACGTATTGGTGCGCGTGAGGAGAAAATGAATCGTCTGCTCAAAGTCGGCGATGAGCTGCGGGTCGGTCCAGAAGTCATCCTTGGACTTGCCGCGAAAACCGGCGTATTCCGCGCGGCCGCCCTGCCAGACCCAATTGTCCACGAGCGGGATGATGAGCCGGAGGCCTTGTTCATTGGCGGTCTTGAGGGCGAGATCGAGTTCGCGGAAGGCGGCTTCATTAAACTTGCCGGGCCCGAGGACATGGCGGGGCGTCCCGGGCAGATCGTCCGGGCGGGCGACCGAAATGACGTAGGTGCGCACCACCGTGCCGCCCAGTTCGCGCACCGTCGCCAGCGCATCGGTCAACTCGAATTGGTCCGGCAGCCGCCAGGGGTTTTCCTCGGCGAACGGAACATTGTCTTCGATCATCTGCAGGTTGGGGATGTCGAAGGAGATGAACCGGAAGGGCTGGTCGCCGTCGACCAGCTGATCGCCGCGCACGGTGATGAAATGTTGCAGCGGGACCTCGGCGGCAAACGGGGAAAAGGCGGACACGCCGAGGAGGGTCAGCAAAACAGGGATGCGCATTTCAAGCCTTTTCGAGTTTGTTGTACCAGTTGAATTTCAAGATGGTGGAGGTGACGAGGAAGACCGCGATGATGGCGGCGACCCAGTGCCATTGGCGAAGAACGATGTAAATGGGCAGGGTGACCATGCTCAACTGCCAAATGATCCCGACGGCGACATTCAGGCAGTCGCGTCCGAAATCGCCGTTGGGCTTGAAGGCCGGGTCGTCCCGCATCACCTGGTCGCGAATCGGCCCCCAGAATCCCCAGGGCCGGACGTTCCGGTAGAATTTCTTCAGGATTTCCGCCTCTTCCGGCTCGCTCATCAGGGTGCCCAGCACGCAGCCGAGGATGGAGATGACCAGGATGATGGGGAAGAGGTAGAGCGCGTTGACGCTGTAACCCATGATTTTTTCGACCGCCGCCGGCACCACCATGGCGCTGAGGATGCCCGCCAGCATGCCGTAGAAATAGCCGTAGCCGTTGAAGCGCCACCAGATCCATTTGAGCACGTTGGCCATGACGTAGCCGCCATAGAGCGCGCCAACGATCCACATCATCACGTCCGTGATCCGCGTGGTCAGCAGGCCGAAGAGGATGCCGACGGCCAGCACGATCACCGACCAGATCCGGCTCAGGCGCACCTGGGTTTTCGCCGGTGAATCGGGCTGGAGGAAGCGCTTGTAAATGTCGTTGACGATGTAGGCGGGCGCGGCGTTGAGGGTGGCGGCGAAATTGGACATGAACGCCGCCAGCAAGCCAGCCAGCAGCAAGCCGACGACCCCGACGGGCAGATATTGCAGCACGTTGGGCAGCAGTTCCTCAAAATCCGGCTTGGCCTGGCCGTGCAGCTGCGGCATGAAAAACACCAGCGCCATGACCGTGAGGCCCGCAATCATGAAATAGCGCGGGAACATCAGCACCACGTTGACCATGCCGCTCATCAGGGAGGCTTCGCGCGTGTTGCGCGTGGCCAGGATCCGCTGCATGTCGTAGTTCGGCGCCGGGCCGGCGAGGCTGGCCATCACGCCCTTGAAAAACATCAGGCCGAAGATGATGCCGAAGAGCTCATTGCCATCCTGCTTGATCGCTTCATTCGCCTGCGGGAGAATGGCGCTCCAATCCAATCCCAAATGGTAGCCGAAGAACGGGCTGATCCAGCCCTCCGGCACGGCGGCTTTGATCATGTCCGGGGACACTTTATACATCGCGACGATACCGATAATGATCGAGGTCAGGGTCAGAATCGTGAATTGCATCACCTCGGTGATGACGAC
>CAIJNQ010000106.1 GCA_903822015.1 uncultured Verrucomicrobia subdivision 3 bacterium | reverse complement strand
CGCAGCCAGGCCATGCAGCAGGTTGTCCGCACCGTGGAACGCATCGCGCCTAATGACGTCACCGTCCTTATTACCGGCGAAAGCGGCACCGGCAAGGAAGTCATCGCCGACCTCATCCACGCCTTGAGCGTGCGCAGCAAAAACAAGATCATCAAGATCAACTGCGCCGCCCTGCCCCGCGAACTCATCGAGAGCGAACTGTTTGGCCACAAGAAGGGCGCGTTCACCGGCGCGCACACCGACCGCAGCGGCCTGTTCCGCGAAGCCGAGGGCGGCACCCTGTTCCTCGACGAGATTTCTGAGATGCCCGTGGACACGCAGAGCAAACTCCTGCGGGTCTTGCAGGAACAAACGTCGCGTGCTGTCGGCGACACCGTCAGTTACAAGACCAACTGCCGGATCATCGCCGCCACCAATCGCAAGCCCGAGGACGCCATCAAGGATGGTAAATTGCGCGAAGATTTGTTCTATCGCATCAGCGCCATTTCCGTCTACCTGCCGCCGCTACGCGAACGGCGCGATGACATTTTGCCGCTGGCCAGCTCCTTCCTGGCTCGATTCTCCGCGCAGGCCAAACGCAACCTGCGCGGATTCCAACCCGATGCGATTGAACGTCTTACAGCATTCGACTGGCCGGGCAACATCCGCCAGTTGCAGAATGAAATTCAGCGCTCCGTGCTCCTGAGCGAGGGCGATGAAGTGGCCGCCGCCGACCTCTCGATCACCGATGTCAAGGTCAGCGCCAGCCCGCATGAAGGTGCCGACACCAGCTTCACCCTGCTCGAAGGTGTCGAGCGCAACGCCATCGTCCAGACGCTCAAGGAAACCGGCGGCAACAAGCTCGAAACCGCCAAACGCCTGGGCATCGGCCGCCAGACGCTCTACAACAAAATCAAGGCCTACGGCATCGAAACTTAGCGGGCGCTCGGGTTTCTCCTCAGAGTTTCTTGAGTTCATGCCCCGCCAGTTGGATCAGCGGCTTGATCGTTGCCGCGTCGAATTGGAACTTGCAGCCGGCGGCAGAAAACAATTCCGGCAGCGGCCGCGAGCCGCCCAAGGCTAAAGATTTTTTATAATCACTGAGCGCCTTTCCCTTGTCGCCCCGCGAATTCGCCCACACCTGTAGCGCGCCCAGTTGCGCAATCCCGTATTCCACGTAGTAAAACGGATGCAGGAAAATGTGCAGCTGCCGTTGCCACGAATGCAACCGGACTTCTTCGTATGCGGAAAAATCCACGTCGCCGCCGAAGCGGTCCATCAATTGCCGGTAGGCTGCCTTGCGCTCGGCGCGCGTGTGGTCGGGATGCGTATATAGCCAGTGCTGGAACGCATCCACCGTCGCCATCCATGGAAAGAAGCCGATAATGCCCTCGAGATGCGTCTTGCGCGCGCGGTTCGCCTCAGCCGTCGGATAAAACTCCTCCAGAAATTCGTTGCCCAGCAGCTCCATGCTCATGGAAGCGACTTCGCAAAATTCAATGGGCGCGTTGCGGTATGAATACAAATCCTCGTTGCGCGTTGCCTGCGCATGGAATGCATGGCCGGCTTCATGCAGAATTGTCTCCACATCGCGTTGCAGGCCGATGGCGTTCATGAAAATGAACGGCACCCGCGCCTCCGCCAGCGTGGATTGATAGCCGCCCGGCGCCTTGCCCTTGCGATTGTCAAGATCGAGCAGTTTCAAATCCTGCATCTGCTGGAAACCCGCCGCGAGTTCCGCGTCGAGGTGGTTGAAGATTTTCTGTGTGCGCGCAATCATTTCGCCGACTCCGGCAAAGGGCTTTAAAGGCGGGCGATTCTGCGGATCCACCGCCAGGTCCCACGGCCGTAGTTTTTCCAGTTGCAACTGCCGTTTGCGGTCGTGCTGGATTTCGCGGACGGCGGGCATGATTTCCTTTTCGACCGCGTCGTGAAATTGAAAACAGTTTTCCGGCGTGTAATCGAACCGGCACTTCTGGCGGTGCGCGTAGTCGCGGTAATTCTCAAAGCCCGCGTTCTTGGCCATCTGCGTGCGGAGTTGGATAAGCTGGTCGAAAATGTCCTCGCACCGGTCCGCGTCCACGAGTCGGCGCTTGGCGACCAGCTCCCACGCTTCCTGTCGCAGCCCGCGGTCCGGCTCTTCTAGAAAGCGGCCCATCTGCACCAGCGTCTTTTCCTCCCCCCGAAAATTCACGGTCTGCGCGCCGATGAGTTTCTGGTATTGCTGGCACAGTTTCGCTTCCTCGGTCTCCAGCGCCACATTTTCCGGACGGAACAACTCGACGCGATTCTTCACATCACGGTTATAAACTTCATATCGCGCTTTGGGCAAATGCTTGAATTGCGGATGGGTGACATGAACCTGCTCCAGCGCAAACTGGCGCGGCTTGAGTTGCGGCTCCACGTGCTCGACGAAATGCAGGTATGACCTCTCCGCGTCCGCATTTTCCGTGTGACAGGTCATGGCGATATACCGGCGTGACGCCTCCTCGTCGAGCGCGGCATTGAGTTCGCTCCAGTCAAGCAGCCAGTGTTCCAGCGCAGCCGCGCTGCTGGCCACGGCGGCACGCTGTTCCAAAAGGTCGAATAGCGGTGCAATTTGCGGCCAGCTGCCGAGATCGAGATCCGGCGGCACGAACGAGCGCGGCTGGTGTGCGGCAAGTTTTCCAAACGGCAATAAATTCATAACCAAAGGATAAAGGATTGCTGGAATCGAGGCAACGACGGCATATTGACGCCCGTGGACACGCAGAATTTTAAATTCCTTTTGGATCAGAACTTTCTGTGGGCTTCGTGCCTCTGGGGCGCGGTGGCGAGCGGCTACTGCGTTTACGGCATGAAGCAGCGGTCATTGATCCCGTTTCTCGGCGGATTTGTCATGACCGTCATGTCGTTCATCGGCCCGAATGCCGCAGTGATGTCGCTCGTCTGTCTCGTGGCGGTGGTCGCCGTTTGGTGGCTCATGAAACAAGGCTACTGACCCTCCTTAAAATGAAAACTTCCAGGTTACTAGTTGCCGGTTTTGGCATGTGCCCGCTGATCCTTTTGACAGCTATGAGCGCGCCGGCATCACCACCGGTGATGGTTCTTTCCCCCACCACCGCGCTTGAGCAAAAGTCGAATTGGGTCTCCGCCGCCGATGCGCGATTCCGCTATGAAGGCCGATTTGATTTTTCCGATACCAATGCGCCGGTCATCATCTGGCAGGCGAGCCGGATCAGTGTGGATTTTGAGGGATCCACCCTGACTCTGCTTTTCGACGGTGCCCAGGGCCAGAATTTCTTCAATTGCCGGGTGGATGGTTCAAACACCGTTGTCGAAGTCCGCGAGGGAGCCGCCATTCAACCCGTGACCATTTCCGGTTTCGGTCCGGGAAAACATCAGCTTGTGATCTTCAAACGGAGCGAAGCCGCCGCCGGCACCGTCCGTTTTCGGGGAATCAAAATTTTCCCGGGCGCCAAAGTCTGGGCATCACCCCGACTCGACCACCAGCTCAAGCTGGAGTTTATCGGCGATTCCATCACCGTGGGCGCCTGTAACGAGGACGGCGCCGTTGACCAATGGGAAAGTCGCCGCACCCATAACAGCGCCTCCAGCTATGCCGCCCTGACCGCCGCCGCCTTTGCCGCGGATTATCGCAACATCGCCGTCAGCGGCATGGGCATCGCCACAGGATGGGTGAAACCGCAGGCGGGCCAGATCTGGGACAGACTGTATCCGAACTCCGCGTCGCCGCGTGCCGATTTGGCGTCGTGGACCCCACAAATCGTGTTCCTCAATTTTGGGGAAAACGATGCCTCATATTCCGAAGCCCACGGGCAAATGTTCCCGACCAATTACGCTCTCGGTTATGTTTCACTGGTGCAAGCGATTCGCCAGGCCTATCCAGCGGCAAGGATCGTTCTGCTGCGCGGCGGCATGTTCAATGGCGTAAACCATGAACCGCTGCACCGCGCTTGGGAAGCCGCCGTAAAACAAATCCAAGCCACGGACCCACACGTCAGCCATTTTGTCTTCCAGCACTGGACTAGGAATCATCCGCGGGTGTCGGATGACCGGGCAATGGCAAATGAATTGATTGCCTGGTTGCAGTCTCAGCCTTTCATGCAACCCTACCATTAACCGGCAACCAGCGGCCGGTTCCGGTTTGCAAATGACAAATTGCCTTAGAACGACCAGTTCACGATGGGAAAGCCGGTGGCGAGTTTGTCGGGAAAATCATCGAACCAGGGATTGTTCAGCGCGATGTTGACCAGCCCGATTTGCACCCCGTGCAGATTCTCTGTGTAGTTCACCAGGGCTAATTGGAAGCCGTGAAATTCCTGGGCACAATTTACGACACCTTCCTGAAAACCAGTGAACGTTCCTTGCGAGACATTGACCAGGCTGGGCCAGAATATAAAGCCGCCCTGCCAGCCGACAAAGCTGGTCTTGCTGTAATTGACCGCCCCCCACGAAACACCGGTGTAGGCATCTGCATAGTTGAACAGCCCACCGGTGAACCCCTTGCTATCGCCGGTGCTGCCGTTGACGAAGCCGATGGCGGCGCCCGTCTGCGGATTTTGACCCCAGATATTCAACGAGAGACCGCGGATTTCCATGGTCTTCGCACAGATGGCAATGTCCGGCGTCAGCGATGCCTGAAAGCCGTGCGTTTCTTCTGCCCGTACACCTGCGGCACTGACAGCGCAAACCAAGGCCAGG
>CAIJNQ010000105.1 GCA_903822015.1 uncultured Verrucomicrobia subdivision 3 bacterium | reverse complement strand
TGAGCGCAGCGGAGACCATTGCCAACTTGATGTATTTCATTTTCATGACTGTTGTGTTTGGTTTGTTGTTTCGATTGTCGCCGTTCCAGACCGTCCAGAAAAAGAATCTATTCGTCACCATATTTCGGAATCATTCTCACATGGGTCATCAAGGAATTCATCTTTTCGCCATGATGGGCCTATGTCCAGCCGCTGGGATTGATTGTGTTTTAACCCGCCCTCGTTCTCCATTCAAACGCAGACTATACCGGAATGAAAATAGTTGTTATTACAGCATTGAACCCGGTCATTACTAAAAAAAAGGAAAAACGGGTTTTCAGCAGAAATTACAATGAATGCAAGCAAACACATAAACTGTGATGAATGAGATTGGAAAACTCTCCCTGTAACACCGCAAAAAATTATTGATCCGCTCCTGTCACGACTTCCGGCTTGGGCCAAGAGAACACCGCAATTCGGAAGAAGGAAAAACATGAATCGAAGGACAAAACCAGCACCGGATAAACAAACCTGCGGTAGGGTAAACAAACTGAATCACTGGCTCACTGAAGAAATGAATGCCATGAGTTCAGCAATCTGAATGTTGAAAAGCCGGCCGGCCGTTCGGTTAAACAGTCAAAGGTGCGCATCGAAAAGATCCAGGCAAGGATGATATACAAGCCATCTCATCGTGACACTTTTGTCTTGTGTGCCTGTCGTTTTGCCATGAGGCAAGTCGCCGGTTTGCGAACTGGCGGCAGATTCATTGTTGTTCGCCGAGCAATCGCATGATCTGGGGATCCGTGAGATTATCGCTCGTCACCACCGCCACGCCCGTGTCAATCAATCGGGGGCTGGTTTGTCTTTTGTTGTGAAATGCCAATGTTTTCACTCCCTCGTATCCCATTTTATAGGGATCTTGAACGATAATCGCGGCGACCTCCCCGGAACGCAAACCGTCAATCAAAGATTTATCCGGGTCAAAGGCCACCATTTTCACGTCGGTGCGTTTCAGCTCCTGCAACGCCTGCAAGGCGCCCACAGACATGTCCACGTTACAGGCGAAAAGCCCCTGCACATCCGGATGACTCTGGAGCATTTGCGCGGTCACTTTCTGAGCAATGACCGCCGTGTCCTGGCCCGATTCGGAGTCTACGATTTTGATGCCGGGAAAATCATTCGCGATGGTGTCCACAAAACCGCTTACGCGCTTCACGGCGGCGTGGGAACCGGCGATGTGCCGGACGACGAGAATATTTCCCCTGCCACCGAGCGCGTGTCCCATGCGTTGCGCCGCGAGCACTCCGCCTTGATAGTTATCCGTGGAAGCGAAGGAGACGAAATTAACCGCATCCAATCCCGAATCAATAATGGCGCAAGGAATATTCAAATCGGCAAGTTTGTCAACAGAGGGGACGAGATTCTGACGGTCCACCGGCGCAAGCACAACCCCTTCCACATGGCGGGCGATGGCGTCTTCAACAATGCGGATCTGCCCGGCGCTATTCGTTTCCCGATCCGGGCCGTTCCAGATGATTTCATAGCCAAAATCCCTGCCGGCGGCTTGCGCCCCGGCCAGGACGGATTGCCAGAAAACCGTATTGGTTAACTTGGGAATGACGGCAATGACATGGCTGGGTCCGCTGGGTATTTCAGCGGTGGGCGATTCTTTTTCACAACCGGTGCCCATAATTACTGCCGCCACCAAAAAAGTGGCAAGTGATAGCATGTTTTTCATAATTCGAAGTTCAATACGGTTTCATGGAACGCAAACGTTTGCGTCACCATCGGGGTTTTGAATATGAGTAGTTTGAGCTCGCTGTAACATTTTATGCAAATCCAAAGTAGACAGGTTGGACAAATGCTGCTATTACTGCTTTTGAAGTTGTAATGTCCAAAAAGCAAAAGTAAATTTCGTTTATGAGCACAAAGTCCAAGCACAGCGAAATCAGCCGGTATCTGGAGACCGAAATTGCCAGCGGGAAATATGGCGATGGTTCGCGGCTCCCCAGTGAGATTCAACTGGTGAAGCAATTTAACGTGTCGCGTCCCACCGTCGCGCGGGCTTTGCGTGATTTGGAAGCCAAGAACCTGATCGAACGTCGCGCCGGGTCCGGCACCTATGTCCGTTCAAACAATGAGCGCAACTCGGCAACGCGCATTCTGGGATTGCTCCTGCCGGGTCTTTCCACGACCGAAATCTTTCAAATCATCTGCGGCGAAATTGCCAGTCTGGCCCGCGTCAACGAATATGGCCTGCTTTGGGGCGGTTCAACCAACCCGCGGGTGGACACCGACGCCAGCCTCAAACACGCCGAGGAAATCTGCAAACAGTTCATCGAACGAAAAATCAGCGGGGTCTTCTTCGCCCCGGCTGAATTACAACCCGGCCAAGGAAAAGCCAACACGCATCTGGCCGAATCCCTCCGCGAGGCCGGCATCCCGGTCGTGCTGCTGGACCGCGATCTACTGGATTACCCCGGGCGGAGCGATTTTGACCTGGTGGGCATAGATAACATGGCCAGCGGCTACATGGTAGCTGAACATCTCATCAAGCTGGGGTGCCGGAAGTTTTATTTTATCGCACGCCCCTTCTCGGCAGCCACCGTGGACGCGCGCATTGCCGGGGTCCGGGAAGCCATCGTACGGCATCACATTGAACCGCCGGCGGACTGGGTTCGCTACGGCGATCCCGCGGATCTGAAATTTGTCCGGTCACTTGTTGCCGGCCGGCAGGCAGACGCCTTAATCTGCGCCAACGATGACACGGCGGCGGTGCTGCTCCGCACCTTGGAATCGGAAAATGTGCGCGCGCCACGCGACATCCGGGTGGTGGGTTTTGACGATGTCAAATACGCCACGCTGGTTTCCGTCCCGCTCACCACCATCCACCAGCCCTGCCGGGATATTGCGGTCATGGCTTTTCGTACGATGTTGGAACGGTTGGCCGAGCCCACGCTTCCGGCACGCAGCATCTCTTTGACTCCCCGACTGGTCGTGCGCGAATCGTGCGGGGCTTACCTGCCACGACCGAAAAAAGCTTAGAGCGTGTCTGAAAATTGCGAGGGGCACTGTTATCAGGGAAAAGGCCGGAGAGTAACACGGTACAAAATTTGAGATTTCGATTGGAATTTTGGGTACAGAACAAAGTGGTCTTATGGTCTTTGGCGGGAAAACCCTTTGGGCGGCGGGTCTTTTGGTCGTGGCCGGCGTTGGCCCGGTCGACACAGCCCGCTTTGGGGATGCTCCTCCCTCGCCGCCTGGCCCACAACCAAAATTCCTCGCCGCAGATCCCCTCGGAATTTTCAGACATGCTCTTAGAGGCTTACCCGAAATGTGGCGTTGAGGTTGGGAGCTTTTTCCGCCCACCCGGATCATCCACACCGTCCGGTCAGCCGGCGCATTCAGGGCCTGGGAAGATGACCGCTGGCGGTTTGCGTCGCCAGGATCGACAAACCAGATCCCGCTTGCCGCCGGGCAATTCAAGTTTAAGCTGGCTTCGTGTTTTCGCGCTGCGGAAAATTACTGGTGGTGGCCGCGCTGGTCTTGACGACCGGCGCGCATTGGGCGGCGCTACAAACCGTCGCCTGGACCACAATGATCGCGGCCAACCTTTCCAGACAACACTCGCTCACCGAAGCGGTGTCTGAGACCTTCGACGGAAAACATCCTTGTCCGCTGTGCCAGGCCATCGCCGCGGGGAAGAAATCGGAAAAAAAATCCGCGGCGGCAGCCTCAACACTGAAGCGGGAATTTCCGCCCGTGGTGCAGAGGGCTTTTCTTTATCCACCGCTGGATTTTAAAATGGTCCCGACCGCGAATTTCTTTGCCGCATCCCGCTCGCAAAAACCACCGGTGCCGCCACCGCGCGGTTTCCCCGTCTGATTCTTCGCCGTTTTTCCGGCCAACGTCGCGAGACGTGGGCAAACCTTGTTCCTTTAACTTGAGGACGCCGGGCGGCGTGCTCGCAATCTTTAACGTTGAGAATGAAAAATAAAAACATGAATTCACGGATGGTAAAAATCGGTGGCGGTTTGTTGGCGGGTATGCTGGCTCCGGGACTGGCCTTTGGCTGCGCCTGCGGTTGCGGGGTTTTTGACGTGGGCACCAGTTCGATGTTGCCCTCGGGCGAAGGCGGGATGGCGTATTTCAGCTACGCCTATCAGGATCAAAACCGGAACTGGAGCGGAGCAGCCCAGTCATCGTCGGCCAACAACGGCGACAAGGAGTTGTGGACGGATTTCTTTGCCACCGGCGGGCAATATATGTTCAACCGCAGCTGGGGCGTGGAAGCGCAAATTCCATTTGCCGTGCGTTATTTCAAGAAACTGGATGATGCGGGCAACCCGGTCTCAACGACCTGGGGCAGCCTGGGCGACATCCGCCTGGAAGGCCATTACACCGGTTTTTCACCGGACCTATCCTCCGGCGTGTCGTTCGGCATCAAGTTGCCGACGGGCAACGACAATTACAATCCGGCGGTGGTTGACCGCGACAGCCAGATCGGAACCGGCAGCACGGACCTGCTGCTGGGCGGCTTTCACCGCGGCAACCTGACCGGCGACGGAAAATGGGACTGGTTCGCGCAGACCGAACTGGATGTGCCGATGCTGATCCAGGCGCAATACCGCCCGGGTGTGGAATCGGACTCTGCCCTGGGAATTGATTACCAGGGTTACTCGCTCGGCCGGGTGAGGATTTCACCGGTAGCGCAGGCCATTTTCTCCTTCCGCAGCCATGACAGCGGTGACGCGGCCAATTACAACAATTCCGGCTACGAACGCCTGCTGCTTTCGCCCGGCATCGAATTCCACATTCATCCCGTGAAAATTTACGTGGATGCCGAATTGCCCGTGTTCCAGAAGGTCAATGGGAACCAACTGGTGGCGCCGGTGCTGATCAAGGCGAGTTTGAGCTATATGTTTTAACTCCAGGTCGCTGAAATCCATCGTGGCGGGGTGTTGTCCGCACTTAACACCTGATTATCAGCCGCCCCAGACCGCAAGCATCCATCCGGAAATTCTCCTCCTTGATGGCCGGTGCGGCCTGCCCTTTTTTAATCCGGGCAGCCGGCGTATTCCACTTCAGATCTCGAGGTTCAACGTTTCAGCTTTTTTCTGACCCGCGCAGCGTCAAGTAAATGAAGGCGCATGAAAAGCACTTTCCTTCAGTTCGAGTTTCCATCCGCGGATCGGGAAATCTGCAACCGGATATTTGGCCATGGTGGTTAAAAAATACTTTAGACGCAAAAAAATTTGGCGGCGGTTTGCCTTCGACCCTCTTCGCCAGCTTGAAAATCGTGTCGCGGCTACCGCCTGACCGCCGCCGTCCACGCCGCCTGCATCCGGGCCACACTTTTATTTGATTAGCTCTGGCGCTCCGATTTCCGGGAACAAATCCCCGCCCCTTATCTCTCACCTTTGAAATCGAAAATCTGAACTTTGAAAATGGATACGAAACATATTGCTTCAAATAAACTTGTTTTTTTGACGGCTGCCGTGGCTTTGTCATGGTTGCTCGCCGGCGCGCCGGCCCGCGCTCTGGTCTCAGAAACACTTTACAATTTCAAGAACGGTCCCGGCTCACCGACGGGCGCCCTGGTCCAGGCCGCCGACGGCAATTTCTACGGGATCTCCACCAGCGGGGGCGCGTTCAATCAAGGTGCGTTCTTTCGTGTGACAGCCGGCGGCGCGGTCAGCGTGCTCGCGGCCTTTTCAACTCCGCCCTGTCCTGGACTCGCGCTCGGGCCAGACGGCGCCTATTATGGCGTGACCCAGCAAGGCGGCGCTCGCGGCTTGGGCACCGTGTTTCGGGCCACGACCAACGGCCAGCTGGCCACCATCGCCAATTTCGATGGCACCAACGGCAGTCTTCCCACGGCGGGTTTGCTCGCGGCCGCCAATGGTATTTTCTACGGTGTCACCCAGTATGGCGGAACCAACGGGGCGGGCAATGTCTTCACCGTGACCACTAACGGGATCATCACCTCCATCGCGGATTTTAGTCCGGCCACCGGTGAATTCCCGGAAGCGCCGTTGTGTTTCGGCCCCGACGGTTTGCTTTATGGCACAACCATCATCGGCGGCTCCCTGAGTGGCGGAAATGTTTTTCGGGTTTCACCGGCGGGCGGGACCCTCACCGAAGTCGTTTCGCTTCCGGGCGACGGCTTCGCGGGAATTTCCAGGTTCATCCTTGGTCCCGATGGCAAATTGTACAATGTCGCCGCCAACGGCGGCACCAATGGCAGCGGAGCCGTTTACTCCGTGACGACCGACGGGCAGTTCTCAATGGTCGCGACGTTTTCCGGCACCAACGGATTCATGCCGCAAACCGATCTGGCCCTCGGCCCCGATGGCGCGCTGTACGGCACCACCTCCAATGGCGGCGCGAACGGAGGCGGAGTAGCCTACAAAGTGACCACCGCCGGCGACCTGACCGCTCTTTTATCTTTTCCCGCCGATTACATCAGTGCCGGCCCCGGCCCTCTGCTGCTCGCCAAGGACGGCAAATTCTATGGCGCCGGCCAGTCGTCCATATTTCAAATGGACACGTCGGGCGCGCTGACCGCCGTCGCTTCGCTCCTGCTGCCGGAAGGCCTGACCCCCATCGGCGGACTTGCGGCTGGCCCGGATGGCGCGCTCTACGGGACCACTTCACGCGGTGGCACCGCAAACGGCGGGACGATCTTCCGCCTCAACCCGGACGGCTCTGCTGTCACATTATTCTCTTTCAGCCTGACCAATGGCGCCGCGCCGCAATCCGGCCTGACCCTGGCACCGGATGGCAACTTCTACGGCGTCACCACGCTGGGCGGCCCTTTCAATAGCGGCACGGTCTACCGTTTCAACCCGGGCGGCCAATTTACGTCCCTGGCTTGTTTCGACGGCACCAATGGCAGCAGTCCGTGCTGCCAGCTGTTGCTCGACTCCCCGGGCGTCCTGCTCGGCACTGCCCAGGTCGGCGGCTTGCACCAGGCAGGCACCCTTTTCCGAGTCACCACGAATGGCGTCTTCAACCAGGTCATCGCTTTTCCCGGCGGCACGTTGGGCCTTCCCGTGGATGCGCCCGTCCGCGGCGTTGATGACAATTATTACGGCGTCGCCATCGGCATCACCTTGAACCAACCCGGCGTCATTTATCGCCTGACACCCGCGGGTGTCCTACAAAGTGACGTCGCCTTCAATGTGGCCAATGGTAAAAATCCGGGAGGCGGTCTCATTATGGGTCCCGATGGCTCAATCTACGGCACCACCACTTCCGCCGGGACGAATGGCTTCACCGGCAATGGCAACGTCTTCAAGCTGTCGCCCAACGGAGTTTTGTCTTCGATCTACTATTTTAACGGGACGAACGGCAATGGTCCCGGCGCCCGGCTCACGCTGGGTCCCGACGGCCAGCTCTATGGCAGCACCTACAGCGGCGGCGCGATTGCCAGCGACCCCGCAAGAATTGGATACGGGACCCTCTTCCGCATGACGACCAATGGAACCATGACCGGCACCTTCACATTCGACGGCACAAACGGCAGTAGTCCGCAGGCTCCGATTCTGCTGGCGCCTGACGGCAATCTCTACGGCGTCACCAGTCAGGCCGGAACCGGCGGCGGCGGAACCGTCTTCCGCATCAATCTCACGCCCCATTTCACCGGCATTGCCCGGCAAACCAACGGCGCCGTACAGCTCTCTGCCCGTGGCCTCGATAATACCACCGCGCACCTCCAGTACACCCCCAACCTCACGCCGCCGGTGCTCTGGCAAACCCTCGCTTCCAGTGTCTTCGGGGCGGACGGTACGCTCACTTTCCTCGACCCCGGCTCGGACCCTTCCCGTTACTACCGCCTCGCAACTCCATGAAATCGCGCTGAGGACCACGGGCGGCGCAACTCAGCCGCCGGATTTGCCGGCGAAGAATTGATTTAGGTTGCGACGGCGCAACTGGTTCTGAACCCCGTGGTCATCGCCATTTACGTTTAATTTGGCACCCATTTCGAAGCGGTTTTGTATTATTTTTCCCCGCAAAACAATGACTGAAAAAAATTGACTTTTCCCGACCGAATTCAAAAATATATATCGGAATATGTCTCATCCCAGCGTGGGCATCTTGCGTTCCGTATTACCCGAACAAAGTCGACTGCGTTCAACTTTTAAGGGGGTGCTCCTTTTTCTTTCAGTGTTTTCCCTATATGTCATGCTGTTTGGCTTGGCTCTGGCCGTGAATGGTTGGTGGTATAAGCTTATCCTGGGGTTATTGTCGGGCCTCGCATTTTCAATTTTATTTGTCATTGGACATGACGCGTGTCATGACAGCCTGACACCTTCGAGTTTTTTGAATGCCATGATTGCCAGAATCGCTTTTCTTCCATCATTACATCCTTATGTGACCTGGGAGCTGGGACACAACCGGCTGCACCACGGGTGGACGAACTTGAAAGGCGTTGATTACGTTTACACGCCCTTTTCAAAAGCAGAGTTTGACGCGCTACCGGCTACGCGCCGGTTAATGGAGCGAGTTTATCGAACGGTATTGGGTTCGGGCCTCTTTTACATGATTGAAGTCTGGTGGAATCATTTGATCTGGCCGCCGCCGGCGGACCGGTCAAAGCTGGATAAACGGCAATTCATCCTGGACCTTTCCTACGTCATAATTTTTTTTGCGGCCGAATGCACCCTGGCATTTTTTACGGGCCCGGCTGTAAATCCAATGCAACAGATGTTGAATGTTTTCGCCATCGTCCTCGCGCCATATTTCTTTTTTAATTGGCTGATGGCGTTCATCACCTTGCAGCATCATACGCATCCCAGCGTCGCCTGGTTTTCTACCAGGGAAGAATGGGACTTTTTCAACGGGCAGGTACGGGGTACGGTGCATGTGAAAATGCCGCGGCTGTTTGAATTTCTGTTTCAAAACATTCTTGAACATACCGCGCACCATGTGGATCCCAAGATACCGCTCTACCAACTTGCCCAGTGTCAAAAAACACTGGAAAATCATTTTGCCGAAGATATCACCGTAGAAAAGGGGTCGATCTTTCAATTTCATAAAAACCTAAAGTCATGCCAGCTTTACGATTACCAACAACACCGCTGGCTCAGATTTGACGGCACGCCAACAACCGGGCCACTCTTGTCACCGTCCTCAGTTTAATGGCAAATCATGAATGCCACCGACTCAAAGATGCGATCCGACTGACACGGCAACGGCCTGGCTCAGGAAACCATAGGTGCCATTTGCCGTCCATCCGGCAGGTGATGGCACAATAAGTTTTCGATTGGAACCGAAACCAAATTAGTGATAGGAAATCGCATTTTCATGCGCTCCAGGTTAATTGCGCCCCGCGGATAAGCAGATTTTGTGAAGTGTCACACCTTCGCGCTCGCCAGCCAATTACTCATCTCAGTTCTAGCAGCCCGGATAACCGCCTCGCCCCATCGATGGGGCGAGGGAAAAATCTTTTTACCGGGGTGGCGCTCGTGGGACGAGCTTGCCGCGGGATCGAAGGGAAACATCCCCCGCCTTCGGGCGAAAGCGGCTTGGCGCTTCACGTCCTGCCGCAATCCATGACACGCGCCGTGAAAACGTCCAGCTCCCGGATTTTTTAGCGGCTACAATATTTCTTAAACTGCATTAATTAAGAAGGCTTACCTGGCAACCGCGGCGGGCCAGAGGAGCCGGCTCGCCCCCCAAAATTATTTCACCAACAGGTCATCCTTGGTCCACAGGATGCGGTCGGGTCCGGCGCTGTGGATTTCCATGTCCCGGCTTGAAAGCTGGTGAAAAAAAAATGGCGTGCCCCAGGAATCCGTCAATTCGCCGTTTTCGTTCACGCGCATCCCGGCATCGGCATTGAGGAAGTTGATGTGCTTGGGATTATCACCGTTCAACTGGCGGGTGATTTCCGGGTTTGTGCCGACGGGATTGCCGCCAAACATTTCACCGTATTGCCGCACGGCGCGCCGCACATTTTCCAGGACCGTGGCCGGCGCAAAGTTGGTGAATTGCAGCGGCGCCGGCAGGCCGGAAGGTCTGACCGCCAGGTCCGCGGCCGTATCCGGCATCACTTCCGCCGGGTGCACGGACGCGAAATTGGTCTCAATGATGGCGACGATCGCGGGGCTTTGCCGCGCCAGCGCGCCCGCCACGACCGCCGCCGGCGCGGTTTTGCCGCCGCCGGCGCCGGCGGTTTTCACCGCCCCGGGATGCCACCAGAAATAAAAAAACAGCCCGAGCGGCAGCAGCAGTATCGTCGCCACCAAAAGCCGGTTTTTCATCAGATGAAGCCGAGGTTGGGCGAGGTAAAACGGCCCAGATTCGGGAAGACCGTGGATAGATTACCGGGATCCACGCCGAACCACGAGGCGAGCGTGGCGAAATACTGGTCGATTGCCGTCGTGGGAATCCACCGGCCGGTGCTGGTGTCATTCGGCCCGTTGACGGTGAGCGCGGGAAACTGGCCGTAAGTCTGCTGGCCTTTGACCGCACCGCCGAGGATGAGATGGTGACTGCCCCAGCCGTGGTCGCTGCCCTGCCCGTTGCTGGGGAAGGTCCGGCCGAAATCGCTGGCGGTGAAGCTCGTCACATTGTTGGCAAGGCCGAGCTGCTCCATCGCGCGCTGGAACGCATACATCGACTGGCTCAGCTCCGCGAGCAGGTTCGTGTGCGCCCCCAGCAGGACGTTATTCGGGTTCGCGGCACTGTAATTGGTCTGGCCGGTGTGCAGGTCGTAGCCGCCGACCTGGCAGAAGAATATCTGCCGCTTCATCCCGAACCCCCCGTTCGCGACCGCCGTGCTCCCGGCGGCGATCAAGCGGGCGACCATCTGCAGCTGCGGGCTCAAACTGGAAAAGAACGCCCCGCCGCCTTCGGGCGGGGTGACCTTGGTCGGGAACAAATTTGTCCAGTAATTCGTACCGGCCGTCGGACTGATGGCATTGTTCAGGAGCGCGCCGGTGTTGATCGCATGTTCGGCCACGCCGGCGTAGGCCTGTGACTGGAGGTTTTTATAAGGCAGACCGAGAATGTTCATCAAGGTCGGCAGCCGGTTGGTGTTCGCCCCGCCCGACGGGGTGCCGGGCATGGACAGCGAAATGGCGCCGCTCGTCGAAACCGAATACTGCGAGATGATGTTGCCCACTTCAAAAGTGTTTGCCCCCGCCAGCGAAACCATGAGCGATATCGGCGCGGTCGGCTGGACGGAATTCAGCAAATCCGCGCAGCGGCCGCCCCAGCCGGTCAACGGCGGCTGGTCGGGGAGCGACGTCTGCCATTGCGTCTGCTGGTCGGCGTGGGAAAAAAGTTGCGGCGGCTTGTTCAAGCCGGCGAGATATTGCGCGCGGGTGACGGGATACACCAGGGTGCCCGTGTTGAACAAAAACGCCAGCTTGCCCTCGCCGTAGAGTGTTTGTAATTCCGGGCAGCTCGGATGCAGGCCATAGGTGTTGCCATCGCTGTTCAGGGTGGTGACCGGCAGGATGGCGCTTTGGGGAATCGCGAGCACAGGCGTGCGGATCGCGGCGTAATTGGCGTATTGCGACGCGAGCGTCGGAATGATGAGATTGTTCGAGTCGTTCCCGCCCTGAAGAAAAATGCAAACGAGCGCCTTGTAGTCCGTGATGTTCGACTGGGCCACGGCGGCGTTCATCAGCCGCAAATCGCGGATCGACGCGGTCATGGCGACGGTGCCCACCGCGGCGCAGGCGGCCCGGCGGAGGAACTCCCGGCGCGAAATCTCGGCGAATTTCTGGTCGTTCATAATCTTATTTCTGGATGAGGTAATCGGGCGAGGCGGTGATCAAGTGAACGACCGCCCGGGCGCGATCGCGCATCTGCGTCTGGCTGGGCGGTGTGCCGTAGGGGAAATTATTCGTGTTGGCCACATAGCCGACGATGTTCGTTTGCATGTCGCCGGACAACTGGCCCGCGGCCAGCAACGTGTTCAGATTGCTTATCAGCGCCGGGATGCCGGCATCGGCCGTGAAATTGGTCGTCATCCACGGGCCGAGGTTGAGCACGATGGAACCATTCCCGCCGGTGAAACTGCTCAGTCCGTTGGTGTTGCCGGCGTTGCCCAGGATGCCGCCTTCAATAAAGTTCATCTGCGCCGCAACGCTGCTGTCGGTGGTCAGTTGGAATTCGGGGGTGGTCAATCCGGCGGATGCCAGCACGCCGGGAAATTCGTAGTTCGGATAAAAGAAGTTGAACACCGTCGGCGACCGCAGCGGCGACTGGAACAGGCTCGCCGTCGTACCGCTATCCGTGTAGCTCATGTTCCAGGTGCTTTGCTGGATGCCAACCGTGCCGGAGCGCGTCAGTGGCGGCGGGCCGAGCGGATAAACATTGAAACCGCTCTCGGTCAAATTCACCAAGTTCGTCGCGCGGAGGATGAAATGCAGGGGGTCGGGAATGCCCGCGACCTGATACTGGCCGGACGCGAGCAGAACGTTATTCACCGGAACGTAGACGGTCTCATTGGTGATCAGGCCGTGGGGGCCGAAGCAACTGACCGTGACATTCGAGCCGGTTTGCACGTAACCGGCGGTGGAAATTTTCGGCAGCAGACAGTTTCCCGAACGGGTTGCGCTGTCGGGCGTGGATACCGTGAATTGCGTTGTGGAATTGGTTGTGGCAATCAAAAACAATCCGCTGCCCGCCCCGCCGGTCGTGAAAACAAGTTCCGCGGCGTTGCCCGGCTGCAGGCCATTGTTGCTGATGTTCACCGTGATCACATTGTTCGTCTGGCCGTAGGTGCCGGTCGACATGTTTGGCGCGTTGACGGTGAAAATATTCGTCGCGATCGCCGTGACGCTGTAGTTCTGGCTCGGCGGCGCAGGGTTGCCCGACGTGTCGGTGAAAGCCAGCGCCACCGTGTCGCCATTGTTCATCAGGTGCGCCGTCGGCGTGGTGATGGTGATCACTTGCGAACCGTTTTCGGAATAAGTGCCGCTCAAGCCCGGCGGCGACGGAAACGCGCGGGCCAGCGAAGTGACCCGGAGCAGGGGTTCGCGTTGTTTGCCATAGGTGGACAGGGGTATCAGGTCCGGGCTGCGCGCTTCGTAATCAAGCAGGATGGCTTGAATGACGGCCGACAGGTTGCCGCGCGTGCCGGTGCCATCGTCGTTGAATACCTGCGCGACGCGGTAAACATAGCCGCGGCTCGGATTACTCGTCACCAGCCGCTGGATGAGTTGGCGACAGATGAACGGCCCGACATTCTGATTGTTGCAAATCGAATTCATCGCCACCGTCAGGTCATGCAGGCAGTAGATGTCGTTGGTGGAGGTTGAATAAACCGTCTGATTGCCCCACGCCGGCGGCAACATGACATTGTCCAGCACAAGTTTGGTGCCCAGCTCATGATGAGTCGGCACCAGCACCATGGGGTTGGTGCCGTTATAAGCCGGGTACCAATTGACCGGCAGCCGGTTGTTGGCCTGGTTGGTCTGGTAATAATTCCAGCCCGTAAAAACGCTGGAAAAACCCATGATCTCATTCTGTCCGTAGGTCGGCACCAGGCTGTCCTGCGAATTCAAAACCAGCGTGCCATCCGGCCAGAGCCGGTTCAGCCCCACGGAAAACAACTGCTGGATTTCCCGCGCATAATTCTCATTGGGATGCAGCCCGGTGACCGGGTTTCCCTTGTCATTGGCCTGCATATTCAAATACAAGCCCATCGCCGGGTGCAGCGTGACCGCCCGGATCAAGGAAGGATAGTTGCCAAACGCCTGGTCGAGCAGCATGTCGTAATACGACGCCAGCGCATCCGCGTTGTTCACCAGCACACCGTTTTCCGACACGACGAAAATCTCGCTGAGTGCAAACGCGACGCGCTGGCGCAACTGGTCCGGCGCGGTGATCGAGCGCTGCCACCAGGCGTTGAACCAGAGCGCACTCGGGTATGGATCGGTGGGATCGGCGTATAGGTTGGTTAACACGACCGGCAGATGATGGGACGGCGGCAACGAGAATTGGTTGCTGATCCAGCCGGCATAGCCAAGGGACTGCACCTGCGCGATGTCATTGGTGGTCGCGCCGAAGGTCGCCTGGGATAGGAACCGCACGGCGGCGTTGGGATCGGCGGAATCATCCGTCCAAGCGGGCGGCGCCGGGGGCGGCGTGAACGTCTGCGTGCCGTTGGCCAGGGTAAAGTGGCCGTTGATTTCACCTCCGGGATAATTGGAGCTGTGTATGTTCAGGTAGGCCTTGTTCTCGCGGATGATTTCCAGGATGTCTGACGGCTGCAGCGTCCCGATCGGCGCGATCGTCCAGACATAGCTTCCATCCGGTTGCGGGGTTGCGGTATCCACATCAAACATGATCTGGCCGGGATTGTTCAGATACGGGTCGCAATGGATATGCTCGCCGGTTTTGGCCGAGGAAAGGCCGGAGTAGTTTGCCCGTAGTATCGCCTGGGTTCCATCCGCGCTTAAACTCAGGGTCGCCGAGCCGCTGGCGGTGCTCGCAATGCCGTTTTGCGCCAGTAAATTCGCCGAGTATAGCGTACCCGGAATGTTTGACGGCAAAGTCGGATAATAACGTGTCAGCAAATAGCCCGGCACCACCCCAGCCGGCGAGGTGTTCGTGCCGGTCGGGTCCGGCAGCCAGCCAACCGACCAGTTGTCGTTCGTGGCCGTACCGGCCTTGTGCAAAATCTCGAGGTAGTATTTCTGGCCCGCGTTCATCACCAGCCAGCCGGACGGCTGCGATGGCTGCAAATTCCACTGGCGCGGCGACGTGCCGTTCTGCCCGCTTGCCGTGGGATTATTCACCGGGGCAACCCACGCCCGCAATACTTTGTTGACCGGCTCGCCGTCGTTGGAGATCCACAGCTGCGCCGAGTCGCTGCCGGCGATCCAGAAATAATAATTGCCCGTTGCCGGCGCGGTGAAATAGCCGCGGACACGTTCGCCATAATTGTCCCCGAAATTCGTGAGGCCCTCGAGCGTGCCCAGGATATTGGTGAAATTTGCCGGCGAGCCCATCGGGATATCCGCAACATTGGTGCCGGGCACATTCGTCCAGATTTCCTGCACCACAGAACTGCCGGTGTTCAGTACCAGGAGGTTGAGCACCGAGGCCCCCGCGCCCAGCAGGTTGCTCGCCGTGAGCGTCACTTGAAAACTGCCCGCCAGCGACGGCACGCCGGAAATGACTCCAGTTGCGGGGTTGAAGCCCAGGCCCGGCGGCAGACCATTCGCCGTTAAACCAAGCGGCGTGTTTGCACCCGTGACCGTGAAGCTGAACGGCTGGCCGAGAAATCCCAACGCATTCAACGCGCTCGTCACGACCGCCGGAGCGTTCGAGCTGCCGCCGCCGAAACTATTCGTCGGATAAAGGCAGGTATTCGGAATGATTTGCACCGACTGGCTCGGACTGTACCAATAAAGATGTGCCTGAGCGGCGCCGCCGGCCTGCAGGTATTCCAGCCGCAGGTCATAGCGGACGCCGGCCTGAAGCGCGATGGCATTCGTCTGATCCGTCACCCCCTGCGCCTGCCATTTGTCGATTAGCAACTGGTCATTGACCCAGAGCCGGCAGCCGTCATCACTTTTCACGTCGAAGAAATAGGTCTCGGAATATTGCGGCTGCACCTGGCCTGTCCAGCGCACGGCGTAAAGCCCGTTGCTCAAATCCGGGGACGTGCCGTTCGTCCAGTTGAAATCGATCACCGGGTCAAAACGGGTATAGAAAAGATTTGTGGGATTGAAATTGATTTTGTTCGTGTAGGTGGTGCTTGAGTTCGTGAAATACTGGCCGAACAGACCCGTGCCGGCTGCCGTCGGCGAGGGATAAATCAACACCGCCGCATTGCCTGGCGCACCGATGGTGTAATTAATACCGGGCTGGATCTGCAATGGCACGATGACCGGGGTCGCGAGATTGGTGTCCGCCATGGGCGTCAGGATGATGTTAGTGACAATGGTGCCCGCCGGCAAGGTGACTGCCACCGGCAGATTGTTGCTGTAATCCACCCCCGCCGTCGCCAGATTGGCACCCGGCCCGCCGGGGCCGAGATTCACCGTGATGGTGTTCAGCGGAAACCCGCCGCGGGTGACGGTGAATTGTCCCGTGGACGTCCCTTTTTGTCCGGGATCGGGCTGCGTCGCCGTCGGATCGGTCGCCGCAATGGTGATGGTGTTCTGGGACGCCAGTAGGTTGGTGGCGTAACGATAATCATTCAAGGCATTGCCGTAGGCATCCTGGTTTCCATTGCTGACGGGGCTGGCTGGATCCAGGCCGAGTTGATATTTTTCCCAATCGTTCATCAACCCGCTGCCATCTGAATTCACGTCCGAAACGGCAACGCGATAAAATTTCATCATTTCCGCCGCCGGCACCGTCATGGTCAAATTGAGGCCCGACCGCGCCTCGATATTCGTTTCCACAACCCAATTGGTGCCGCCAACGGTGGTGAAGCTTTGCAATTGATACACTTTTCCCGGAGCGGACGGCAGCGTCACGGAAAAATTGGTCGCGGAATAGGCAACGATGGGGATGTGGGGATAGGAATTGGAATCGAAGGGGTTCGTGCCGGCGACAGCCTCCTGCAGATTGGAAAAACCGTCGCCATCCGGATCGGCGTTGGGATTGATGCCGTTCGCATTGTAGACCGCCTCCCAAACGTCGCTCATTCCGTTGCCGTTCAGGTCAATCATCTGACCCGAAGCGGCGGACGCGCCCAAGAGCAACACAGCAGAAGCCACTACCAGCGAAAGCCATGGAGAGATTCTTCGGGGGCGCTTCATTTTCTGCCTTGGTTCATTAATTGAGTTTCACCCTGCATCGCCAGGTGGCGAAAGTCAAGTGAAGTTAAGATTCTGAAATTTGCCGAATTAAATGAGGAAATGCTGACGGGAGCACGCCGGTTAGCCGTCCCGGACAGGATGAAATCCGTGACAATTTCAAGACCGGTGCTATGGTAAAATCGTCTTGAAAACGAAAGCCCCCACCCAAGCGAAAATCGAAGTCACCCGGGACGGCCCGTATCTTGTCAGCGGCGGCCTGCCGTTGAGCGAGCAATGGATTGTCACCAACGCCGAGGGCGATTCGCTCGAATATCGGGAAGGGGTAAAATTCCCGACCACGCCGCAGTATGCCCTTTGCCGCTGCGGCCAGTCGGCTAACAAACCCTTCTGCGATGGCTCCCATGCGAAGGTGCGTTTCAATGGCACGGAAACCGCCGGCCATGAACCTTACTTGGAACAAGCCAAAACGATTGACGGCCCCACCCTACAGCTCACCGACCAGGACAAGCTATGTGCGTTTGCCCGGTTCTGCGATCCGAAAGGCAGGATTTGGAACCTGGTCAAGCAAACGGACAATCCTGAAATCGAGAAAATCGTGAAACACGAAGCCGGGCATTGTCCGGCCGGCCGATTGGTGATCCGGGATAAAGCGACCGGCAAAGCCATCGAGCCCGAATTTACGCCGTCGCTCGGTTTGATAGAAGACACTGAGAAAAAGGTTGGCGGGCCGATCTGGGTGCGCGGGGGCATAACGATCATGGCCGCCGACGTCAAGGCTTACGAGATCCGGAACCGGGTGACGTTGTGCCGTTGCGGTAATTCCGCGAACAAGCCGTTCTGCGACGGGTCGCACGCCGACTGAGGCTCTGGCGGAGGCCGGGGTTGGTGCGACCAGACTTTTCAATGGGCGGCCATCGCCTGGTCGGATCTGGCAAGGCGATGAAGTCCGTCACCATCAATTCATTTCTTGACGATGCATTCTCAAGTCGGATCGGGCCGGGGAGTTGGTTATCGGCATCAAGGTGAAGGGCTCGAATCGATCGCTGCTGTAAAGTAAAAAACGGACAGGTCTTTCAGCTTTTGGGTTTTGAATTTCAAAATGACCAGCTGCCCGGATGGCTCAGGTGAATGCCTTTGATTCTGCAACCCTTTCTTTTATAACCGGTTTGGTCGGCCGGCATCCGGCTTTTGCTGGCGCGGTGATTTAATTGTCATTTGACTGTCCAGCCACCAGTGGTTTAATCCATGGCCAGCGATTACCGGCTGGCATTTTTGGCGCCGGAAATTTTAACGGCAAAGTCACAGTTCAAACCTAAATGGCCTTTAAAGATTATCCGAAGTTGACGCAGGGCGTTCAAATGCTGCAGCGATCGCTGGCCCGCGGACGGCTTGGCCACGCCTATCTGTTCACCGGCGACCAGCTCGACGGGCTGGAACGGTTTGCCCGCACCCTGGCGAAAACGCTCAACTGCCAGAACCCGGTAAAGGAATCCGGCAACGCCATTGATTGCTGCGATGAGTGTTTAAGCTGCCGGAAGATTGAAAACCTCAATCATGCCGACATCCATTGGGCGCGACCGGAATCCAAATCCCGCGTCGTCACGGTCGAACAGATGCGTGAGTTGATGCAGCAAATCCAGCTCAAGCCGACGGAAGCGGCAATCAAAGTGGCGGTCATCGCCGGCGCCGACCGGCTGAACGCGCAGGCCGCCAACGCCTTTCTCAAAACCTTGGAAGAACCGCCGGCGAATTCCGTACTCATCCTGCTATCCACTGAACCGTCACGAATTCTGGAAACGATTCTGTCCCGCTGCCTGCGCTTGAATTTCTCCGGCGACGGCCCGCGACCGCTGGAGACGGCGCAAGCCGGATGGCTGGGACATTTCAGCTCCCTCGCCGCCAACGAACAAAAAAGCCTGCTGGGCCGCTACCGGCTGCTGGACGCGCTGCTTCAAGAACTCGGCGAAATCCGTTCACAGGTGGACGAATCATTGACCGCGCGCTCGCCGCTTGAAAAATACGAGGAGGTGGAAAAGGATTTGCGCGAAAAATGGGAAACCGAACTCACCGCCGCGATTGAAGCCGAGTACCGCCGCCACCGGGCTGATTTGCTGTTACTCGTCCAATGGTGGCTGCGCGACGTCTGGCTGCACACGCTTGCCGCCGGCGGGGATTTGTTGAAATTTCCGGCGATTCCCGGCGCGGAAACCGTCGCCCGCCGGATCACGCCCCGGCAGGCCCGGGAAAACCTACAAACGCTGGAAAACGCGCAGCGCCTGCTCCACAGCAATGTCCAGGAAGCCCTGGCCCTGGAAGTCTGCCTGTTGAAATTGCGTTTTTAGTTGACGACCGCACCGGATAAATTTCCGAATGAAGTCCGCGAGCAAATCCCCCCTAATGGAAGGTTACGCGCTGGTGTTCGGGCTTTTCCTCGGCCTCACGATTCTTAAATTCGGCAATCCGGTCATCCTGGATAACAAAATCACCCCGCCGGTTTCGTTTTCAGATTATTTGAATGATGCCTGGCCGACGCATTGGGCCGTCTGGATTTTTCTGCCGCTTGCCCTGGCGGGGGCGGTCGCCGTCGTTTACGAAAAAATCCCCTGGCCGGGATCAAAATGGCTCTGGCGACTCCCGCTGCTGTGGCTCGCCTGGCAATTCGTTTCCGCCCTGCAAACGGTGGACCCCGGTCTGACCATCGCAACCCTCGGCCAATTCTCCGGCTGCCTGGCCGGTTACTTTATCGGGGCCTGCTTATCGGGGCGCAAGGACGCGCTGCGCTGGCTCCTGATCGGGGTATTGGCGGCGTTCGCTTTCTGCCTCGTCCGTGCCATTGATCAGCGGGTCTTTGAATTTCCCCAAAGCCGCCTGCTGCTGGTCGAGGGTGAGCGCGACAACTGGACCAACCTGCCGCCGGAACTGTATCTGGAAATGAAACGCGCGAACGTGGTCATCACCACCAACGGCCTGGACGTGGCAAACCCGGCAATCCTCGCAAAGTTCTCCAAAGGCCGGGTCAACGGCACACTCGTTTATCCCAATGCGTTGGCCGGCGCCATCTTGCTGCTTCTGCCGGTGGCACTGGCGCTGGCACTCAACAGCGCCCAACGGCTGCGGCCGGTGATCCGTGCCTTCGTCTTAGCCCTGACCCTCTTTTTGGGAGTGACGGGATTCTTTTGGACCGGCTCAAAACTGGGCTGGCTCATCGCCATCGCGGTCGCTTGCGCCTGCCTGTTCCGGCGGCAATGGCCGGCGCGTTTCAAATGGGCGGCGTTGCTTCTAATCCTGTTCGTTGGCCTGGGGATTTTCACCGTCCGCTTCCACAATTACTTTGCCGCCGGGGCGACCAGCGCCGGGGCGCGCCTCGATTATTGGCAGGCAGCCGTGCAAACCGCCTTGACCCATCCCCTGTTGGGAACCGGGCCGGGGACGTTTCAACGTCCGTATGCGGCGCTGAAATCACCCGACGCCGAGATGGCCCGGCTGACTCACAACGATTATCTGGAACAGTTTTCAGATTCAGGCATTGCCGGCGGCGTTTTCTATACGGCATGGATTTTAGTGGCATTGATCATCACGGGTCGCCGGGTCTGGAACGGCGGAAACCCTCTGAACTTCGCCATTTTCATGGGACTGATCGGCTGGTTTATTCAAGGTATCGGCGAGTTCGGACTCTACATCCCCGCCCTGGCCTGGACGGCATTCACCCTGCTTGGATACCTGGTCGGATCGGCGGGAAAACGATTCGACAAGCCGGCGACGGGGAATTAACCTTTCTCCCTTAAATGAAGATTCTATTTCTCAACGGCCCGAATTTGAACCTGTTGGGGCAGCGTGAACCCGAAATCTACGGGCATACGACTTTGGCGGACATTGAGGCCAACGTGCGGGAACGGGCTGACGAATTGAAGGCGGAAATTGATTTCCGGCAATCCAACCTAGAAGGCGAACTTGTCGGCTGGATCCAACAGGCCAAGGGTAAGTTTGACGTTATTGTGATCAATGCCGCCGCCTATACTCACACCAGCATTGCCCTTCGCGACGCCATTGCCGCCACCGGTGTCCCGACCATTGAGATTCATCTTTCCAACGTGCATGCTCGTGAGGAATTCAGGCATAAATCATTAATTGCACCGGTATGTCGTGGCCAAATCACCGGTTTTGGACATAAATCCTACATTTTGGGGCTCGAAGCGGCAATTGACGTTAAAGTTTCTAAATAAAATTGATAAAACGACCTTAATCAGGCTGAAATAGTTTTTTAATTTTGGATCTTGACGACTGTCGGATTGAGTTATAATCTATGCCCACATTTCAAGAGAGCCCTGTTTAGGCTTTGGTTTTTGAAAAAATTTCTAAAACTCAATTCGCTTTAACGAAAACGCATCGTGGACTTAAAAGATATCAAAGCCATCATTGATTTGATGAAGAAGAACTCGATTACCGAGTTCGAACTGGAACGGCAGGATTCAAAAATTCGATTAAAACGCGGATTAAACGGCGGCACTGCGCCGGTTCAATATGACGAACCCCAATTAACGAACGCGATCTCGGTTTTACCCGCAGTTACCGTCGCTCCCTTGGCAGCGCCTCAACCCGTTTCGACCGGCGAAATTGATATCAAGTCCCCCATGATCGGCACTTTCTATCGCGCACCATCTCCGGAGGCGGGTAACTATGTTGAGATCGGAACTGAAGTGAACGCCGACACGGTCGTCTGCATCATTGAAGCCATGAAAGTGATGAACGAGATCAAATCCGAGGTCAAAGGTGTGGTCACCCAGGTTCTGGTGGAAAATGGCAAGCCGGTTGAATTTGGCCAGCCTTTATTCAAAGTTCGTCCGAACTGAAACGGCGGCAGTGCGTCCGCTTGAACCCTGTCTGCGTTCCCTGAAAGCCCATGTTTGAAAAAATTCTGGTCGCCAACCGCGGCGAAATCGCCGTTCGCATCATTCGTGCCTGCAAGGAACTGAACATCCGCACCGTGGCGGTCTATTCGGAGGTGGACGCCAATTCCATGCATGTCCAGATGGCCGACGAGGCAATTTGCATCGGCAAGGCTCCGGCCTCGGAAAGCTACCTGCGGATTGACCGCATCATCAGTGCCGCCGAAATCACCGATGTAGATGCGATCCATCCGGGCTATGGTTTCCTTTCGGAAAACGCCCATTTCGCCGAAGTCTGCGAAAGTTGCAACATCCGGTTCATCGGCCCGAGTCCGCGGGCGATGAGCGCCCTGGAGGATAAAGCCGTCAGCCGCGCGCTGGCCAAGAAAGCCGGGGTGCCCACGCCGCCCGGTTCGGATGGCATTGTCGAGAATGAGAAAGACGCGCTGGTCATCGCCAAGCGCATCGGTTATCCGGTGATGATTAAAGCGGTGGCCGGAGGGGGCGGCCGGGGGATGCGCGTGGCGCATAATGACATTTCCCTGATCAAAGGCTATCACACTGCACGGACGGAAGCGGAAAAGGCGTTCGGGAATTCCGGCGTTTACATCGAAAAATTCATCGAAAATCCGCACCACATTGAAATCCAGATCCTGGGCGACAACAAAGGCCACATCATTCATCTGGGCGAACGCGATTGTTCCGTCCAACGCCGCAACCAAAAGCTGATCGAAGAATCGCCCTCGCCGCTGCTGGAATATAAATTCCGCAAGTTACGCGATAAAATCGGCAAGGCAGCGGTCAGGATTGCCGAAGCCGCCCGCTACACCAATGCCGGGACGGTTGAGTTCATCGTGGACAACGACGGCAATTATTATTTCCTCGAGGTCAACAAGCGCATCCAGGTGGAGCATCCCGTCACCGAGGAAGTCACGGGGATTGACCTGGTCCGCTACCAGATCTTGATCGCGGCGGGGGAATCGCTGCAACATTCACAGAGCGATATCGTGATGAAAGGCCACGCGATTGAATGCCGCATCAACGCCGAGGACCCGTTTGATGAATTCCGCCCCAGCCCCGGCCGTTTGGAGATGTATTACCAGCCCGGCGGACGCGGAGTGCGCGTGGACACCCACGCCTATGCCGGCTACACGATTCCGCCGACCTATGATTCGATGATCGGCAAGCTCATCACCTACGGCAAAGACCGGCGCGAAGCCATTGACCGGATGAGTTGCGCGCTGGGCGAATACATGGTCACCGGGATCAAAACGACCATCTCCTTCCAACAGGCCATCATGCAGGACCCGAATTTCCGGCGCGGCGTCTATTCCACCGCCTTTGTCGAACAATTGCTGGGCGGAGCCCGCCGGGAATTGATCGAGGAAAAAACTTAACCGTCGTCGTCACCCCCCGGAGGGCATTTTTTGTTTTTTTGGACCAGAATTAAATTTGACAGCCGCCGGACGCCGCTTATCTTTGAGTCCTAAAATCTATGGCTGACATTCCTCCAATCAATCCGGGTGCAGAACCGCTGAAAAAATCCACCGGCCGCGTTCAGCCCAAGAAAGAGACCGTCCGCATCAATTTGCCGCCCAAGCCGACCGCCGCGCCGACGATCAAATTACCGACTTTGCCGCCCGGCGGTCCGACCGGTGCCGCCAGCGCCCCTGGTGGATCGACGCTGGTGCCCACCCCGCCCAGTTCGACCACTTTGCGCTCCTCAGCCACCCCGGCCGCCCAGCGTTCCGCTGCAGCCGCGCCCGCCGCCCCCGCCGCACAACGGCCCGCGCCCGCCAAACCGGCCGCGGCGGCATCGAGCATCAGCACGATTGATAAAATACTGGCCATTGCCGCGGCCATCGTCGGCCTGGCGGCCATTGGCACCACGGTTTGGATGATGTTGATGTTGAACACGGCGGTGAATTCTTAATTTGGCAAATTAATTGCTTAACGATTCAGACTTATGGCATCACCATTGATTTCCGCCCTAACACAGGACAATTTTGACAAGGAAGTTCTCCAAGCTACGACACCCGTGCTGGTGGATTTCTGGGCCGAATGGTGCGGCCCGTGCAAAATGATCGCGCCGCTCCTTGATGAACTCGCCGACGAATACGACGGCAAGGTCAAAATCGGCAAGGTCAACATTGACGAACAGCAGGCGCTCGCCGCCAAATATGGCATCCGGGCCATACCGACGCTTTTGCTGATCAACAAGGGTCAGGTCGCCGAACAAATGGTCGGCGCCAAAAGCAAGCGCGACCTCAAGGCCAGCCTCGACCGCCTGGCGGTCTGAGTCAGGCCGGGGCGCTATGTCGTTAATCGTCACGCCCCGCCAGTTCACCCAGCGCGCCGAGTTTTATCATCAACTTGCCCAGCTGACTTCCGCCGGTATCGGGGTTCTGGCCGCGCTGGAACAGCTGAAACGCAACCCGCCCGCCCCGGCGTATCGCGAACCGATCCAGCGCCTCCTGGCTGAACTCGCGAACGGGCGCACCCTCACGGATTCGTTGCGCCAGCTGGATGCCTGGCTGCCGGAATTTGATATTGCCTTGATTGATGCCGGCGAACGCAGCGGCCGGCTCGACGCCTGTTTCCGCCTGCTTGCCGATTATTACAATGACCAGGCGCGAATCACCCAGCAGATGCTTTCCCAGCTGATGTATCCGGCGGCGCTGGTTCATCTCGCCGCGATCATTTTCATCATCGTGCTGCCCTTTGCCCGGTCGCAGTTCAACGCGAGTCTCATGGTGCTGACGGCGAAAGCGGGACTCGCACTCGCACCGCTTTATCTGGCCGCCGCCTTCATCATTTACGCAACCCAAAGCCGGCACGGCGAAAAATGGCGCGCGCTGGTTGAGTCGCTCTTGCGCCGGATCCCCATCCTGGGCAGGGCCCGGCATTATCTGGCGCTGGCACGGCTGTCCGCCGCGCTCGAAGCCCTCATCAGTGCCGGGGTGAACATCATTTCGGCCTGGGATCTGGCGGCGAACGCCAGCGGTTCACCGGCGCTGCGCCGCGCCGTTGCGACCATGAAACCGGAAGTTGTCGCCGGCCAGACACCCGCCGAAGCCATCCGCAAACAATCGCAATTTCCCGACCAGTTTGCCAATCTCTACCAGAGCGGCGAAGTCAGCGGCAAACTGGATGACACCTTGCGCCGCCTTTACACGCATTATCAGGAGGAAGGTTCCCACAAGCTCCAGGCCTTCGCCCAATGGCTGCCGCGCCTGGTCTACCTCCTCGTCGCCTTGATGGTGGCCTATAATATCATCCAGTTCTGGAACGGTCTCTATGGCCCGCACGGCGACCTTTCCAATATCATGAATGGTAAGTAATATGCCCCCGGCACCTTGAACCGCCGCATATGATTTTCGCCCGATGACGTTGCCTGAAATCCTGACCAACGAAGAGCTCCGCCGCCACGAATTCCCCGTCGTGAAGGATCGGACTTTCCTCGCCCATGCCGGCGTCTGCCCGCTGCCGCGCCGCGTGGCCGACGCCATTGCCGAATGCGCGCGGCAGGGAACCCTTGGCGACCAGGAGGCGTTCATGCTGCATCGTCTGGAGGAGGCCCGGAATCTGGCTTCGCGGTTGCTAAACTGCCAGACCGAGGAAGTCGCGCTCGTCGGGCCGACCTCGCTCGGGTTGAGCCTGGTCGCATCCGGATTGAATTTCCGCAAAGGGGACAACATCCTCATCTATCACGACGATTATCCGTCCAATGTTTATCCATGGATGGCGCTGGCGGAAAAAGGCGTCCAGGTGCGCCTGCTCAACACCCGCGGGCTGGGCGCCATCCGCACCATTGACGTGATGGGCCAGGTGGACGAAAACACGCGGCTCGTAGCGCTGGCATCCTGCCACTTCATCAGCGGTTTCCGGGTTGAAATCGCCGCCATCGGAAAATATCTGCGCGAGCGCGGCATTTTATTCTGCCTGGATGCGATCCAGACGCTCGGGGCATTTCTGACGACGGTGGAGCACGTGGATTTTCTCGCCGCCGACGCGCATAAATGGCTGCTCGGTCCGTGCGGCGCGGGCGTGTTGTATGTGCGGCGCGAACTGCAGGAGAAATTGAATCCGCCGCTTTATGGCTGGCACAACGTGCGTTCGCCGAATTTTGTCGCGCAGGAACAAATCGTTTTCCGCAGCGGCGCGGTGAAATACGAGGCCGGCACGCAGAATCTGCTCGGCCTGGTCGGCTTGATTGCGTCCATGGAACTCGCCCTGGAAATCGGCGTGGCCAACATCGCCGCCGAACTACTCCGCAAACGCGCCTGGCTGGTGCCGGCGTTGTCGGCGAAAGGATTCACGGTTTTGAACGCCGAAGTGAAGCCGGAAAACGCCGGCGGCATCGTTTCCATTTTCCAGCCGGGCCAGGACCTGGCGGCGTTGACCCAAAAACTTTCAGATGCGGGAATTGTCGCGTCGCTGCGCACCGACCGCAAAGGGCAGAACTACCTCCGCCTCTCGCCGCATTTTTACAACACGGACGCGGAATTGCAACGCGTGCTGGAATTGTTGTAGTAGAGCTTCCTAATCGCGGCGGCTGAATTCCAGGATCGCGCCGCGCCACCACGGCGCGAGCGATTCGCCGGGCCGCTGCCACGTCTGCTGGTGCAGCCACACCATCACGCGCTGATCGGCCATGACCTGCATCCGTTCGCCGGCAGCCAGTTTGTCCGGGCCTTCGGCCAGGAGTTTTTCGCCCAAGGCCTGAACCGATTCACTGCCGCAACCGAACTTGGAAAACTGCTCGGCATAAACCGGGTTGAGCTGTTTCTCGCGGAGCAGCGAAACATGGATGGCGTTGACGTAGGGATCGAGAATCGCCTCAGCCAAGCCCGCGTGCGGACGCGGCGGCGCGGGGTCGTCGGTGAGTTCGTGAATCCGCAATTGCGCCCGGAGGGAAACCAGTTCCACCGGCGGCCGGGTTTCTTCCGGCGTCTTAAAAAATCCCAGCCGCCGGGCATTTGCGCCCAGACTGCGACGGCTGGTCAACACGCTCAACGGAATGGATAGGGCCAGACCGGCGAGAACCGGCGTAAACCACCAGAACAGGCTGGGGTCCAGCCGCCACATGAACGCGCCCCACAAAACGCCGATGAGCGTGTGGCCCCAGTGCCGTTGCGCGGCATAAAGCCAGGTGGTGCCGTCGGCAGACCGTTTTTGCGTCGCCCACCCGACGCTGATGCCGAGCAGATTGGTGACCACAAAGCGGGTGTGCCAGAGCATCAGCAGCGGTGCGTGCAGCGTGGAAAAAATGGTTTCGCCGACCACGCCGGCGGCGGTCCACCCCAGGCCGCCGAACGCCTTGCGGCGGGGCCAGTCGCGCGCCAGGTCGATAAGGGCGAGGGCCTTCGGCAGCATGATGACCGTCATGCAAATGACGAAAACCAATAGCGCATGCGCCGTGCCGCTCAAGCCACTCAAATACGGATTGAAGGATTGCACGGGAATCTCCGACAGGCCGGTGTATTTCTGGTACCAGTAAATCCAGTTGAACGTCAGTAGAAATGCCAGCCACAGCGGCCCGGCCAGATAGCCGCAGATGCCAAGAATCAGGTGCAGCCGACTGACGCCGCGCAAGCCTTTGGCGAACACCACGAGCGTGTGCTGCAGATTGCCCTGGCACCAGCGGCGTTCCCGCTGCGCGTTTTCGATGAGCGCTTGCGGCGCCTCCTCGTAACTGCCTTCGAGGTCGTAGGCGAACCAGACCTCCCAGTTTTCGCGCAGCAGCAGCGCGGCCTCGACGAAATCATGGCTCAGAATCTGGCCGCCGAACGGCTTGCGGCCGGGCAGTTGCGGCAGGTCGCAGCACTGCATGAACGGCTCGGTGCGGATGATGGCGTTATGGCCCCAGTAATTTCCCAAGTCCAGCGCCCAATAATTCAGCCCGGCGATGAAGACCGGCGCGTAAAGGCGGTTGGCAAACTGCTGGATGCGGCCAAACAGGGATTCCGCGTTGACCAGAGCGGGCACGGTCTGAATCATGCCCGCGGTCGGATGCGCTTCCATCAATTTCACCAGGTCCACCAGAGTCTCACCGCGCATCACGCTGTCGGCGTCGCAACAGATGAAGTAGCGGTAACGGCGGCCCCAGGTGTTCAGGAAATCACGCACGTTGCCGCTTTTGCGGGCTTCATTGACCAGCCGGCGGCGGTAATAAATCTTCCCCAGCGCATCGAGTTCGCGGATCAAATCGTACCAGCGGCGCTCTTCCTCCACCCATTTGTCCGGATCCGTCGAGTCGCTCAGGATGAAAAAATCGAACCGGTCGAGCTGCCCGGCCTTGACCAGCGATTCGTAGGTTGCGCGCAAGCCTTCGTAAACGCGCACGACGTTTTCGTTGTAAATTGGAAAGATGATGGCGGTGCTGATGCCGTCGACTGGCTGGTCGTGGTAACTTTTGAGGTTGGTAATCCGGCGATCGTCGCCGAAGGTCCGCAGAAAAAAGCCAAAAAGCCCGTGCACGCAGCCGATGGCGGCAAACAGAAACAAAATCACGAAGAGCACCATGAGGACGGTGCAGGCGGCGGACCAGCCGGTGCGCCAGAGCAGATCGGCGAAGAGCAGCGAAACCAATCCGGTGAGCAGCAGGGCGCAGGAAAAAAAGATGAAGACGCGCCAGCCCCGCTGTAGCCGGGGAGCCGCCGCCACGGAAATGTTCAGTGCCTCAGCCATTTTGCCGGAACCAGTCGATCAGCAGCAATAGACGGGCGTTGACCTGCTCGAAACCGCCATGGGTCAGCCAGAAAACAACGACGAGCAGGAGCGCGAACAACGTCCACACCAGCACCATCCGGAAATAGGGCAGCCGCCCCAGATTGGTCAGCGTCGTGATCGGGCCGAGGTCGAGCGGCCGCGGCGTCATCTTCGAAAGCTGGAAGTCCGGCCCGGCGCGGAAAAAAGTTTCCCGCATAGCGCTGGTGAATTCTTCCGGCCACGGGCCCGGACGCAGAAACTGGTCCTGCCATTTGCCCGGCATGTCGGCGAGCAGCAGCGCCAGCCGGCCGCGCGTGGAAAGAGTCTGGTCCGTGTTGGTTGGCGAAACTTGCAGGACCTCGGAAAACCATTCGGTTACGGTGCGGTCCATTTCCTCGGCGGCGAGCAGCGTGGCGGAGCGGTTCAGCTCGGCGGGCGCGCGGCGCTGGGCCCTTTCCAGAACACGCAGGACGAGCTGGCCCAGCAGCGGTTTGTTGCGGATGCGGAGCGCATGAAAATAGCTTTCGACCTTGGCGTAAGCGGCATTCCACTCCTCCAGCGGCCGGCCAGCCAGCTGGCCGGATGCATCGGGCAAGATCGCGGGGTTCACGGCGGACTCCATTCGTAAGTCCAGGTCTCGCTCAAAACATTCGTACCCTGTTGCAATGTGCAGCGCAAGTCCACCGGATCCGCATTGCCGGGCTTGGGTTGCATTTTCAGAATGACGCGCCAGGTGCCCAAGTCATCATTGCGAATCACCTGGTTGTCCACAATGGCCGCGTTGGGGCTGCAATTGGCGATCGCCACCGGCGGCTGATTTTCCGGCAAGGCATCCAATTTCGGCCCGTCGAAATCAATCACGATCTGCCGGCATTCCTTGCAGTTCAAATCCAGGCCGAGGCGCGTGGAAATCGCCCGTTCTTCCGAGAGCTTCATGCCGTTTTCCCCGGTTTCCCGCGTCCAATAGAGCGTATAGCCGAACCGATACGGCTGGAGAGGCACGGGCTTAATTTTCGGATCCCAGAACGCAACGATGTTGTCCAAGCCCTCGAATTGGGCGCTCAACTCCAACAGGTGCAGGTCACCGTCCCCCCAGTTGCCATGCGGTTCCACCCAAACGCTCGGCACCAGATGGTAGGGATTGAAGCTGTCCTGATAGGCCGCGAACGAACGCTCCCGTTGCATCAGGCCGAAACCGCGGATGTTCGGCGCGGAGAAAATCTGGTGGCGGATGGCCGACGGATTGTCCAGGGGACGCCAGAGGACCTCGCCGCCGTCCATCTTCGCCAGCAAGCCATCGCTGTCGTGGACTTCCGACCGGTAATCGTCCGGCTTGTGTTCGGTGGTCTTGCCGAACCAGAACATGCTCGTCAACGGCGCTAGTCCGAGGGTCTTGATCGGCAGCCGCTTCGGGTCCACTTTGAGGACCTTGTTGGTTTCGCGCAGAAACAAAACGGCTTCCACGTCGCAAATGGTGGTGTCGCCGGGACGGATGAGGAATTCATAAGCACCAACGCCGCTCACGCTGTCGAGGATCGCAAACAACCGCAGCTCCGTATCCTCTTTCTGCGGCTTGCCCAGCCACCAGTCGGTGAAGATCGGAAATTCCTCCGGGCGATCCGATTCACCGCTATCCAGTGCCAGCCCGCGCGCCGACATGCCGTAACGCTGGTTTTTGCCGAGCAACCGGAAATAACTTGCGCCCAGAAACGCCCCGAGTTCGTCCAGCTGATTTGCCTGGTTCAAAGGGTGCAAAATCCGGAAGCCGGCGTAGCCCGTGTTGACCGGAATCTGATTCTGAATCTTCAGGTTACCGTAATCAAAAAAGTCCTGGACAAAACGGATCGGCTGGACATGCGTCAGCGTAAACTCGTAAACGTGAACGGGCTCCTGATACAGATAGCCCGGATGGAAAAACTCCATACGGAACGGCAGGTCGTCCGCCGTCCAGAGGGCCCGGTCCCGGCGGAAACGGATTTCGCGGTATTTGTCATAATCGAGATTGTCCTGGCGCAACACTTTCGGCAGATCGGCCCGCGGCGAGTGAAAAGGTTTTTGGGCGCGTTCGAGCGCCCGTCGGGCCACATAATCGAGGTTGACCTCGGCAGATTCCGAGGCAGTGCAGACCGACACGACCAGCAGACTTCCGATTAAAATCAAACGCCTAAAGGCTTGCCACATCTTGGAAACATGAGAACCGAAAACGGCCGGATTTGCAAGTTCAGCGCGAAACCCGTTAATTTCTAATGAAAACGCCTAATCCAGCGTCTGGCGGTAGCGTTTAACGCCGATGATCAGCATCACGAGCAGGAATAATACAATCGGCCATAGATCCGGTGCGATTTCGACAATTCCATTTCCTTTCAGCAAGATCCCCCGCACGACGCGAAGAAAATGGGTCAGCGGCAGGCATTCACCGACATTTTGCGCCCAGACCGGCATTCCACGGAATGGGAACATGTAGCCCGACAACAGTAATGACGGGAGGAAGAAGAAAAACGCCATCTGCATGGCCTGCAGCTGGTTTTTGGCGACGGTCGAGAAGGTGATGCCGACCGCCAGGTTGGCGACAATGAACAAAAACGTCATGGCCACCAGCAGCGGCAGACTGCCCACCATCGGCACGTCGAACAAAAATTTCGCCGCGAGCAGAATCAGGGTCACCTGAATGTAACCGACGGCGATGTAGGGCACGATTTTGCCGATGAGCACCTCACCCGGCCGCACCGGCGTGGAGAGAAGGTTTTCCATCGTTCCGCGTTCGCGTTCCCGCGTGATGGCCAGCGCGGTTATCATCACCATCGTCATCGTCAGCATCACGCCCATCAGTCCGGGCACGATGTTATACTGCGTAATATTTTCCGGATTGTAATGCTGCTGGACGACCAGATTGAACGGCGGGGCCGAACCGTTCAATTTCGCCAGCGGCCCGATGAGATCACGATTCAAAACGGTTGGCGTCAGCGAGTTCATTGCGGCGATGGCATAACCCACCGCCGTCGGATCGGTGGCGTCGGCCTCAAGCAGCAGGTCCGGCTTCTCGCCGCGCAACAGCTTGCGGGAGAAATCCACCGGAATAGTCACGGCAAACTGGACGGTGTTTTGCGCCAATAAAGTGTTGATCTCCGCCTCGTTCTTCGGCTCACGCGTGATATCGAAGTAACTGCTGTTCCGCATGCCCCAGACCAGGCTGCGGGCAAAGATGCTGTTGTCGGCCGAAAAAACCGCCGTGGGCAGATGCTTGGGGTCGGAATTGATGGCGTAGCCGAACAGGATAAGCTGGATCATCGGCACGCCAATCATCATGCCGAAGGTCATGCGGTCGCGGCGCATCTGGATGAACTCCTTGCGGACCACCGCGCAAAACCGCCGCCAGTTGAATTCGTGCAGTTTCACTTGAAATTATCCTCCGCAATGTCCATGAGGCTGATGAACACGTCCTCCAAACCGGATTGAATCGGCGTCCAATGGAATTCGCCCGTCATCCATGGGCCCACGCTGGCGCGCAGCTTCGCCGCATTGCGACCGCTGACGTGCAAGGCGGTGCCGAACGCGACGACCTGTTCCACACCCGGCAATTTTCGGATTTTTTCCGCAAGCGTGGCGAGATTGGTTCCCGTGACTTCCCAAGTCGTGAGCGCGGCGGCTTTCACCACGTCCGCCACCGCACCGCTGGCAAGCAGATTGCCATAAGCGATGTAAGCAAGCCGGTGGCAGCGTTCCGCCTCGTCCATGTAATGCGTTGTGATGAGCACCGTCAAACCGCCGGCGGCAAGCTGATGAATCTCATCCCAAAATTCCCTTCGGGCCTTCGGGTCAACGCCCGCCGTCGGCTCGTCCAGCAGGAGCAGCTGGGGTTCGTGGATGAGGCAGGCCGACAGCGCGAGCCGCTGTTTCCAGCCGCCGGATAGCGTTCCAGCCAGCTGCCGGCGTCGCTCGACCATGCCGAGGCGTTCGAGGCTTTTCTCTACGGCAGCCTTGCGCTCCGGGACGCCGTAAATGCGCGCAATGAAATCCAGATTCTCCTCGATGCTCAAATCCTCGTAGAAGCTGAATCGCTGCGTCATGTAGCCGACGCGCTTTTTGATCTCGGCGCTTTGCGTGCGAAAGTCCAGCCCGAGGCAGCTGCCTTCGCCGCCGTCCGGCTTGAGCAGGCCGCAGAGCATGCGCAAAAAGGTGGTTTTGCCGCTGCCGTTCGGGCCGAGAAAGCCGTAAATTTCGCCGGGCCGGACCTGCATGGCGATGTGGTTGACGACGGTGCGCGCGCCAAATTTCTTGGTGACGTTGCGGACGTCAATGACAAGGTCGCCGGCGCTCATGTTTTACGGGGAGATCTTCACATCCACCGGCTGACCCGGCCTGACCGCCACCGCATCCGCCGGCGCAAATTTGGCCTCGATCATAAACACCAGCTTGGCCCGGTTCTCGCGGTTGTAAATCACCGGCGGCGTGAATTCGGCCTGCGTGGAGATATAATTCACCGTCGCAGAATAATTTTTTGCCGCGCCATCGAAGCTGACGTTGACGTTCTGGCCGGTCTTGATTTTCGGCAGCATTTCCTGCGGCACAAAAAAGCGCACCTTCAAATTTTCCGGCGGCAGCAGGACCACAACGGGATTTCCGGCCGCGACCCATTCGCCCTGGCGATAAAGCGTGTCATGCACCAGCGCATCCGCGGGCGCGAACTGCTGTTTCTGGTCGAAGGACCACTTCGCCTTGTCGAGCGCGGCCTGCTGTGAGGCGACGGCCGCCTGCGCAGCGCGGATGGCGTCATCCCGGCCGCCCAGTTTGGCGGTGGCCAAATCCGCTGTTAGCTGATCAACATGCGCCTGGTCGGCGTCGCGCTGGGCCCGCGCTTGATCCAATTCCTCCGAGGAAATCACACTGGCGTCGCCGAGCCGTTCACGGCGGGTCAGCTGGTCGTCGGCCAGTTTCAAATTTGCCTGCGCCTGTTGCCATTGGGCTTCAAGCGAGGCGATTTCGGTCGGCCGCTTGCCGGTGATCAAATCGTCCAGCTGGGATTGCGATTGCGCGAGATTTTTCTCGGCCTGCCGGACGGCGCTGGCCTCGGACTCGCGCTCCAGCGCAAACAGCACCTGCCCGGATTTCACTTCGTCGCCGCGGGCCACGGCGAGACGGGCGAGCGCCCCGCCCAACGGGGACGCGACGTAAACGTATTCACCTTCGACATAACCTTGGAACTGACCCGGGGAAGATGGAGCGCAGCCGGTGAAAAACACCCCGGCCGCCAAAACCAGCAAGTTCAAACTGAAGAATTTTTTCATGCAAACTTCAAGTTTAGGTTAGCATGTAAATTATTTTTTACGAGGGAAACGATTGATTCGACTTTTAACTTACCGAATGGTAGGATCATTGACGGGTATGAAAAAATTTACACTGCTTTTAGTGCTTTTAAGGTTCACTTTTGCCACGGCCGCCACCGACACCAACGCGCCCGCCTGGCTGACGCGGCCCCTGTCGCTGGCCGACTGCCTGAACATAGCACTCGCGCAGAACGCCACGATTCTCAAGGCGAAAAATGATCTCGAAGCGCAGTATGGCGTGGTGGTGCAGACCCGCGCCATTGCGCTGCCGCAATTGAAAGCCACCGGCCAATACAAGGATACCGACCGGAATGTCATTGAGAGTTTTCCCAAAGCCCCCAGCACACCTAACCAAAACTGGAACGCGGGCGTGCAAATCACCCAGTCCATTTACCAGGGCGGCAAGCTGATGGCCGCCATCCGCGCAGCCAAGGTCACCAAGGAACAAGCATTGGCACAATACCAGTCGACGCTCGCGGATACCTTGCTCACCGTGCGATTGGCGTATTTCGACATCCTGCTCGCGGCAGAACAGATCACCGTGAATGAGGCGTCCGTCAATCTGTTGCAAAAGGAGTTGGACGACCAACAGCACCGATACGACGCGGGCACCGTGCCGCATTTCAACGTGCTGCGGGCCAAGGTTTCCGTGGCCAATGCGCGCCCGCCCTTGATTCAGGCGCAGAATAATTATCGCATCGCCAAAAACAACCTGGCCAACCTGCTCGGCTACAACCTGCCCCGTGAAATCACGGACAACATTCCGTTGAATCTGACCGACGGCCTGGACGCCGCGCCGTATCAAATCAATCTTTCCGACGCGCTGCAGCAGGCGCTGGACCAGCGCCCCGAACTGGTCGCCTTGCGCAAGACGGAGGAGTTGCAGAAACTCAACATCACCGACGCCTCATCCGGTTACAAACCCAACCTATCGGTTTTCGCCGGCTACAACTGGTTCAACGCGCAATTCTCACCGCCCGTTGATCTTACCCACGACATTAATGGCTGGAACGCCGGGGCGCAGGTGAGCTGGGATATTTTTGACGGGATGCTGACCCACGGCAAAGTCGTCCAGGCCAAGGCGCTTTACCAGAAATCCAAAACCGCCGTGGATGAAGAAATGCGCAATGTCGAACTGGAGGTGCGCACCACCTATTCGGATTTCCTCGAAGCCCAGGAAGTATTGGAATCGCAAAAGACCGTGCAGGCTGAGGCCGAGGAGTCCCTCCGCGAAGCCAATGCCCGCGCGAATGCCGGCACCGGCACGCAACTCGACGTGCTGGACGCCGAAAATTCGCTGACCCAGGCCCGCAGCACGCAAGTGCAGGCGCTGCATGATTACGATGCCGCGCGCGCCCGGTTCGAACGCGCCATCGGCGCCGGAATCGTCCAGAATAAAACCACAAAGCCGTGATTTGACGTTGACGGAGAAGGCGGATTTCGAGGATTTTGTCTGCCCATGTCAAAAATTCAACGCGCGCTCATTTCGGTTTCGGACAAAAACGGCTTGCTTGATTTCGCCCGGACCCTCGCGCAGGCAGGAGTTGAGATCATCTCCACCGGCGGCACGGCCAGGGCGCTGCGCGAAGCCGGCTTGGACGTGAAGGATATTTCCGACCATACCGGCTTCCCGGAAATGCTGGATGGCCGCGTGAAGACACTCCATCCGCTCGTCCACGGCGGGCTGCTCTACATCCGCGGCAATGCGTCGCATGAAGCGGCGATCAAGCAACATGCCATCAAGCCCATTGATCTCGTGGTCGTGAACCTGTATCCGTTTGAGGCCACCGTTGCCAGGCCGGACGTGAAACTTCACGAGGCCATTGAAAACATCGACATCGGCGGGCCTTCGATGCTTCGCAGCGCCGCGAAAAATCATGATAGCGTGACCGTCGTGGTGGACCCGCTCGATTACGCCGAAGTCGCCAAGCAAATTTCCGAAACCGGCAACACCACACTGGAATTGCGCCGCCGGCTCTGCGCAAAAGTCTACGCCCGGACCGCCGCCTATGACGCCGCCATAGCGGCGCATCTGCAAAAGGAGTTTGCCGCCGACAAAAATTCGCTTCCGCCAGCGCTCACGATTTCCGCGCCCCTGACGCAGCCGTTGCGTTACGGTGAAAATCCGCACCAGACCGCGGCGCTTTACGGCAAATTCCACGAATTTTTCAAGCAGCTCCACGGCAAGGAACTTTCCTACAACAACATCCTGGATCTCACCTCCGCCGCCGCGCTTATCTCCGAGTTCCGCGAGGACGCGCCCACGCTGGCGATTCTCAAGCACACCAATCCGTGCGGCGTCGGCCAGGGAGCGAATTTGCGCAAGGCCTGGGACAAGGCGTTTGCCACGGACAAACAGGCGCCGTTCGGCGGCATCATCGCCGTCAACCAGACGCTCGACGGCGCGTGCGCCGGGGCCATTGCGGAAATCTTCAGTGAAGTCATCATCGCACCGGAATTTTCGACGGAGGCGCTGGCAATTTTACAGAAGAAGAAAAATCTGCGCCTGCTCCAGATCCTGAAATGTCCGCTCGCGGCGCAGTCATGGGACGTGCGCAGCGTCGGCGCGGATTCCTACCTGTTACAACAGCGCGACCTGAAGGTGACAACGGCGGCAGACTTGAAAATCGTCACGAAACGCCAGCCGACGGAGGCTGAGTTGAAAGCCATGCTGTTTGGCTGGCGCGTGGTGAAACACCTTAAATCCAACGCGATTCTTTATGTTGGTGAAGGCCGCACACTCGGCACCGGGGCGGGTCAGATGAGCCGGGTGGATTCCAGCCGCATTGCGGTGTGGAAAGCGGGCGAGGCAAACCTGCCGCTGGCCGGCAGCGTGGTGTGCAGTGATGCTTTCTTCCCGTTTCCCGACGGGCTCATCGCCGCAGCCGACGCCGGCGCGACGGCGGCCATTCAGCCCGGAGGTTCGGTTAAAGACGCGGAAGTCATCGCGGCGGCAGACGCCCGAGGCATGGCGATGGCCTTCACCGGCGCGCGGCATTTCCGGCATTAACGGATGAGCCAATAAAGCAAAAGAAACTGACCAAGGGTGACCAGACCCAGCAGGCCCCACACAAAACTTTCGCGGGCGACCAGACTGCCCTGGCGGGCTGCAGCAAGCCAGAATTGGATCTTTACCGAACCGATCGTGATGTGATCACCGTTACGGAGCATCGTGTTTTGAACCGGCTGACCATTAACCGTGGCAAGCGCACCGGGTGCGATCGTCAGATAAAAGCCGGACTGGGATTTGAATTCCAACGTGAGGTGCCGATCCCAGACCCCATCGTCGGCTAATTCCAGTTCGTTCTCCACCGCGCGCCCGATATGAAAAGGAAAACGGCGGGCCACCGTTGGGGTGCCCGCCTGTTTGCCGGAAAGGATGTTCAGCTGGATCATCAGAAAATGCGGCGCGGCGCATAGACCTGATCGCCCGGATAAACTTTCGCATCAAGGGTGGGGTCTTCCAAGGCTTTGTCCACGTTGACCTTGACGCGTTGTCCATTAGCACGGATTAGTGTGACCTTGTGGCTGGCGAAATCGGTAAAATCACCGGCCGAAGTGATGGCTTTGGTTACGGTGGTTTCACCCACGTAAAGCTGACGGCCGGGCGTCTTGACTTCACCGCGAACGTAATAAATCAGATCGCCGGGTTTCACCACGACGTTGAGGCGGACGTAATACTTCGGAACGTAGAGATCGCGTATTTCCTTCTGTAATTCACCGGCCGTCTTGCCCAGCGCCTGAACCGAGCCGATCAGCGGCAAAGTGATGTTGCCATCCTCCTTGATGGTTTCTTCATGCGGAGGGAATTCGGTCGGATCCGGGGTTCCGGAAAAAATGATGTTAACCGACTCACCAACGTGAAAACGGGCTACTTCGGTATTACCCTGACTCTCCTCGGCGGCGGGCGCATTCGCCAGCGATGTAGCGGGAACGTTGGTCTGAACCGTGCCGGCGTCGGGAATGCCGGACAGCGAGGACGGCGTGGCACAACCGGTAAAAAACAAACCGGCCGCAAGCAGGCCTGATGCAATCAATCCGTGAACAAATAATTTCATGGGGGCTAAGCGTTGTAAAATCCGGGCCGGAATCAATATTTTTGTTTGATCCCACCTTTATCCGCGTCGCCTGAATCTTTCGGCGCGGCGGCTTCCTGATCCTTGGCATTTCCGGAATAATAATAATCGTGGTAATAACCGCTATAATAGTAATAGCTTTCGTCCTGCGACATATTGATGTTGTTCAATACGATGCCGAGGAAAGTGCCGCCGACTTTTTCAATCACCTGTTTGGCGCGCAAATTCATCGGTTGCGGATAGCGGCGGTATTGAATCACCTGGATGACCATATCCACCTCGCTGGCCAGAACCGAGGCATCGCTCACGCCCAGAATCGGCGGGGAATCGAAGAAAACAAAATCGTAGCGCAGCTTCAACTCATGGATCAGATCCCTCATTTGCGCGGAACTGAGAATGCCCAACGAACTGCTCGGCAGCTTTCCGCTCGCCAGGAAATCCAGCGTTGGGACCTTGCTGGTTTGGATCACCT
>CAIJNQ010000104.1 GCA_903822015.1 uncultured Verrucomicrobia subdivision 3 bacterium | reverse complement strand
CTTCGGCGCGTCCTTCAAGATCGTTTCGATGTCCTCGCGGAAACCCATGTTGAGCATCACGTCCGCCTCGTCGAGAATCACCATCTTGATGGTTTCCAGCCGCAGCGTCCCGCGCCGCATGTGGTCCATCAGGCGGCCCGGCGTGCCGATGACAATCTGCGCGCCCTGTTTCAAACCGAAGAACTGCCGCTCATAGGATTGTCCGCCGTAAATCGGCAGACAGTTGATGCCGCGCTTGAAAAACGCCAGCTTGTGGATCTCCTCCGAGACCTGGATGGCCAGCTCGCGCGTCGGGCAGAGGATCAGCACCTGCACGGCCTTCTGGTTTGGGTCCACCTTTTCCACCGCCGGCACGCCGAACGCGGCCGTCTTGCCGGAACCGGTCATGGACTGGCCGACGATGTCCTTGCCCGTGAGCAGCACGGGGATCGCGGCCGCCTGGATGGGCGAGGCCTGTTCATAGCCCAGCTTGTCTATGGCCTTGAGCAGTTCGGGGGAAAGACCGAGTTCGGTGAAAAGTTTTGGCGTCATGAAATGAAATGTCTTTGCGACTGCGCTAATCATAGCAGGAAACCCTCGTGCGGCGAGCGCTAAATAGGCGGCGGGCCGGGTGGCGTGTGCCCACCGGGGCAGATCATTCTTGAGCCATGACCGACAAACTCACCACCATATCACCACTTTTATCGGCGACGTGGTGACGAGTCTTTTACTTGTGTCTGGCCGGAAACGCGTTTTTCCTTTCATCCTCATCCTCGTCGTCATCCTCGTCGTCAAAATGAAGGGAATCCGGGGCCGATATGAGAACGTGATGACGGGAGTTCAATTTTGGCAGTTTCCGGACGGACACAAACTAAAACTTGGGTCGGTTGATTTGGGGTTTTTCACGTAGTCTTCTCCATCCCGCCCCTTGGAACCCAACATTTTCGCCGCGAAAACGCACTTTGCCGTTGACACTTTTTTGATCGTTGCGAGCATTGTGCCTTCCTGATTTCCCATGAATAACAAGCACGACAAAATTCTCTTCTGGGGCTGCTTCATTGCGCTCATCACCACCAGCTACGCGTTCATCAGCCGCATCATTTTGTGCACGGGGCCGCAGTTCGCGACCGAGTTCGGCCTCGACAAAGTTTCCGTCGGCGAACTTGTCGGCGCGGGCATCTGGCCGTTCGGCGTGAGTATCATCATCTTCAGCCTGTTCATTGATCGCATCGGCTATAAAGTCGCGATGCTCTTCTCGTTTGCGAGCTATCTCATTTACATCGCGCTGGCGTTCGCGGCGTACAGCGCGGTGCACGGCGTCACCGGCGATGCGCTCGTCGCGGCCCAGAAGCACGGTTATCAACTGCTTTATTGGGGCAGCCTCATCCTCGGCCTCGGCAACGGCAGCGTGGAGGCCTACATCAATCCCATCGTGACGACGATGTTCAGCTCGGAAAAATCCAAGTGGCTCAATCGTCTCCACGCCGGCTGGCCAAGCGGGTTGGTGTTGGGCGGACTTTGCACCATTGCACTGGCGCAAAACACCGATTGGCGCATTAACCTTAGCTTGATCCTGATCCCGGCCATCGCCTTCTTTCTCATCCTCATCGGCAAGCAATTTCCGAAAAGCGAACGGGAACAGGCGGGCGTGAGCTACCTGG
>CAIJNQ010000103.1 GCA_903822015.1 uncultured Verrucomicrobia subdivision 3 bacterium | reverse complement strand
GCTCGCGAGCGTCATCACCAACATCGCCTTGGACCACCAGCAATGGCTCGGCGACACACTGGAACAAATCGCGGCGGAAAAGGCCGGCATCATCAAGCCCGGCATCCCGGTCGTGACCGCGGAAAACAAACCGGAAGTCCTGGCGGTGATTGAACATGTGGCGCGTAAAAACAATTCGCCGATCGTGCGGATGGCCGAACCTTCAACCAACAAACTTCAACCTGCAGCCTCGCTCATTGGCGAACATCAAAGGCTGAACGCCGCGCTGGCCCTGGCGACGGTGGCGGTCCTGCAAAATGAAATTCCCATCCCTGCCCAAACCATTTCCTCCGGCCTCGCCCGCGTCCATTGGCCGGGTCGGTTGCAGCTCATCGAGCGCGGCGGCCGGAAATTTCTGCTGGATGGCGCGCATAATCCGGCCGGCGCGGAGTCGCTGCGGGCGGCGCTGCAAACCGGTTTTCCCGGAGCCCGCCCGGCCCTCATTTTCGGCACGCTGGAGGACAAAAAATGGTTTGAAATTTGCCGGCTTTTGGCTCCGGTCGCGGGCAAAATCATCACGGTTGCCGTCCCTAGCCCGCGGGCGGCGGATCCGCAAACCCTGGCGGAATTTTTCCGGACCGCCAATCCGGCGGTCGGGGTGGCGGCCGCGGCCGGCCTGGCGGAAGCGCTGAACGCCCTTGAAAATGAGCCGTTTATCGTGGTCACCGGTTCGCTGTATCTCGTCGGGGCGGCGCTGGAATTTTTCGGGCTCGCTCCCGGGGGCGCCAATGAGCAGGGTTTGAACGACTGGCGGGCGCCGCGATTAGCGCACGGCAAGTAATGTCGAAGTGACCCTTATACTTATCATCCTGCGTTGACGATTGTCCGCTAGGACGATAGTTTTCCACGCTCTATGGCTTACGCAGATTCGCTCCCTAAACAGCGCGCCTTTGGCGAGACGACCCGCCCCGACGCGTGGTGGTTACAACCGCTCGCCGTGTTCCTCGGTTTCTCCGCCTTCATCGTTTACTCGACCTGGGCAGCGTTTCAGGGCGTCGGTGACCTGCACCACCACGTCTGCTCCTACTGGTATGGCGGTAATGGCGCGGATTATCTCTCGCCGTTTTACTCGCCGGAATTCTGGGGCGTCTCGCCGCATGCCATCGGCCAGTTGCCCTCGTGGTGGCCGAGTTGGGCCCCCTTCTCGCCGGCCTTTTTGATATTGTGGGCGCCGGCCGGGTTCCGCTTTACCTGCTATTATTATCGCGGCGCGTATTACAAGTCGTTCTGGGCCGACCCGATCAATTGCGCCGTGGGCGAGCCGCGCAAATCCTATCTGGGCGAAAAATACTTTCCGCTGATCGTTCAAAATTTCCACCGCTATATGTTTTATGTGGCGGCCGTGTTCATTGTGATCCTTTCCTATGACGCCTGGCTGGGGATGTGGTTCAAAGACCCGGTGACGGGTAAAGAGCATTTCGGCATCGGCGTGGGCACGGTGGTGATGACCTTGAACGCGGTGTTCCTCGGCCTGTACACGTTTGGCTGCCATTCGCTGCGGCATCTCATCGGCGGCTTTTTGGATTCCAAATCCAAGGCCCCCGCGTGCGGCAAGGCTTACAACTGCGTGAGCTGCCTGAACCGCAAACACATGATGTGGGCCTGGATCAGCCTGTTCTGGGTCGGCTTCACCGATGTGTATATCCGGCTCTGCGCCACGGGACACCTCACCGACTTCGTCTTCTTCAAATTATAAACTCCGAACCGAATTTTTATTGTGGCTACCAATTACGAAACTCACGAATTTGATGTGCTGGTCATCGGTGCCGGCGGCGCGGGCTTGCGCGCGGCCATCGAGGCGTCGGCCGCCGGCGTCAAAGTCGGGCTGATCTGCAAATCCCTTCTGGGTAAGGCGCACACCGTCATGGCCGAGGGCGGCATGGCGGCGGCGATGGGCAACGTGGACGATCGCGATAACTGGAAGGTTCACTTCGCCGACACCATGCGCGGCGGCCAGTACGTCAATAACTGGCGCATGGCCGAACTTCACGCCAAGGAGGCCCCGGCGCGCGTGCACGAACTCGAGGCCTGGGGCGCGGTGTTCGACCGCACCAAGGAGGGCAAGATCTCCCAGCGCAATTTCGGCGGTCATCGCTATCCGCGTCTCGCGCACGTCGGCGACCGCACGGGCCTCGAACTCATCCGCACGCTTCAGGACCACGGCATTCATCAAGGCATCACGGTTTTCATGGAATACACCGTCGTGTCGCTGTTGAAAGACGGCGGCCGGGTGGTCGGCGCCTTTGGTTACGACCGCGAGCGCGGCCGGTTCCGTGTTTTCAAAGCCAAAGCGGTGGTCCTTTGCACCGGCGGCTTGGGCCGCGCGTATGCCGTGACGAGCAATTCCTGGGAAGGCACCGGGGACGGCGTTTCGCTGGCCTATCATGCGGGCGCGGAACTGCTGGACATGGAGTTCATCCAATTTCATCCGACCGGCATGATCTGGCCCCCGAGTGTGAAAGGCATTTTGGTCACCGAAAGCGTGCGCGGTGAGGGCGGCGTGTTGCGCAACAAGGACGGCAGGCGGTTCATGTACGACGAAATTCCGGACAATTACAAGTCTCAGACCTCGACCGATCCCGAGGAGGGCTGGCGCTACACTCAGGGCGATAAAACCGCCAAGCGTCCGCCGGAACTGCTAACGCGCGACCATGTCTCCCGCTGCATCAACCGCGAGGTGAAGGCCG
>CAIJNQ010000102.1 GCA_903822015.1 uncultured Verrucomicrobia subdivision 3 bacterium | reverse complement strand
TGCCGGTTGGTATCGGGCAGATCGGCAAGGCGTTTCGCAACGAAGTCACGCCGCGGAATTTCACCTTCCGATCCCGCGAGTTTGAGCAGATGGAGCTGGAATTTTTCATCAAGCCGGATGAAGTCGTCGAGGCGATTCATGGCTCGGTGGCCGCCCCCCAAGGCACTCACAGCGAGCCGCAACCGAACTGGGGCTGGCAGGCATGGCATCAATACTGGGTTGAGGAACGCGTGCGCTTTTATGAGGGTATCGGGCTGTCGCGCGAGACGCTCGGGTTTCACCGCCAGACGGCGGAGGAACTGGCGCATTACGCCCGGGCCTGCACGGATATTTTGTTCAAGTTTCCCTTCAGCAAGCAGGACGAGAACGGTAACGTGAAAGGCGACGAATTGGAAGGCATCGCCGCCCGCAGTGATTTTGATTTGTCGCAGCATCAACGATTTTCCGGCAAGCCGCAGCACGTGTTTGACGATGAGCTGCGCAATGCCTGGAACAAGCTGCCGAAGGAAAAACAGGACGATCTCTGGCGGCGCTATTACGAGAACCGGAGGAATTATCTCACCCGGTCCGGCGTCCCGACGGAAACGGCCGCCAAACTGGCCACGGAAGATGCGAACGCGCTGGCGAAGGGAAATTACATTCCGCACGTAATAGAACCGAGCGCGGGCGTGGACCGATTGATCCTCGCGCTGATTGCGAATGCCTATTCCGAAACCACCAAGACCGATGACAAGGGCAAGAGCGAGACGATTTACACGATGAAGTTTCATCCGCGGGTCGCACCGATCAAGGCCGGGGTGCTGCCCCTGCTGAAGAACAAACCAGAGCTTGTTGCCAAAGCCATCGCCGTGCGCGATCTGCTGCGCCCGTGGATGAACGTCTATTACGATGACGGCGGCAGCATCGGCAAGCGCTACGCACGCCAGGACGAGGCCGGCACGCCGTTCTGCGTGACGATTGACTTTGACACGCTTGGCGAAAAACCGGAACTGCTGGATACGGTGACCCTGCGCCACCGCGACGACGGCAGCCAGGAACGCTTAAAAATTTCTGAACTACTGGGTTTTTTGCTGTCTAAAGTCCACTGATGCCTGATAAACCGAAAATACTGCTGGTCGGTGAGAAACCCAAGCGCGCGCCGACGCTGTACGTAATCATCACGGGCAAAATGATCAAGGGAATGCTGGCACTGGCGCTGGCGCTCTTTATTTTCAAGCTGGCCGGACAGGATTTGTCGGATGCGTTCGACCGGCTGCTGCACTTGTTTCATCTCGATCCGGAAAGCCGGTTTTTTTCCGAGATTGGCGACCGGCTGGACAACATCACGCCCGCCAATGTGCGCTGGGTGGGGGTGGTTACGGTGCTTTACAGCCTGATTTCACTGGTCGAGGGCGTGGGTTTGATTTTGCGCGCGCCGTGGGCTGGGTGGCTGGCGATTGGCGAGTCGGCCTTTTTCATTCCCATTGAAGTGCGGGAGTTGATAGTCCGCCCGCACGGGTTTGTGCTCTGCGTGCTGGCTTTCAATGTATTGATCGTCTGGTACCTGTTCGCGAACCGGAGCTGGCTCTTCCGTCACCATCACCTCTGAAGCGCTGTCACATAATTTTCACTTGCACTGCCGCCCGCAAACCCTTATAAACAGGGCACAGTTATGAATCGCCCGTGACGGCGATTTTTTTGATGCGACATTTTAGAAATATGCCACAACCAACGAGGGTGTCTTGAGCCGCCCTTTTTCTCCACGCAATTCCTCGCCTGCTTCGTTCGTCCGGGTCAATGGCAAAATCCGCGCCCGCGAAGTTCGTGTCATCGGGGTTGACGGCAACCAGCTTGGCGTCCTGCCCCTCCCGGAGGCGATGAACCTTGCGCGCCATCATGGCGTGGATCTGGTTGAAATTGCCGCCACCGCCGTGCCGCCAGTCTGCCGGCTTGTGGATTTTGGCAAATACCGCTACGAAATCGCCAAGAAGGAAAAGGAATCCAAGAAGCACCAGCATGCTTCGATCGTCAAGGAAGTCCAGTTGAGTCCGCGCATCGACCCCCATGACCTGGGCATCAAGCTGATGCACGCGATTAATTTCCTTTGCGATGACATGAAGGTGAAGATCGCGCTGAAATTTCGCGGCCGTGAAAATGCCCACACGGAGGTCGGCTTTGAGGTCATCAAGAAATTCATTGCCGACATTGCGCCCTACGGTCAGCCGGATTTCCAGCCCAAGCTCGTCGGCAAGGCCATTAACTTGATGATCAGCCCCTTGCCGCGCAACAAGCGCGCCAAGAATCCTCATCAAGTCGAGGGCGGATCGCCGCCGGAGGCGGATGAAGCGGGCGAAGCTCCGACAAAACCCGCACTCCAGAAAGCCAAGCTTCCCGTGGCCATCGAACCGGCGACCAGCGGACTTAACGACGCGTTTTCCAAGCTTGAAGTCAAGTAGCCGCCGCCTTCCAGCCGCGCACCAGCCCGGGAAACCGGCAATTCACGCAAAGGGCATTCGAGTGCTCGCAATAATCCCGGACGATTTGCATCAAACCCTGCTGTGCCGCCGCCGTTGGCAAGGCCGGGGTTTTTCCGGTTCCCAGTAATCGCTGGCGCGCCAGTTTCAAAACGGAATTATCCTCCGCCGCCGGCCACGCGAAAAACCGATCTTCCATTTCGCGGCGTAATTTTTCATCACCACCGGCCTGCGCCCGGATCCACAACCACGGCAAAACCACGTTCACCGCCAGGTCGGTGACCCGTGCCGCGCCGAGCAACGGTTGCGGTTTGCTCATCCGGGCGGATTTAACTGTCCAGTGCCACGACCAGTAATCATCCCGCCCGACCTGGAAAATTTTGTGTAGTAAATCCCGCGATTTGGGGTGCGGTAATTTGGCCGTTCCCCAGCTTTTGATTTTCTCGACCAGATTCATATCCGCCAGCCAGTGAGCCGCCAACGCGAGGCGCCGCTGCGGATGGTTGGCTGGACGCAGACCGTGGAATTTCCAGGCGGCGTGCGGCAGGATGCAGTTTTCATACTCGTCGCGCTCCCGCCACCAGATATCCCAAGCATGCCGTAAAAAAGTGTCCGCGGATTTTTGTTTGCGCGTCAATTCACCGGGCAGCAGACCGCTCAGGCCCAACAGCCGCGCCTGGATTTCAAAGGCGGATTTCCCGCCGCGCAACCAGCGCGATTTCGTCTCGGCCAGATGCAGCATGGGCCAGGCGTTGTGCTTGTAGCCCAGCGCGCGGAATAGATTATCCCACAACGCCTGATCCCAGTTGGAATTCCTGGCCCGGGCCAGCATCGCCCCCGCCTTGTTCTGCAGGCGGGTTTCGGCGGCGGCTTGCAGCAGAGCGGCAAGCTGCGTTCCGGAAAGTTCGCGCAAGGGCGCGGCGCATTTGCCCCGCAAGTTTTCCGGCAGCGAGCGCAGCGGTTCATTTTCGAGCGATAGGCTCAATTCCGCCAGCGGAGCATCAAGGGAGTCGTTTAGGGGCAAAACCGTGGGGGCGTTAACGTCAACGGCTGTTTTGGCGGTTTCCCAGACGACGTGCAGGATGACATTTTGATAATCCGGATTGCGATCGTGGCCGTGGGCGCGCCAGTTGCCGGGGTGCAGATCGATCTCCACGTCGCCGGTGCGCGCCGCCTCATCGCCGATTTGCATGACGGCGTTGCCAAAATCCGGGCCGCCTTCGAGGCTCACAAACCCGGGGTGAAAGATGCGGACTTTTTTTCCATCGGCGGTTACCAGCCGGTCACGTCGCAGCCGTTGATGCTGCCAGACCGCTTGCAGCAAACGCTCAGCGGGCTGGCCTTTTTCATCACGCAGAACGGCGGGTGTTAAGCATGGCTTCCGCCAGGCGGCATAGAAATTTTCAGGCGCGGGAAACACTTTCTGAAGTATTTGCTCCTCCGGTTCGTCAAAGTCAAGCAGTCGCAATGGTATTTTGAACCAACCAATGCCCAAAGGGACTATTGATAATAAAATGCATCGGAGTTTTTGTTGGCTGTCGGCGAGGTTTTCCGGTTAAACTCTGCGCCAAGTTTTGATGAGCGAGCATGCGATGATCGAAGTAACGGATCTGACGAAACGCTACACGGGCCGCACCGCCGTGGCGGGTATTTCTTTCTCGGTTGCGCCCGGCGAGATTGTCGGCCTCCTCGGGCCGAACGGGGCGGGCAAGAGCACGACGATGCGGATCCTCTCCAGTTTTATGCCGGCAACCAGCGGCACGGTGCGCGTGGCCGGTTACGATGTTTTTCACGAATCCGAGGAGGTGCGCCGGCGCATCGGTTTCATGCCGGAAAACAACCCCCTTTATCCCGAAATGCGGGTCCGCGAATATTTAAAATTCCGGGCCCGGCTTAAGGGGCTGGGTTGGCGGCGTTCGCGGCAGCGCGTGACGACGGTGATGGAGCAATGCGGTTTGACGGATGTGGGTCGCCGCATCATCGGCCAGCTCTCCAAGGGGTACAAGCAGCGCGTGGGCCTGGCTGACGCGCTGGTTCACGAGCCGGACTTGATCATTTTGGATGAACCGACCATTGGTCTGGACCCGAACCAGATCCGCTCCGTGCGCCAGCTGATCAAAAGCCTGGCGGAGAAACACACGGTCCTGATCTCAACGCACATTTTGCCGGAGGCGGAAATGATGTGCAGCCGGATGCTGATCATGTATGAAGGAAAGATCCTGGCGGCCGACACGCCCGAAAATCTGCAGAAATTAATGCTGGGCAGCAGCCAGATTGTGGCGGAGCTGGACGCGCCGGCGGACGAATTGCGCAGCGCCTGGGCGCAGATGCCGGGAATCGAACAGTTTGACGTCTCGGCGGGTGAGGGGGAATTTCAGCGGTGTATTTTGACGCCGCGCGACGGCTGTGATTTACGTCCGGCGATTTTCATGCTCGCGCGCGAGCGCGGCTGGGTGTTGCGCGAACTGACGCGCAGCCGCCATTCGCTGGAGGATATTTACGTCCAGGTCACCAGGCCGAATGAGGAGGAGGAAAACTGATGCGCATGTTTTTGACTCTCCTGCGGCGGGAACTGGGCGCGATTTTTCTCTCAATCACCGGTTACGTCATCATCGCTTCGGTAACCCTGCTGAACAGCTTGAGCTTCGTGGTCCTGATGACGAACCTGGGTAACGACCCGTCGCCGATGCCGGTGACGGAAATGTTTTATCGCACCTATTTTTTCTGGCTGATCGTGCTGCTGGCCGCGCCCGTCATTACGATGCGCTTGTTTGCCCTGGAAAAAGCGTCCGGCACTTTCGAGACGCTGATGACCGCGCCGGTGAGCGACCTTAACGTGGTCGCGGCGAAGTTCGCCTCGGCCGTCATTTTTTATGTCGTGACGTGGCTGCCGATGATCGCGTGCCTTTTGGTGGTGCGGCATTACACGAACCAGGCGGGTGCGCTGGACACGGGCACGGTGGGTGGAATGTATCTGGGTATTTTCCTGGTCGGCTGCCTGTTTTTATCGCTGGGCTGTTTTGCCTCGGCCATTTCCCGTAGCCAGATGGCGGCGGCGATGATCAGTTTCGTTCTGGGCATGGCCCTGTTTTCGGTTGGTTTTCTGGCGGAAGCCCTGCCCGCGACCGCGCAATGGCAGTCGCAGGTGCTGTCGTATTTCGGCCTGTTCGAGCAGATGCATGATTTTGCGCGCGGCGTGGTGGACACGCGCGCGGTGGTTTTTTACCTGAGCGCCACTTTCTTCTTTTTGTTTCTGACCTTGCGGGTGGTGGAAAGCCGCCGCTGGAAATAACATGGCCGCCAAATCCCAACCCAGTTTCTCGCCGGGCCGCCGCTGGCAAATCGGCTTCGATGTGGTCCTGCGCACGGTGATCGTGCTGGCGGTTGTCGTGATGGTGAACTACCTCGGCGCGAAATTTTACGGCCGGTATTATCTGAGTTCCCAGACGCAGGTGAAACTGTCCGCGCGCTCCCTGAGCGTGGTGCATTCGATCACCAATCTGGTCACCGTGACGGTTTACTACGACAAGACCGATGACTGGTACCCGACGATCATCGCGTTGCTGAACGAATACCGCTCGGCGAATCCGAATATATCCGTCAAGACCGTGGATTACCTGCGCGATGCGGGCGAGGCGCAGAAAATCAAGGATCAATACAAATTGAGTTCCACGAAGGACAAGGACCTTGTGATTTTCGACTGCGGTGGCCATGTCAAAGTCGTCAATGGCGAGGCGCTCACCCAGGTCAAGCTGGAACAGGTGCCCAAGGCCACCGAGCGCGAGTTCCGCCGGAAGCCGGTCGCTTTCAACGGCGAAATGATGTTCACGGCGATGTTGCTGGCGGTGGAAATTCCGAAGCCGCTCAAGGCTTATTTTCTCCAAGGCCACGGCGAACCGTCGTTGTCGGATTCCGGCGAGCAGGCCTACCAGAAATTTGGCGCCGTGCTGGCGGAAAGTTATATCGCAACCGAACCCTTACAATTACTGGGGGACAATGCGGTGCCCGACGATTGCAACCTGCTCATCATCGCCGGCCCGCGCACGGCATTTTTGGATTCGGAGTTGCAGAAGCTTGACCAATATCTTGCCCAGGGCGGGCGGCTGTTCATCCTGTTCAATTATTTCTCCAAGGAGCATGCGACCGGGCTCGAGCCCGTTCTCGCGCGCTGGGGGGTCAACGTCGTTGCGGACACGGTGGTGGATCACAAGAACACGATCTCCGGCCAGGATGTGATTGTTTATGATTTCGGGAATAATCCCGTGGTCAACCCCCTCGCCGGATTGGCGCTGCAACTGGTATTGCCGCGACCGGTCAGCCATGTCGAAGCCCCCAATCCGCCCGCCGACGCGCCTAAGGTGGAGGAGCTCGCCTTTTCCAGTCCGCAGTCGACGCTTTTGGGTGATCCCACCGTCGCGCCCCGCAGTTATCCGCTCATGGCCGCCGTCGAGCAGAAGACCGTGTCAGGCGTGGCCAAATCGCGCGGCAGCACCCGCATCCTGGTTGTGGGCGATTCCTTTTTCCTGGGCAACCGTCAAATTGAATCCGCTGCGAACCGGGACTTTCTGGGTTACGCGGCGAACTGGCTGTTGGACCGCACGGTGTTGCTCGAAGGCATCGGGCCGCGGCCCGTCAAGGAATTCCGCCTGACCATGACGCGCGATCAATTGGAAAAAGTCCGCTGGCTGCTGCTGGGAGCGCTGCCCGGCGGGGTGCTGGCCTTCGGCTGGCTGGTCTGGCTGGTGCGCCGAAAATAATGAACACGAAATCCACATGGGTATGGCTGCTGGTCGCGGCGTTGTTGTTCGCGTCGATTTATGTTTTGGACCGGTTCATGCGCCCCCCCGCCGCCGTGGCGCAAAATATCTTGCTGGGTTTGCAACCATCGGCGGTGACGAGTCTCCAGGTGATTCCCGCGGGTGCTTTGGAAGTCCGTGCCCTGCGCACCAACAATGCCTGGCTGCTGGCCAAGCCGGTGGCTTATCCGGCGCAACCGGTTGCCATTGAAGCCCTGCTGGCCGCCCTGCAAAAACTGGCGGCCGCCACGCGCATCAGCGCGGGCGAACTCCGCGAGCACCCCAAAGCTTCGGCGGATTACGGCTTTGATTCACCGCAAACCACGCTCGTGGTCGAAGCCGGCGACCAGCGCTGGCAATTGCTCGTGGGCAACCGGACCGCTCCCGGCGACCAGGTGTTCTTGCGGGTTGTCGGCGTGGACGGAACGTTTGTGGCGGATGCCGACTGGCTCAAGTTTTTGCCGCGCACGGCCAGCGACTGGCGCAGCACCGCGCTGGTGGCGGTGGCGGGAGCCGAATGCGATGCCATCGTGCTGACCAACGGCGTGAAAGTGATCGAACTGCGCCGGGAGGCGACGAACCATCTCTGGCGCATGATTCATCCTTTGCAGGCGCGGGCGGATAGCGAACGCATCACCGAGGCGTTGCAACAGTTGCAGGCGGCTCAGGTCTCGCAATTTGTCACGGACGATGCGGCGGACTTGACCGCCTTCGGTTTGCAGCCTGCCGATCTCGATGTGTGGCTCAATCGCGGAACCAATTGCCTTTCGGGCCTGCAAGTCGGGAAAAGCGCGACGAATGATGTCGTCCAGGTTTACGCGAAACGCGAGGGCTGGAGCGCCGTTTTTACCACCGCCAAAGAGTCGCTGTCGCCGTGGCGTGGCGGGGTAAACGAATTTCGCGATCCGCATCTGCTTGAACTGAACGGACCCGTCGCAGAAATCGCGGTGCGGGGCCCGCACGATTTCACGCTGCAGCTGGGCACGAACGGCTGGCAGGTGGTTGGTGAAAAATTTCCCGCGGACGCTGACAGCGTGCAGGAGTTGATCAAATTGCTGGCCGGACTACGCGTTACCGAATTCGTCAAGGACGTGGTGACCGCGCCGGACCTCGCGGCCTACGGGCTGGCGGCCCCACAGATCCAGATCAGCCTGCGTTCGGTGGCGGGCGACTCCAACGCCGTGATCGCGCAACTCGCATTTGCCGCGCAAACCAACGGGATTTTCGCCCATCGCGCCGACGAGGATTTCATCTATTCCATTGCCCCGGAGGATTTCAGCCGGCTGCCGGGTGACGCCTGGGAATTTCGCGACCGGCGCATCTGGAATTTCAGCGAGACCAACGTCGCGCAAATCACGCTGCGCCAGGGTGGCAAAATCCGCGTCTTGGTCCGTAACGGCGTGAACAAGTGGTCACTGGCCGCCGGTTCGCAAGGCATCATCAATCCGCCCGCGCTGGAGGAAACCACCCACCGTCTCGGCGGACTGACCGCGCTGGGGTGGGTCGAGCGAAACGTGACGAACCTCGAAAAATGCGGGTTAAGCCCGGATAAACTGGAGATCACCGTCGAACTCAAGAATGGTGAAAAGTTTTCCACGGCCTTCGGCACCGAGCTGGCGTCCGCGCACACCGCGCTGGCCGCTGTCACGTTGGATGGCGAACGCTGGGCCTATGTGTTTCCGCCGGTGCTTTACCAGTTCGTCTTGAGTTATCTGACCATTCCGGCGAACGTCCCGTGATATGCGACCCGGTTTCTGGCGCAAATGCCGCGTGTGCTTCCGCTGGTGCCGAATCAGCGTGTGGTTGCTGGTCCTCGCCCTCGTTTGCACCGTCCTTTGGTTCAACCGCATCGGCCTGCCGGATTTTCTGAAAACGCGGCTCGTCGCCACGCTGCACGAGCGCGGCATAAACCTTGAATTTTCCCGGATGCGGCTGCGTTTCGAGCGCGGGATCGTGGCCGAAAACGTCCGGATTGGCGGCGCCCAAACCGGCTCCGGTCCAGTGCTGATGCTCGCCGAGGTCCAGTTGCAATTGGATTTTCGAGCCATGCTCCGGCGGCAATTGCAGGTGGACGGATTATTCCTGCGCCAGGGCAATTTACTCTGGCCGGTTTCACCGACGAATACGTTGCGGCTCGATAACATCCAGACCGACCTGCGCTTTCAAAGGAACGAAACGTGGTCGCTGGACAAATTTCACGCGGATCTTGCCGGCGCAAGGCTCAAGCTGTCCGGGGAAGTCGCCCACGCGCCGGAAATCCGCAACTGGCCGATATTTGGAGGTTCCCGGCCCGCCAATTCTCCGGACTGGCAGGCGCAGCTGCAAAAACTTTCCGCCACGCTTGACCGGATACAATTCGCCGGCCAGCCACAGATCAACCTGACCGTAGCGGGGGATGCGCGAAGCATTCATACCTTTGTCATTCACCTCGATGTCAGTGCGGCCGGCGTACGGATGCCATGGTTTCAGGCAGGCGATCTTCAATTGGCGGCGAGCCTGACGGCACCCGCCGGGGCGCCGACCAATATTGATGCCTCGTTGAGTTTCTGGTCCAATCTGCAACCGTATCAACTGGAATGGTCGGCCACCGGTCATCAGATCCAGTCGGAAAAACTGAATGCGAATTCAGTGGTGGGCAGCGGCTACTGGCGGGCGCCGGACCTGGTCGTCTCCCACGTAACCGCCGCGCTGGGCGGCGGGGGGCTGGAGGCGAACGCCCGGTTAAATGTTGCCACGCGGGAACTGACCTTCACGGACACTTCGGACTTCGACCTGCACGCGATCTATGCCTGGTTGACGGAAAAAACCGTCGAACGGCTCGCGGATTTTTCCTGGCCGCAGCCGCCGGCGGTGCAGATTACCGGTTCGCTGAAATTGCCGGCCTGGACCAATGCCCAGCCGGAGTGGAATGAGGAAATACGGCCGACCGTGCGGCTGAACGGCGAGCTGGCGTTCACGAATGGCACGGCGAGAGGTGTGCCGCTGGATTTCGTACACACCCATTTTTCCTATCTGGACCTGATTTGGCAGTTGCCCGATCTGACGGTTGCACAGGCGAAGACGCGGCTGGCCATCAGCGGTTACGAGGATGACGCGACCAAAAAATATCGCTGGGACATACGCGGCGCGGTTGACCCGGAGGTGGCAAGGCCTTTCTTAACGGACAGCAATGTGGAGCGCGGATTTGCGCTGGTTAAATTATCCGGGCCGCTGTCGCTGGAGGCGAACGTGAGTGGCCGCCTGTATGATTACGACAGCATTGCGGTGGCCGGGCGCCTGGCGGTGACAAATTTCACGGTGCGTGAAGAACACTATGGCGATGTGACGGCGATGGTGAGCTACACCAACCGCGTGCTGACCTTCTTGCAGCCGCAGATGCACACCGGCGCGCAATCCGCCACGGCGGATGCGATCACCCTGGATTTCAACCGGCGGCTGATCCTTTTTTCAAACGGCCTGGCCAACACCCTGCCGGGGCTCGTGGTGAATGCCATCGGGCCCAAGACGGCCCGGCAGGTGGCCCCATATCATTTCCTGCAACCGCCGACCGCGCGGGTGAACGGGCAGATTCCGTTGCGGGACATGAATGGCGGCCGCGACATGGGTGAGGTGGACATGCGCTTTGAGGTCCTTAAGGGCGGGCCTTTCGAGTGGCTCAAACTCAAGACCACCAATATTGTCGGGACGCTGCACTGGCGCGGGCAAACCTTGCTGTTGACGAATGTGGTGACGTCGTTTTATGGCGGAACAGCGAACGGTTTTGCGTATTTCGACTTTTGTGTGCCGCATGAGGGTGCGGATTATCACTATGGCGTGAACCTGACCAACGTGAATCTGCACGCGCTCGCGTCCGAATTAGGACCGGCGACCAACCATCTGGAAGGCACCCTGGCCGGACAGATCACCGTGACCAACGTCAGCACGGAGGATTGGCGGTCAATGAATGGTCATGGCCGGGTGAGCCTGCGCGACGGCCTGCTGTGGGATATTCCGATCATCAGTATATTGTCGCCGGTGCTGAATACGGTGTCGCCCGGCCTCGGCAACAGTCGGGCAACGGAGGCCTCGGCGGCTTTTGTGGTCACCAACGGCCTGATCTTTTCCGACTCGCTGGAAATCCGCTCGACCATGACGCGGCTGCAATATGTCGGCACGATGGACCTCTATCAGAACGTGAATGCCCATGTCACCGCGCAGCTGCTGCGCGACACCTGGGTGGTCGGCCCGCTGGTCAGCACGGTGCTGTGGCCGGTGAGCAAGCTGTTCGAATATCACATCACCGGTCCCTTGAAGGATCCGAAAAGCGAACCGATTTTTGTGCTGCCGAAACTGCTATTCATTCCACTGCACCCGATCCGCACTCTGGAGGAGTTCATCCCCGGCAGCGATGCTTTTTCAAGCCATCCGTCGGGGAATTAAATCTCTGGCGTTCGTTTTAATTCTGCGGGTTTTCGGTTGTCTGGCTCGGCGGTAGATTGGTGGAAATGCCCGGGTTGTGCCGGTTGGCTTTGGCGGCGGCCTTGGCGTCTTTCTCATCCTGGATTTGCTGCAGCCGGTTCTCGGCTTCCACCTGCTTGAGTTCCTCCTTGGTATCCAGGGCTTCCGCATGGTGGATGCCCGGGAGGCGGGCTTCCTCCTTCTTGGCCTGCAAGGCGGCCAGCTCGGGTGTTTTCAATACCGTCGGGCGCATGAGCACGAGCAGTTCTTGACGCTGCTTGGCACTGGAGCGCGAACTGAACAAGGCACCGAGCAGCGGAATGTCCTGGAGGATGGGAACGCCGCTCTTGTTGAAATCCTTTGACGAATAGATCGCGCCGCCGAGGATGATGCTGTCGCGGTCTTTGACCGCCACATTCGACGACAGCGTTTTGGAGGCGGTATCGGGCACGGGATTGCCGTCAATCTGGGTGTATCCGGAGATGTCGTCAATTTCCTCCTGGATTTGCATGACCACCAGGCCGTCGGGGTTGATGAAGGGTGTGACGTTCAGGGAGACGCCGACCGAGAGCTGTGAGTAGGATGAGCCGATGCCCGTGGTGCCGCCGTTGTAGGTGCTGGTCACATATGGCACGGTGTTGCCGACGAAAAATGATGCCGGCTGCGCCTGGAAAGTCTGGATGCGCGGCTTCTGGATGATGGTGATGGAATCATCGGAAGCCGCCGCCTGCATCGCCACATCATAATCGGAATTCCCGATCTGGCCGAAATAACTCAACCCGCTGGCCAGCGCGCTGTTGGTTCCGTTGGCGATGAGGCCGTTGGTGAGAAAACTGAAGAACGACTGGCCGTTATTGTAGCCGCCCGTGCCCTTGAAATTGGGCGTGCTGATGGCTTGCTGTCTTTGCACGGCCGAAACGCCCACATTCCAGTTCTTGTTCAGCGACACCTCCATGATGACCGACTCGATGAGCACCTGGGACAGCAGCACGTCCAGCTTGTCCACGATGTTCTTGATCCGTTCCATGTCCGCCCGGGTCGCAAAGATCAACAGGGAATTGCTCCGCTGGTCGGCGATGATTTTCGTCTGGCCGAAAATCTGAATTTGATCCTGTTGCCCGCCGGTGCCGGACGCCTTCTGGATGATGGACTGTAACCGCTGCTGGAAGGTCGAGGCGCCGCCGCTGGGCGCGCCATTGGCTGTGGAAGTCCCCCCCATGCCGCCGATCTGGCTGCGCTGTTGGCCATTGTTATTATTATATCCGCTGCCACCGCCAAAGCCGCCGCCGCCCTGCATACCGTTGCCGCCCATGGAAGATCTGAAGCCATTGCCGCCGGTGCTGCCGGTTGAACCGGTGGACCCGCCGATGCTCACCGTGCTGCCGCCGCCGGCGCCGCCGAGGCTGTTCAAAGCATTGGCGATGTCCTCGGCCAGCGCGTATTTGATGGGGACGACCTCCGAGATGTATTCCGCCGGCACGGAAACATCCACGCGTTCGATCATCTGCATCATCCGCTTCACGTTTTCCGCGTTGTCGCGCAAGACGAGGATGCCGTTGTTTTCAAACTGAACGACGGAATTCGGCAGCTTCGAGAACGGCGTGAGCAGGGGCGCCATCTCGCTGGGCTTGACGTTTTTTAACTGCACAATGCGCGTCACATACGCTCCGAGATCGGGCAGCTGGCTGGACGAGGCATCACTGAACTCCGCGCCCGCCGTGCCCGCCTGGTCGGACGTCAGAACCTTCACGAATTTGTCGCCGATGTTAACGACGGAAATGCCGTTCAACGCCAGTACCGCCTGCAAGGCTTCAATCGCCTCGCTCTTGGTCAGCGGCGTTTCGGTCTTCAAAATGATTGAGGATTGCGGCAGGCTTGCCCGCAACAAAGTCCGGCCGACCAGCTTCGCATACACTTCGAGCACCTGGCTCACGTCCACGCCTTGAAAATTGATGTTCCCCGCGGGAATCATCTCTTCCTGCGCCGTCGCGTTGGTTGAAGCGTCATCGGGGCCGGCGGCCGCCGGGGCGGGCATGGCCGGTGGAATGGCCGGCAAAACGGGAGCGGTCGCCGGCACCGGCGCGGGCGCGGGCGCGGGTTTGGCCCCCGACATACCCCCCGGGCTGATTTTATTCGGGCTGGCATTGAGGCGATTGGTCGTCTGCCGGAAGACCGGCATGTTTTGCGCCCAGAGGTCGAGTCCGGTTAAGAATAAAATGAGGGCGAGCGTGGTCGTTTTCATGGTGACTTTGCGGTTGCGGGTTTCAAATTGGCGGCCTTGTCGTTCTTCTGGTAGCTCGCGACCAGCCGGATTTGGGCGTTCAGATGCATTTTGGCGCTGTCCGGTTGCAGTTCCAAGTCACGCACCCGGATCATTGAGGCGCCGGAGCCCAGTTTATAAAGGAAATCCACCAGTTGCTTGTCGTCGGCGGTGACGCTGATGTTCTGCACCTGTTCGACAAAGAACGCATCGTTCGTGTGCGTGATCTGGCGTGAGTTGTTGGCGATGCTCACGCCGCTTTGCGCGGACTGAGTCTGGATGGTGCGCAACATGTTGACCCCCTGGTTTTCCAGCGACACGAATTCCCCCTGGCTCTGCAAACTGCTCACCTGTTTCTGGTAGGTGTCGGTCTGGGCGATCGCGGTCTGATAAAGCTTCAATTTGCGCTGGGCCGCGTCCCGCCGGTGTTGCAGGTTGCCCCAGTCGGAAAAATGCGGCCAGACGAACACATAATTCAGCACCAGAAAGACCACCACCAGCACGCCGATGGCGAGGCGCCGCTCCAAGGGCCGCAGTTGCGCAAAATATTTTTTCATGGCGCCTCCTCCTCCGTGTGGTGCAGATCCAGGCTGAAGTTCCAGCTCGCCTGGTTGCCGCCGGTTTGATGGTAAGTCACCTGTTCGCCGCCTTCGGCATTAAACATGGGCTGGCCGTTCAACTGCGCCTTGCGGAGCGCATCGTAGAAATCCGTGATGTGGGTGATATCGTCGGAGGACACCGTGCCGTTGAGGGACAGGCGGCGGCCGTCGCCAAAACTGAATCGCTGCAGGGTGATCCCGGTCGGCAGGAGGTCCGCGACCAGTTTCCAGCAGTCCAACGCCGCGTATTTCAAATCCTGCCGCTCCTTGAGCACTTCGTAACGCGCCTTGAGCTGGAGCGCGTTCGTATAGCTGCCACCCAGACCCGCGACCTGCTGTTCGACTTTGCCCGTCTGGTAGCCCAGCACGCCCGTCGCGCCAAAATAAACCGCCACGCATACCGCATATAAAACCCCCGTGGCGAAGAGACCGTGAAGCCACAAGCGGTCAAAAAATTGTTCCCGGTAGCGCCCGGAAAATTCGACCGGCATCAGGACCGCGTGGCTGCCATCCGCCACGGTCGCGCGCCGCGCCGTGTGCGCCGCCAGTTCCGGCAACGGCAGCGGCGCGGTCACCTGCACCGGTTCGCCCAGACCGTTGCGCAGAAACGTTTCCCATTCACCCGCCAGTCCGCCGCCGGCGACGAGATGCCACCGCGGCTGCGCCGTGAGCCAGCCTTCGAGCTCGCCCGCCCAGGCGAGCTGGGCGAGTTGGGCCTGCAAACTTTTCGCCCGGTCGCCGCTGGCCGGCAGCACGACATAGCTTAAATTCCGCAATGCCCCGCCAAACCACCAGGCCACCAGCGCGGCGTTCTGGCCGTTCAAAAGCGCCGGGTAGATCCAGGCCCCATCGCCCTCCCCGGGCGCGGCTGCCAGCTGGTCGAGCATCGGCGCTTCGAGCCGGTCGGCGAGAAATCCCTCCGCCTCGAGCTTGCCCAGGAATTCCTCCACCAGACTGCGCTCGACAATCACCACGATGACGGTCTGCAAATTTTCTGCCGGGGACCGGGGCAGGATCTGGAGCGTCCAGACGATTTGCGTGACCGGCAGCGGTGACAATTTCTCCAGTTGCAGTTCCACCATCGAAAGCGTCTCGCCGAAACTGCTCTTGGGCAGTTCAATGACCCGCAGGAAAACATTTTCCGGCGGCAGCCAGGCGACGTTGAGTCTCGGCTGCCAGAGGGAATTCCACGATTTGGCCACCCCGGAAGCCAGGGGTTGGCCGGGCGCGCTGCTGGTCTCGCGGCTCAACGCGCCGCTCCGCGCGTCGAACTGCCAGAGGCGGTTCGCGTCGGGCGCGGTTTGCAGGATGTTGCAGGAATGCCAGCGGGCCATGAAATGTTCAGGTTCGGGGAATGAATTGCGTATGTTCGCCGCCGGCGAGCGATTCGAGATGTTCTTCCATCTGCGTCACGCGCAAAACTTCTTCGATGGTGGTTTCACCGCCCTTGACCTTGTTCCAGCCGTCGGTGCGGAGTGTGCGCATGCCGGCCTCCATTGCGCGCTGGGCGATGGCCGTGGCCGAGGAGCGGTTCATGATCAGCGGGCGGATGGCTTCGGTGACGACCAGCAGTTCATAGATGCCTTTGCGCCCCTGGTAACCGAGTTGGCGGCATTGCTCGCAACCGGCACCGTGCCAGACTTTCGCCGTTTGAATGTCGGCGGCGGGGAAACCGATGCGCCGCAGATATTCCGCATCCACCTTTTGCTCGGTCTTGCAGTGCTTGCAAATCGTGCGGACCAGGCGTTGCGCCATGACGGCTTCGACGGACGATGCCACGAGAAACGGTTCGATGCCCATGTCGATCAAGCGCGTGAAGGCGCTCGGCGCGTCGTTGGTGTGCAGCGTCGAGAAAACCAGGTGCCCGGTGAGCGAGGCGCGGATGGCGATTTCCGCCGTTTCGGAATCGCGGATTTCCCCGACCATCACCACGTTCGGGTCCTGGCGCAAAATATGGCGCAAGCCCATCGCGAACGTCAGCCCGATGTCTGAGCGCACGGCGATCTGGTTGATGCCCTTGAGTTCGTATTCGACCGGTTCCTCGATCGTGATGATGCGCTTCGTGACCGAGTTGATGGAGCTTAAGAACGCATAGAGCGACGTGGATTTGCCGGAACCCGTCGGTCCCGTGACCAGGAAAATGCCGTGCGGTTTGAGGATGATTTCCTTGATGGCGTTTTCCTCGGCCGGTGCGAAGCCCAGCTTGTCCAGGCTCAGGAAAATCTTGCCGCGCGTCAGGAGCCGTAGGGAGACGCTTTCGCCATAAACCGTCGGCACGGTGGAGACCCGGATGTCGATCTCCTCGCCCTTGATGCGGACGTTGATGCGGCCGT
>CAIJNQ010000101.1 GCA_903822015.1 uncultured Verrucomicrobia subdivision 3 bacterium | reverse complement strand
GCTAATTCCTGCTTTTTCAAAAATTATTTGCATTAACCCTGTTGACAAAATTAATGTTTCAGTATAAGTTCGCCTGCGTCAGCCGCACTGCGGGGCAGTGCTGCGCTGGCCGGCAAAAACATTTTCAACCGCTGGCGGTGCTGGCGGGATTCAGGGGCGGTGCTTCTGGATCAGGGGGTGTGGCTGCTTCCAAAGTTTTGCTTTGGTCCTTCTCCGGTGGAGAGGGGTGTTTGTCAGGCACGCAATTCGCGCGCTCTGGCTTGACCTTAAACCATCAACGGTTCGCCGGCTCTATTTAGTTGGCGACCACAGATCATCCCGGATTTCGGGATGGAGAAAGGACCGATTATGCACGACGACAGTACCGTTCAACGTTTTATCGAACTCCGCGCCCAGGGCTGGAGCTATACCCGGCTCATGGCTGAACTCGGCGTCAGTAAACCCACCCTGATTGCCTGGAGCCGGAAGCATCAGTTCCAGATCCAGAACCTCAAGGCCATCGAACTGGAAGCGCTCGGCGAAAAATGGCTGGCTCCCGTCGCCGACCGCGTCAACGGCCTGGGCGATCAACTCCGTAAAGTCGAGTCGGAGCTGGGCCGCCGGGACGTGGGCGCCCTTACCACCCAGCAACTCTATTCGCTGGCGCGCAGCTTGCGCCGCCAGATCGAACAGGCCACCGGCGCCACTGGCTTCTCCGTGCCCGTGAATGAAATCCCCGCCGACGAATACCATGAACAGGTTCAGGACTGGCAGGGATAGCGCCGACGCTGGCGATGACCTCTACCTTCTCCGCATCGGCTGGGGAGAAGGTGTCGGAACGACGGATGAGGTGTCCCCTCATCTAGGTCTGGCTGGGGAGACCGTCTGCTCGGACCTTTACCACCTGAAAAAATAAAAAAGGTAAAGAAATGGTAAAGTTTTGGATGCTCTATCAACGACTTACAACTGTTGCCGCCTCCCTGGTAAAGAAACGGGTAAAGACAAATCGGCGGATCGGTGACGGGGTTTCGAGGCTCGGTTTTCGCCTCGAAACCCAGGCCGTTCGGCGTGGGTGTTTATCTGACGCGCTGCGAACCGGCTTGGCCGGACGGCCCTTGAAATTTGAAATCAATGTCCCGACATAACTTATTGCGCCGGACGACGCGCCGTACCCTGCGTCGCACCTTCCGCAACTGCAACCGCAGTTGCCTGCGGGGGCGCCGCCGGGGGCCGGACGACTTTGCTCAAATGCTCACCGCCTATGGCCGCGCGCTCCGCGCCCACCGCAAATTGGCCCGGCTGGCCCCGCAGTTCTTCGACGCCGCCGTGGTGGCCCGCGAACGCGAGAACCGCGCCGAACAACGCCGCTGGATGGAATTCTGGGAACCCCACATAGCCAAAGCCTACGGCGTGGAGCCTAAACCGGTGACGGACCGCATCGTCTGGCCACAGCTGCCACCGCTCCGCATCCAGCAGGCGGTGGACCGCCAATTGGCCGAAGTCTCGTTATGGCTGGCGGCGGCGCACGCGGCTGGCGAACGGCACCGGCAGCGCCGGCCGCACGCGCTCCCGTCCTGGAGCCGCTTGGCGCGGTTGTTGGATCTGGCGTTCGACCACAAAAAATTTGTCCTGGGACTGGACTCCCCAAACCCGCTGCCCATGAAAATCACCTACGACTACGAGTTCACCAACCTCAAACGTGGCTATGGCCATCTTTGCGACGCCGCTGCGGCCGCGGCTGCCCCGGCAATTCCACCGGCCGGGCCCGCGCCCGTTCCGGCAGCCCCCACCGCATCGGCTTCCCCGGCTCCTATGGTGTGTCCGCCGGCTCCATCTCCACCATCCATCCCCGGGTCTGTTCCGGCAAATCACCGCTGTGATGCCTGGAGCCGTTGGGCCCGGCAAATGCGAAGGCGAACCGGCTGAGAGTATCTCCGTATCCCAGGCCAACGGGAGTGGCGAAACCATGGGGCGGCCGGCAAATCACGGAGTTGCGAACGGATGAGCGCCAACGACTTCAATCCAACGGTAATCAAACGGGATCAAGGATTGATTTATAAAGCATCTTTAGTGATGCTTTACTTGACTTTTAAAGCTTTAAGCATCATATATGATGCGTTATGAAAATTAATAAAGAAGCCACCGACGCCGCCATCCTGGCGGAAATCGGCTGGCGACTGGCCCGGTTGCGGCTGGAAAAGAACCTCACCCAGGTCCAGCTTGCGGACCAGGCCGGGGTTTCCAAGAGCACGGTGCAGCGTCTGGAATCCGGCGATGTGTCGCCCCGGTTATCCGGCTTCATCCGCGTGTGCCGGGTGTTGGATCTGGTGGGGCAGCTCGACCGGCTCGTGCCCGAACCGGTGCCCGGTCCGGTTGAACAATTGAAGCTGAGCGGCCGGCGCCGCCAACGCGCCTCGAAAGCCGGAGTCGTGAAAGCGTCCCCCCAAAAATGGCAATGGGGGAATGAAGCATGAGCCTGGCGGAGGTCAAGCTTTGGGGCCGGACCATCGGCGCCGTCTCGCTGGCGGAGGGGAATGGCTATGCGGCATTCCAATATGACCCCGCTTTCGCGCGCAGCGGGATTGAAGTTTCACCCCTCATGATGCCGCTGGGCGACCGGGTTTATGTCTTCCCGGATTTGCCGCCGAAAACCTTTCACGGTTTGCCCGGCCTGCTGGCCGATTCGCTCCCCGACCGGTTCGGCAACGCCCTCATCGACGCGTGGCTGGCGACGCGGGGCCGGACGCCGGACAGTTTCAATCCGGTGGAACGGCTGTGCTACACCGGCGCGCGCGGCATGGGCGCGCTGGAGTTCGCCCCGGCCATCGGCCCGAAACCCCAGGCGGCGAAGAAGATTGAGATTGAGTCCCTGGTCAAACTGGCGTCAGAGGTTTTGAGCCGTCGGAAGAACCTTAAAACCACCTTTGCCAGCGCGCGCAGAAAAAGCGCCTTGAATGACATTCTCCGCGTCGGTACCTCCGCCGGTGGCGCGCGGGCCAAGGCGGTCATCGCCTGGAACCGCGCGACCAACGAAGTCCGTTCCGGCCAGATCGCCGCGGGCCAGGGGTTCGAATACTGGCTGCTCAAATTTGACGGAGTCGCCGGCAACCGGGACAAGGAACTCGAAGATCCCCGGGGCTACGGCGTGATTGAATACGCTTATTATCTGATGGCCACGGCGGCCGGCATCATGATGAGCGAATGCCGGCTGCTGGAGGAAGGCGGGCGGCGCCATTTCATGACCCGGCGTTTTGACCGCCTGGCCGGCGGCGGGAAATTGCACATGCAATCGCTGGGGGCGCTGGCGCATTTCGATTTCAACAGCGCCGGGGCGCATGCCTACGAACAGGCGTTCCTCGTGCTCCGCCAGCTAAACCTGCCGATGGCGGCGGTGGAGG
>CAIJNQ010000100.1 GCA_903822015.1 uncultured Verrucomicrobia subdivision 3 bacterium | reverse complement strand
CCTATGACACGCGGGTGGCGGGAATCATTAGCGGCGCGAACGGGGTCAACCCCGGCCTCAGCCTCCATCAGGACGGCATCTTGAATGGCAGTCAAAACGTGGCGTTGAGCGGCCGGGTTTATGTGCGGGCGGACGCGGCTTATGGCGCGATCAAGCCGGGCGATTTGCTCACCACTTCCATGACCCCCGGTCATGCGATGAAAGTTTCCAACTCGGGCCGGGCGCAAGGCGCGATTCTGGGTAAGGCGATGAGCGGTCTCAAAGTCGGCAAGGGCATGGTGCTGGTTCTTGTCACTTTGCAATAACCACCGCAGCGATGGATTTTTAATGTGTCTGGAAGTGAACGAAATGAGAACAAAAAATTTAAGGTTGCCGTTTCGCTTGTGTTTGACTGTCGTGGCGCTGGAACTCCTCGCTGGTAGTGTGATGATTCCGCAGACCGCGACCGCCGCCGGAACCTGGACAAAATTAAACCGGGGAGCGCCAGGTCCGGTCAACCTGATGCTCCTGCTCTCTGATGGCACTGTGATGGCCCAGAACACGGGTGGCAACGCGTGGTATCGGCTGACTCCCAATAATGGCAGCTATGTGGACGGCACCTGGACCACCCGCGCCTCGATGACCTCAACCCGCCTCTATTATTCCTCCGCCGTTTTGCGCGACGGCCGGGTGCTGGTGGCGGGTGCGGAGTATGGCACGGGATGGAACACGGCCGAGGTTTATAATCCGTCGTCGGATTCATGGTCGCCCGCTCCCGTGCCCGCAGGCTTGATCAACCAGAACAACACGCTTGGCCCCCAAGGGCGGAACCAGGCGGGTTTCACGGACTCGATCTGCAAAATTCTGCCCAACGGCAACGTGCTTGTCGCGCCCAACTATCCCACCGCTCCTGGTGGCACCTTGATTTATAACCCCGTCGCAAATTCCTGGAAGGCGGGCACCAACTGGTTGGGTAGTCAGAACGAAGCCAGTTGGGTGAAATTGCCCGACGATAGCATCTTGACGGTTGACAACAGTTCAACCGCCTCTGAACGATTTATTCCCGCCCTCAACCAATGGATAGCCGATGCGAATTTACCAGTGTCATTATATGACGCCATCCAAGAATTGGGAGCCGGCTTCCTCTTGCCGAATGGCAGGGTCATCTTCCTCGGTGGCACGGGAAAGACCGCAATTTATACCCCTTCCGGTAACACCACTCCCGGCAGTTGGGTGGCGGGGCCGGTCATTCCGGGTGGCTGGGGATGCAGCGATTCGGCGGCTGCCATGATGGATTTAAACGGACGGATCCTGTGCGCCGTGGGGCCGAGTGGAGTTTTTGCCGCGCCGACTAGCTTTTATGAATATGATTACCTGGATCTGACGGCGGGTCCGAACGGTTCGTTTACTCAAGTAGCGAGTCCGACCGGTGGTTTCACTGATTCCAATATTTCCCCGGGTGCAACCAATACCATCATCCCCTACCAAACCATCATGCTGGTTCTGCCGGACGCGAGCGTGCTTTACTCGGATTCCACCACCAATCTCTACGCCTATCTCCCCACCGGCTTTCCGCGCCTCACCGCCCTGCCGACCATCAGCAGTATCACGGCGAATGGCGATGGCTCGTATCACCTTATTGGCACGGGGCTGAACGGCCTTTCCGAAGGCGCCGCCTATGGTGATGACGCCCAGATGGACGGCAACTACCCGCTGGTGCGGATTAGTGACGGCAGCGGCAATGTTATTTACCTGCCCACCTTCAACTGGAGCAGCACTGGGGTGGCCACCGGAACCACTCCCGTGTCCACCGAGTTTTTTTCATTCCAAAACCTTGTGGCGGGCTTGCCTTATTCGTTGGTGGTGGTCGCCAACGGGCTCGCTTCCGACCCGGTCACGTTCTACGGACCCGTTTGGGCGGATTTTACTTCGGTCAACCCGTTCCAGACCGGCCTCTATAATTTTCCCTATCACACTTTGGGTCAAGCCATCACCGCGGTGCCCGCAACCGGTGCCATCAACATCAAAACCACGGGGCACACTACGGAAACCATGACCATCACCAAAGCAATGACGATCAATGCCCTGGGCGGTCCGGCCACCATCGGACAATAATCCTTTGCCACATAAATGCAGGTCATATTAACTTTAATCCCATGAAAAACAAAAGCGCAGTCCTTGCTTTCCTCGGTTGTTCATTCCTCTTTGCCCTGTCTGGCGGGGCACAAAGTTACTCCATTGACTGGTATAAAATCGCCGGCGGCGGCGGTACCAGCACCGGCGGGACCTACCAGGTCTCGGGAACTATCGGCCAGCCCGATGCCGGCGGGCCGATGAGCGGCGGGCAGTATTCCGTCACCGGCGGCTTCTGGTCCTTAATCCAGGTGGTTCAAACGCCCGGAGCGCCGACGCTAATTATCACCCACCTAGGAAATCAGGCGATCGTCTCCTGGGATCCGTCGGCCACGGGCTGGACGCTTCAGACCAACAATAATCTCTCCACCAGCACCTGGGGTAACTATCTTGGCGCCATCGTGAACAACAACGCCACCAATTCCCCGCCGGCGGGCACGGTCTTCTTCCGGCTCAAGCAATAGGTAGGAGTCGAGGTTAGAGACACCAATTAAGATCCGGAATTGAGTTTGTGCCCTGGCACCCCCGCATTTGCGGGATCAATTACCTTCAACGATTCCCATACGGCTCGACAAAAACTGCCGCCAAGGTTGGTGCTTTACCGGCTGCCATCAAAATTCATGCTAATATCACTTTTTAGTTGACATTTCGATGAATGATGCATATAAACGTAAATTATTCAGAATATCGTTAACCATTCAAGGTGGATAACTCCTAAAACTCATGAAAACCAGACCGTTTTTCATTGCGCTGGCCGTGCTCGCGCTTTTCACCATCAACCAAGCGCTTTCAAATTTGCACGCCCAGGGCACGGCGTTCACCTATCAGGGCCGGCTG
>CAIJNQ010000099.1 GCA_903822015.1 uncultured Verrucomicrobia subdivision 3 bacterium | reverse complement strand
CGACGGCAGGAAAGTTTTTCGCGCGGCGTAATTTCTTTTTCCGGGGGACGTTTCGTGGTTAACTTTTTCCGCGATGATTCAATACCTCGATTTGCTGCGGCAGGTCCACGAGCACGGGCGGTTCAAGGCCGACCGGACGGGCACGGGCACGTATTCGATGTTCGGCGCGCAAATCCGTTGTCCGCTGCGCGATTCATTTCCGCTCCTGACCACGAAGAAGGTTCACACCAAATCCATCATCTACGAGCTGCTCTGGTTTTTGCGCGGCGACACGAACGTGAAATGGCTCAACGAACACGGCGTGACCATCTGGGATGAATGGGCGGATGCAGAGGGAAATCTGGGCCGGGTCTACGGGGCGCAATGGACGGACTGGCGCACGACCGACGGCCAGTCGCTGAACCAGATTGACGACGTCATCGCCCAGATCAAAAAAAATCCCGACAGCCGGCGGCTGATCGTCAGCGCGTGGAATCCGGGCGAGATCCAGGGCATGGCGCTGCCGCCGTGCCACACCTTGTTTCAATTCTACGTGAGCGAGGGCGAATTGAGCTGCCAGCTTTATCAGCGCAGCGCGGATATCTTTCTGGGCGTGCCCTTCAATATTGCCAGCTACGCGCTGCTCACGCTGATGGTGGCGCAGGTCTGCGGCCTGAAGCCGGGCGATTTTGTCCACACCTACGGCGACCTGCACCTTTACGCGAACCACGTGGAGCAGGCGAAACTGCAACTCGCCCGCGAGCCGCGGCCACTGCCGCAAGTGAAATTGAACCCGGCGGTGAAGGACATCCACGAGTTCAAGTTTGGGGATATTGAACTGGCGGGCTATGACCCGCATCCAGGCATCAAGGCGCCGGTGGCGGTGTGATTTTTTAGACAGAATGACAGAATGGACAAAATTCAATTCTGAAAATCCGGTTCATCCGGCCAGGAGCAAATGAAACACTTCAAAGCCATTGCGGCGATGTCGCTGAACCGCGTGATTGGCGCGGGCGGCAAAATCCCGTGGCATCTGCCGGAGGATTTCAAATGGTTCAAGCAGACGACCCTGGGCAACGTGATAGTGATGGGTCGCAAAACCTTTGAAAGCCTCGGCCGTCCCCTGCCCAACCGCAAGAATCTGGTGCTGACGAAACATCCGCAGCGGCTCATCAAGAAGCATCCGGAAATTTTCGGCCAGTATCATGAGTGGCGCGGCGGAAAATATCTGAAGCGGCCCTACCAGTTTCATTTTTCGAAGCTGGGGGAAAAACTGGAGACGGAGATCTTCGTTTTCAGCTCGCTGGACAAGCTCGACCCGGACGAATTCCCGAACGACATCTTCATCTGCGGCGGCGAACAGATTTATGAGCAGGCGCTGCCGCGCTGCGCCGATCTTTACCTGACGGTGGTGAAACGCGATGTGGAGGGCGGCGACGCCTTTTTCCCGCCGTTTGAGGACAAGTTTGAACTGGCCGAAGTGCTCCGCGATGAATTCGACTTCAAGATCCTGCATTACCGGCACAAGTCGCTGGCGGGATAAATCGCAGGGCGACGGTTGCGCCCGGCAACGCAAGCGAGCATAGATCACTTGCAGGTAGCAAGGCTTTTCCAATAGCCCGCTTTACCACGTTCACTGGCGCCACCTGACGCTGCGCTCGGTGGCGCGGACAGCGCAGCGCGCCATCCGTACCCATAAAAAAATGGCGGAACGGAGTTTGCACGCCGGGCGGCGTGATTTGAGCCGAACGAATACTCCAACTTTCCGGCACAAGTCGCCGGCGAAATAAATCGCGCGGCGACGGCTCCGCCCGGCAGCTTAAGCGAGAACAGAACGCTTGCAGGCAGCACGGCTTTTCCAATAGCCCGCTTTACCACGTTCACTGGCGCAGCGCGCCATCCCTACCCATAAAAAAATGGCGGAACGGGGTTTGCACGCCGGGCGGCGTGATTTGATCCGAACGAATACTCCAACTTTCCGGCACAAGTCGCTGGCGACATGATTGCTTTATCGAGTCACTAGTTTTTAAATAAAGTCAGAGGCTCCTCACGTCGTCTCCTACATTAAAATATAAAAAAACCCGACGGACTGGGACCAGTCCGCCGGGTTGCGTGATATGATGGAGCCGGTTAATCCGCCTTGATGGCTTCGTCGGCGGCGTCGAAGGCGTGCTGCAACGCCACGAGGTCTTCGCCGGGCTTGAGCTGGTCGAGGATTTTCTGCTCTTCCTTCAACTGCTCGTCGGTGTAGCTGGCCGCCTTGATGGACAAGCCGATGCGGCGCTCGCCCTTGTCGATTTTGACGACGCGCGCGTTGACGTCCTGGCCGACCTTGAGAACGTTCTTAATCTTGTCGACGTGCTCCTCGGTGACCTGCGAGATATGGACGAGGCCGTCAATCTCGTGCTGCAAGCCGACGAAGGCGCCGAAGCTGGCGAGCTTGGTAACCTTGCCCTGCACGAGGTCGCCGACCTTGTAAAGCTTCTCGATGTTGGCCCACGGATCTTCGCCGAGCTGCTTCATGCCGAGCGCGATGCGCTGGTTGGGACGATCCACTTCGAGCACGGTGGCCTCGACGACGTCGCCCTTCTTCATGACTTCGCTGGGATGATTGATCTTGCGGGTCCACGACATGTCGGACACATGGATCATGCCATCGATGCCCTCTTCCAGCTCGACGAACGCGCCGTAGGAGGTGAAGTTGCGGACCTTCCCCTTGACGCGGCTACCGACCGGATAGCGGTCCTGCACCGTGTCCCAAGGATTGGCGGAGGTCTGGCGGATGCCCAGGGCGATCTTCTGATCGGCCGGGTTGATGCTGAGGACGGCCACGTCGACTTCATCGCCGACGGAGAGCATGTCCGAAGCCCGCGCCACGCGCTTGGTCCAGGAGAATTCGGAAACGTGCACCAGGCCTTCGACGCCGGGCTCGATCTCGACGAACGCACCGTAGGGCACCAGGTTGACGACCTTGCCGCGCAGGCGGCTGCCGACCGGGTACTTCTGCTCGACGTTGTCCCAGG
>CAIJNQ010000098.1 GCA_903822015.1 uncultured Verrucomicrobia subdivision 3 bacterium | reverse complement strand
GTTGGTGAAGGTCTGCTGCGCCGCGAGAATCTCCACGAAGCCGCTGGTGAACTGGTCGAACTTATACGTCCGCGAAATGTGCCCGTGCAGCGAGGTGGAGTTGAACTGCGTCAAAACATAAATGCGGCGGTAGCCGGAGTTGATGCAGTTCGAGATCGGGATGTCCACGAGGCGGTATTTGCCGGCGAGCGGCACCGCCGGCTTGGCCCGGTCCTTCGTCAGCGGAAACAGGCGCGTGCCCTGGCCGCCGCCCATGATGACGCAGAGTACCCGGCTGGTGGTGGTGGTCTGGCGAGTGTTTGACATAATAACTTTCGGTTGCGTCCGCGAAAAATTTAACGCCGTTGACCGTCGCGAAGCAAGCCGCAGATTCGTTTTTGCCAAAAATTATTGGCGCGGTTGCTCCGCCACCACGAAGGGCGCAAATTCATCGTGCAGGTGCGGCGGGATGCGCACTTTGAACCGCGCATTCTTCCCGCTGTAACGGCTCGTGACCACCTGGCCGACGGCGTGGATCCGCGCAATGACGGCGGCCCGTTCCTGCGGTACGCGCAAGTCCAGGAACTCACGAATGGGCCTGAGCTGCGTCCCCAGTTCCGCCAGCAGCGGGGCCACGCCTTCGCCGGTCTTCGCGGATATCGCTACCGCGTGCGGATATTTTTCGCGCATCCGTGGCGCGATGCCGCCCGTGACCTGGTCGATCTTGTTGAATACCATCAGCACGGGTTTCTCCGCCGCGCCGATCTCCGTCAGCACGGTGTTCACGGCGTCAATCTGCTCCTCCGCCTGGGGATGGCTGATGTCCACGACATGCACCAGCAGGTCCGCCTGCACGACTTCTTCGAGCGTGGCCTTGAACGCCTCGACCAGTCCATGCGGGAGTTTCTTGATGAATCCCACCGTGTCGGTCAGCAGCACGTTCTGGTTCGTTGGCAATTTCAGCCGCCGCGTCGTCGGATCCAGCGTGGCAAATAATTTGTCCTCCGCCAGGACCGCCGCGCCGGTGAGTTGGTTCAGCAGCGTGGATTTGCCGGCATTGGTGTAGCCGACGATGGAGGCTAGCGGCCAGTGGCTGCGCTGGCGGCCGGCGCGCTGGGTCTCGCGCTGGCGGCGCACCTTGTCGAGTTCGTCCGCGATTTTGTCCAGCCGTTCTTGGATCTTCCGGCGGTCGGCTTCGAGCTGCGATTCGCCCTCCCCGCCGATGGAGCCGGTGGAGCCGCGCTGGCGGGACAGGTGCGACCAGTAACGTGTGAGGCGTGGCAGGAGGTATTCCAGTTGCGCGTGCTCAATCTGCAGTTTGCCTTCGCGTGTCCGGGCCCGCTGGCCGAAGATATCCAGGATCAGCGCGGTGCGATCCATGATCTTGCACCCGAAAATCTTTTCCAGATTGCGCGTCTGCGCCGGCGACAGTTCATCGTCGAAGATGACTGTGTCCACGTCGCCTTCCCTGCCCAGCCTCGCGAATTCGGCGGCTTTGCCCGGGCCGATGTAGGTGGCGGCCACCGGCGCGGCCATTTTCTGCACGCCTTCGCCGATGATCAGCGTGCCGGCCGTGGTGGCCAGTTCTTCAAGTTCCGCGAGCGATTCGCGCACCTCGGCGGCGGTGCGGGATTTGAGTTCCACGCCGATTAGGAAGACGCGCACCGAGCGCGTGTCCCGGGTCTGGATGAGTGATTTCAATGTTTCGTGGCCCGCAGGTTAGCAGAAATTCCGCCGGACGGAAGCGCGGAGTGCGCGGCCGGAACCCCCGTCCGTAAAATAATCTGTTGCAACCGGTATGGTTTGAATAACGTCTCTCCCCGCATGAAAAAGTTTTTGACCCTCGCTCTGTTTTGGCTTGGCCTCAACGCCCTAGCGCTCGATCTCCCGCCGGTCACTCTCCAGCCCGTTTTCCCCAAACTTGCCGGCGAGCGCCCGGTTTGGATGAGCGAGGCGCCGGATGGTTCGGGCCGGATGTTCATCGTCTATCAGCCCGGCAAAATTCTTGTCGTCCGGAAGGGCTCGGATGGCGCCGACGCCCGGGAATTCCTCAACCTCGAGGACCGGCAACCGAATTTCGAGAATGAGGACGGTTTGCTGGGCCTCGCCTTTCACCCCGGCTTTGCAACCAACGGCCTCTTCTACATCTATTACAACCAGAAAAACCCGGCCGATCAGCATTCGCAACCGCTGAACTTTCCATTCCGCAGCGTCGTCAGCGAATTCAAGGTCTCGGCGACCAATGCGGATCTCGCCGACGTGAAATCCGAGCGTATTATATTTGAGGTCCAGCAGCCGTTCAGCAATCACAAGGGCGGCGAATTGGTTTTTGGTCCGGAGGGTTTTCTTTATCTCGGCCTCGGTGATGGCGGCGCGGGCGGCGATCCGTTCGGCAGCGGCCAGAACACATCCTCGTTGCTCGGCAAAATCCTGCGGATTGACGTGGATTCCCGCGGTGTTTCCAAGGTCGGCTGGCATACGGAAAATCTTCAATACGGCATTCCGCGCGACAATCCTTTCGTCCGGGAACCGGACGCGGGTTTTTATGCGCGTAAGGAAATTTTCGCCTACGGCCTGCGCAATCCGTGGCGGTTCAGCTTTGACCGGCAGACCGGCGCGCTCTGGGCGGGGGATGTGGGCCAGGATTTGTGGGAGGAAGTGGATTTGATCGTCAGCGGTGGTAACTATGGCTGGAGCGTCCGCGAAGGCGCGCATCATTTCAAGCCCGGCCCCGAGGGCGCGCGCTACCTCGAGCCGGTCATGGAATACACCCACCGGGAAAATCTGCGCTCGCAGGGCCTGTTCCCCGACCACAGCCTCGGTCTGTGCGTGATTGGCGGCTACGTTTATCGCGGGAAAAAATTTCCGGCGCTCGCAGGGGTCTATGTTTACGGCGATTACAACCTCGGCACCATCTGGGGCTTTCGGTACGACTATGGTGCCGGCAAAGTCACCGCCCGCGGCACCCTGCTGGATCAAAAGAAAAACATCACCAGCTTTGCCGAGGATGCCGACGGCGAAATCTACGCGCTCACGCAGGACGGCCAGATTTATCAAATCGCCGTGCCTTGAACCGGTCAAGGCTTGAATCGCACGACATACCACGGCTGCAATCCGTCGGCCACTTTCAGCGTGGCGTTCGTGGTGGCCACGAGTTCCGCGCCCGATTGCTGCAGCCACGCTTCCAGCGTCGTATCGTGCTCCATTAAGTTAAACCCGCCCACCACCGCGTATTTGACCTGTTGCCGGATTTGTTCCGGCGGGTCGTTCAGGAGGAAATGGTCCACCCGCCGCTCGCCGTACGGCCGCCACAGCGAAATATCCGTGTCGTCTTCCGTGCCGATGAACCCCACGTTGGTGACCTCTTTCGGCAGCAACTCGCGCACGCCGGCGAGCGGGTCGGCGCGCCCGGCGTAGACCGTGTAAACTTTCAGGGCGCGTTCGATCTGGCGCTGGGCGGGATGTTTTTCGTGGGCTTGGGATAAAATGGTCTTGGCCGGCCACAGCGGCCGGTCCGGCGACACCATTAAAACACCGAATGCCAGAACCAGGGTTCCGCCGGCCAGCGCGCGCCACCATCTCTGCCGGATGATTTCCGATTGCCCGGCACCGGTCAGCAGCAGCGGCACCAGCAGCGGATAATACGGCGCGATGAGCCTTTGCGGCGTGACCATGCCCGACTTTATGCCGTAGGCGATCAGCGCGATCCACGGAGCGATCAGCACCAGCCGGCAGAGCAGGGGTGGCAGTTGACCGGTGGCCGATGACACCGCCGGCCGCTCCCCGCCACCTGTCACTTGCCGCTGGCCGCTGGCCACTCGTCCGGCCACAAACGAAACCAGCAGCAGCCCGCTCAAGCCGAATCCAATCCCGGCCGCATCCTCGATGGGCAGCTCGCCGATGACGTGAAAGCCGCCCTCAAAGTTGGCCACCATCGGCGCGACGATCACTTGCGGCAGGAGCGTCAGCGCGTGTTGATTCCACCAGCTGGCGAACGGGCACAGCGGCGGGACGAAATTGTTGAAGCCGATCAGCAGCGCATTGCCCCAGACGCCCGTGATGGGGTTTTTCATGTCCAGCCCCTTGTGCTCGATGGACAACCCCGACCAGTCGCCCAGATGCTGGATGTTTAAAATGGCCGTCGGCAGAAACGAAACCAGTGCCGCCAGTACAACGACGGCCAGTGTCGCCACCGGTTTGCGGCGCAGCCCGGGTAGCGCGGCAAAAATCAGGATCGCCCACGGCAGCAGCAGCGGCAGATTGCTGGCCTTGGCGCCCGTCAGCAGTCCGGCGGCGAGTATCGAGTGCCATAAGTCCGCCGGTCGTCGCGCGGGCCAGGCCCGCGCCGCAAAATCTACCGCCGCCAGTGCATAAACCGTGGGGAAGGTGTCATTGGCGATGCTGCCTGCCTGCAACAGAAAATCGTAGCCGGTCGGCAGCAGCCACATCCATCGCCAGGCCACGCGCGCCCGGATCCCCAGCCGCGTGAAAATACTGAAGATCAGTCCGGGCAGCAGCAGGAACGGGATGAAGTTGAGGAGGAACAGCGCCCGGTCGGATTTGGTGATGAGCACCAGCGGCGCGGTCAGCCATTCCATGCCGCAGGCCCGGTCGTTCATCCGGTAATCGGGCGTGTGGATCCAGCACCATTGGCCGTGCGCCAGCCATTGCAGGGCGCGCGGCACCCGGTAGCTGATGCCCGTGTAATTGCTCGGCGGATATAACACGCCGCCCAGGAAAATCAGTATGGCGAGCACCGCGAATGCCAGCGGCAGCGGCCGGCGGAACCGGCGGGCGACCGCGCGGAAACTACAATGGAAAATGGAAAATGGAAAATGGCCGGGCTTCTGAGGTCCGCCATCTCCCATCCTCGCTGTCATCCACCCTTTGCGTCCGATCCAAAGGAAAATAACGAAGACGGCGAAGGCGATGCCGTAGCCGGTGCGGTTTAACTGGTGGCCGGCTGACAGGATCCACCCCGCTGCGGTCGCCCACGCGGAAAACCAGAGCCACAGCCGGACGAGCGGGACGAATGACATGGTGGTCGGAATTGGTATTAACGGCTAAATCTGAAAATCCAGCACCACATTCTTGTCCGCCTTGCTCAACACCCGCATGTCCAGGCCGTCGTAAATCACCAGCGAGTTCGGCGCGACGCTGTTCATGATGAACACGTTGCCGCCAATCGTGCTGCCGGCGCCGATGACCGTTGCCCCGCCGAGAATCGTTGCGCCCGGATAAATCGTCACCCGGTCTTCAATCGTTGGATGCCGCTTCTTGCCCCGCAGCGCTTGGCCGCCCGCGGTGGACTTCGCGCCCAGCGTCACGCCGTGATACAGCTTCACCTGCTGGCCGATGATGGCCGTTTCGCCAATGACCGTGCCGGTGCAATGATCCACAAAAAAGTGCGAGCCGATCTTTGCGCCCGGATGAATCTCCATGCCCGAGCGCCAGTGCGCCCACTCCGTCATGATGCGCGGGATGAGCGCGACCTCCTTCAGATAAAATTGGTGCGCCAGCCGTTGCACGGCGATCGCCTCCACGAACGGATAGGAAACCAGTATCTCCTCCCGGCTCAACGCCGCCGGGTCGCCGTTGAACGCCGCATCCACATCGGTCTGCAACAATTCGCGTATGCACGGCAGCCCGGCGAGGAAATCCACCGTCAGCTTGTGCGCCGCCTTGGTGATCTCCTTTTTCGGTAGACCCTTTGGCGGATGATATTCCAGGCTCTTGCGGACTTCGTCCTCTAGTTTTCCCAGCACGGAATCCAGCAGCGCCGCCGTTTCCACTTTCACTTCCGACGAGTGGACGAGTTTCTCGTCAAAAAATCCCGGGAACAGCAGCCGCAACAAATCCTGTGTGATGGCCGTGATGGCGCGCTTGGACGGCAGGTTCTTGCCATCCAGATGATTGATGCCGCCGAACTGCGCGTAAGACGCAACCAGATCGTTCGTGAGTTGGGTGACGGTTTCCACGGCGCGAATTTACTATGAAGGCTACGCGGCACAAAGTCTAATTCTGCCGCCATTTCACGGTAGCCCGCCAGCGCGGTGGGGGCGGTTGCCGGGAATTCGGAATTATCACTTTGCATCAATGCAGCCATTTTATCCCGCGAGCCTTGCTCCGTTCATCCCTCGTCCTCCGCCGGTGGGGCGAGCGTCCTCGCGAGCCGGATTCAGACAGCGGACCGGGGTGAGGCCTCTGAGCTAAATCTCCCTAATCGGGTGGTGGGCTGTCCGGTGGGCTTGTGACAATGCCCGGCTCGCCCGCTGTGGAAAAACTGATTGGTTACGCCAGCGATGGACAGCTTAAACGCAATTTTTGTTTTCGTTGCGCTTGATTCGGCAGTTGTTTGAGAGCCAGCCTTCATTCTTCATCTCAATTCGTAATTTGCCTTCGCCCCGCTTGCCGGCTGCCGGTTTATGGGCGCAAAAAAGCCAGCCTGCGGAAAAATCAAAACACAGACTGGCTTAACCCAAACAAACCAAACCTAACCCACCCCTAATTTATCCGCCGGCGATGGAAATGGATAGCGATTATGATTTGCAAATTTTGGGTTATGCTAACCAAATCTTGCTGACGTTTGTGACCCGGACAATAAAGCGTTAGAAGAAATACTGTAGCCGTTTGGAGCGCGGATAATTTCCCGGGAGCGACGGCGTGTCGCCGTCCCCATCTAGTTCCTTCCCCAAAAATAGGGTTGAAAAAACAATTTGTGGACGGCGACCCGCTGTTCCTGACCACTGGCCGGAAATTGCTTTTCCTGCGCTTTCCTTTACTCGACGCTGCGCCCGGCGGTACCGGCATGACCAGGGTTTCAATCTGCCGGATGCCGCTTCTGCGCCAATAAAACCACCTTTTTAAAAAATCCAAAAATAATTTATTGACAAAGGTGAATTGCTGGCGATAATAGCGACATATTAAGTCGTTATTTTTTTATATTAAATAAGCAGAACGCATAGATATTTAATAAATATATAATTGTATAACGACATAATGAATCGTATATATGTACGGAGATAAAAACAACTTGCCTGGGGTATCAGGCGAAAATCTGCCATGGCATGAACTGGTCACTCGGTATGTCGGATCGGTTCGCTACGGCGCGGTGGAAATCGTCTTGCATGATTCGCGGGTCATCCAGATTGAGACCACGGAACGGTTTCGATTTCCAAAAACTCAGGATGACCATCGGCCGGGCCGCGCCCAATAAATGACCAGATAAATAAAATTTAACCGTAGCTGACCGGACAACTGGAAGAGCGTATGAAAAAAAACAAATGTTTAATTTCCAGCATCCAGTTCCGGGTCAGCCTTTCGCGGGTCCAGCGAGGTTGAATTCACTGCTCTTGCTTTGCCGGTTCGATTATCGGCAGAAATGCTGGGGTCTGCCGCCCTTGGAAATCTATCTGGATCGTGACCGCGATGCCGTTTTTCTGGACGATGCTCCTGGCCTGGCCTCCGTGATTTCTCAAAAATTTTCCGACCCATCATTGGGAGGTGCCAAACCCCCGAAGTCCGCCACCCGCCGGATTGGTATCCGGCCTTCTAACCATCGGTCTTTGGGGAAACCAAACAACCAACAAAAAAAGAAAAATGAAAATTAAACACTACTCCCTGGCTGCTATTGCTGCGGCCGCTCTCGGTTCGCTGGCGTCTTCGGCGTCGGCGGATGTCATCACGGACTGGAATCTGATCACCCTCAACGCCACCAAGGTCGCCCCGGCGTTGAATAGTAATCTGGGTTCGCGCATTGATGCGATTGAAGCCGTCGCGGTTTATGACGCGGTCAATTCCATCAAGCAGTTCGGCTCGCCGTATCATTATTACTCGCCCAACACCGGCTCCGCCCAGGCGGCGGCGGCGCAGGCGGCGCATGATGTTCTCGTGAATTATTTCCCGGGCCAGCAGGCGGCTTTGGATGCCGACCTGACCAACAGCCTCAATGCCATCACGGACGGCCCGATCGGCAACGGTCAGGCAGTCGGCTCCGCGGCTGCCGCTGATATCATCGCCCTCCGCGCTAACGACGGATCGAGTCCCAACCTCACCTATCCGGGCCCGGTAAATCCTGGGGTGGGACAATGGCGTCCAACGCCGGCGGCGTTCGCGCCGGGTATCAACGAACAATGGGGAAACGTCGCCCCCTTTGTCTTGGATTCCAGCAGCCGGTTTCGTCCCGGACCCCCGCCATCGGTGGGCAGCTGGCAATACAATGTGGCGCTCGCCGAGGTGAAAAATATTGGCTCGGTGTCCAACGCACTGCGCACGGTGGATCAGACTCATATCGCCGAATTCTACAAACAGGACGCGGAACTGACGGTGAACGAGGCGGCCCGTGAACTGGCTGTCTCCAATGGCACTTCCCTTCAGGAAAACGCCCTCCTGTTTGCGCTTACGGATATCGCGGTGGCCGATGCGCGCATCGCGGTTTGGGATGCCAAGTATACTTATCTGTTCTGGCGGCCCGTTACGGCCCTGAATGCGAACCCTGATGGTACGGTCACAAATGGCTACAGTGCCTGGTCGCCGTTGATTGCCACCCCGGCCCACCCCGATTATCCCAGCGGCCACAGTGGTACGGTGGACGCGGGGTTCACTGTGCTTCAGTTGTTCTTTGGCGACCGGAACACCCTGACCCTGCACACCACGACACCCGGCGAACCGCCCCGGACGGTCAAGTCCTTGAGCCAGGGCGAATCCGAAAATGGCTTGAGCCGCATTTACGGCGGAATTCACTATTCCTTCGACAATGTTCAGGGGCAGGCCCTTGGCGTGAAGGTGGCCGCTTATGACCTGATTCACGGCCCGCACCCGCTGGGCATTTTTGTTGTC
>CAIJNQ010000097.1 GCA_903822015.1 uncultured Verrucomicrobia subdivision 3 bacterium | reverse complement strand
TGCACAGCGTCGAACAGCAAGGCAAGACCGTGACGCCCGGCAACATCGCGTATTACACCATCCGCCACATGAAGATCGGCCGGCGCTCCCACGGCTCGTCGTCGACGGACGTGTGCGGCATTGGCACGCAATTGAACGGCAGCAGCCGGTTGCACTCGCTCAACGAGGTCGTCTCCGAGGATGAATGCGGCTTTGAGATCTTCGAGCTGCAGGACGTCATCTCCCGGGACCACGAAGATCCGGCGACGGTGGCGGGTCGAAACCTGGACTGGGATCTGTTGCTGTCCGGGCTGTCGCACATTGAGCAAATGGTCGTGGAGTTTTTGGGAGCGGGCAAGACGCTGCGGGACGTGGGGCGGCAGGTGGGCGCGAGCGATTCCACGATGCAAAGTTATCGCCGCAAGCTCGCGGTGAAAATATTGGAATGCATGGGAGCGGACGTGTTGCACGACATCGTGGTGGCGCCGGGATGGCGGATCAATTTGGATTGCGAACGACAATCCCAAGCCTGCCGCAGTGACCGCCGTGCGTGTGCAGCGTAAAGATTGAATCCAGTTATCCACCTCTGATTCAGAAATTCCCAGCGTTGCGGGCGAAACCGACAGATCAATGTCCTCCGAAAAACGACGTATAATCCCGAAAACTTTCGACAACGCCGTGCCGCCTTTGAACACCAACGCTTCACGCCACTCTGGGTGTTCAAACAACCGGCCCAGCATCCAGCAAACCCAGAAATCTTTCTCGACGATCACCGTTTGGATTTGCAGTCGTTCCGCCGCTTCCGCGAACACAACGCGGCGCTCCGTCACCGGCATGGATGCAATGCGGTTCATGCCGGCTTTTTCTCACCGGCAATGAACCGCAAATGGGCGTGCATCCAAGCCGGCGCATAGCGCAGGTCTTGCAGCAACCGGCGGCGGTCTGCCGGTTTCAATAATTTTCGCAAATGCGCCAGTCGCTCCGGCGTCACATGCTGACGACCGACCGCGCGCAGCCCAGCCATGACGAGTCCGCTCGTCTGGCCCGCCGCCATCTTGCGCCGCGAACGCTCGCGAAACTCAATGGTGCGCTGCCCCACTTTCACTGAACGCCGCCGCCGATCCGCGTCATAGACAATACGCCCCGGCACTTGCTCGGAGAGATTCAGGAGATTGGCCGCCGCTGCTTCCGTGGTTTGGAGACGAATTCCGTCCCGCCGCGCAATCGCCGCTGCGATGGCATCGGACGATGCCGACAGTTCGCCCAACAATGGATGCTTGCGGGGAACATCGTAAAGCCCGCGCGCCACCCGCCGCAGTTTGCCCGCCTGCAGCAGCCGCTGAATCGCCATCCCGATGGCGTGCGTCGAACCGAGATCAAGGAAATCCGACCGGGTGAACACCCGGTTCGTTCCGGCTCGTCTCAGCCTTTTCAGAATTTTGTCATTCAGTCTCACGGCGGGGATAATGTGTCCCTATTCTGTTATAAATGCAACGCCATATTTATAACATATAAAAAACAACATTTACAATTCAAAAAGAAGGCGCGATGCCGCAAGGTGTCGAGGCGCGTGTCCAGTTGCATATCTGTTGCTTGAAACTTTAATCATGATTAACTGCTGACATTGATCACGACATACCAGCCAACGGCGACAAAAAATGCAAGAGGCTCGAAAGCCCCTTGCCTGGTGATACCAGTTTGAATTGATCCGTTACTGATAGGAAATTGCTTTTCATGTGGGCTCATTTACTTGACGCTGCGCGGCTGAACGGAACAGCGAACCGCGCGAGCGCGAAAATTCACGCTGGATGCACTGCGTTTTTTTGACCTGCTGAGGGCTAGAAATATCGGGAGCGTTCCTTATTCCTCAGTTCCATATCCACGCAAAACGTTCTACTGTCCGATGGCTGCCCGAAAAAACCATTGGCCGAAGTCGCTGGCCTTGTCCATCTGCCAACTGTTTGTCATGCCCGGAAGTTGTGACCAGTCCAGAAGATTGGTGCTCGTTTCCAAAAATCCCCGCAGGCCGGAATCCATATCGAGCTGGATTTTTTCGCGCCCGTTGGTCGCCTCGGTGAATGGGGTCAATGTCAATTGCGGCGACTCGATCCAGCGGGCAATGCTGGCCGCAGGTTTGCCGCCAGCCAAGGCGAAACGTCCGCCAACCCACAATGATTCGCCGGTTGAACACAGCGCCAATACGGTTTGAATTCCCCTGTCATACTGGATGTCGCTGCCCAGGTTGAACCAGTTGGTTCCGTCCCAGCGGCGCACGCAGGAAATGGTTTTGCCGGCGCGGTTCGTCCATTTTCCGCCGACGTAAAGCGAGTCGCCGTTCAACGCTATCGCGTTCACCGTCCCCGGCCAGCCGTTGCTCAACGCATACCAGTTGGTGCCGTCCCAACGCGCCAGATTGCGCGCCGCCACGCCACCGATGTTGGTAAAACTTCCGCCGATGTAGAGCGAGTTGGAGTTGCCAGCAAAAGCGCTTACGGAAAAAGTTTTTCCGCCGGCCACGCCGCCGCCGACCGGCAGCCAGCCGGAACCATCCCAGCGGGCGATGCCGCGCGCGCTGACGCCTCCCGCAGTGGTGAATCTCCGCCGACATAGACGTTGCTGCGCCACGTCGTCAATGCCAGGACATTGCTGTTGCAACCAGTGCTCATCGCGTGCCATTGCGATCCGTCCCAGCGGGCAATGTTGTTGGCGACCACAGCCG
>CAIJNQ010000096.1 GCA_903822015.1 uncultured Verrucomicrobia subdivision 3 bacterium | reverse complement strand
TTTTCTATAGGTTAACAAGTAGCTGTGATCGTTCTTCTTGCATCATCGGCTGTGAAGGGTTTCGAACCGGGGTCTCAGTGAACAGCAGCTGCACTGCCGGCTGCAAAGCTTATGGCAAGCCTGATTTCAACCTGTTTGAGATCCACTTTAGTTACAAGCGTGGGCAGTTTCGTGTCAAAGCGTGTTTCTAGTGGAGTCATTCTGATGTCCTTGGTTTTTTGTCTGATTTAAGAGCAGTTGCGTTCGGCTGAAACTCTTTTATTCGGATGGGTGGAAGTCATCTTGCCCGGGTCCGTCAATAATTATGGTTTCCCATGTCCCGCTTCCGATGTTCGTTTTTACGGTGACGATGGGTGTCGATGACAACCAGTGAAAAAAGGGCGGGGATGCCGGCGAGGAGCACTATGACCAGTGGATTATGAGCCCATATCCAGGCCAGAAATGTCAAGGTGTCTTGATTCATAAAATAGCGAAGCGCATTAACCATGCCATTATGTGAATCTCTCTATTATATCAGTGGCTGCAATCGCTCGCCTCGTCAGGAAATCCAGTGGCCTGCGTCGTAGATGTGCCTCGAATGGAACCTTTTCCCCTACTGTTTCATGGGGCTGGGCTCTTGTTTAAACTATATCGGTAATGTGGGGTCTCCATGAGTCATGCTCGCATGCCAGACCAAGTGGAGGCGCTGGAATTCCCGCCGTTCGCTAGTCGTGTATGTCCCGTTTGTGGCAAAGTAGCCCGGCTAAAGGCAGAACTCATTTTATCGTCTGATCATTCCTAAATCTCTATAAACCATTGCGAAGTTCATGGCTATGGAGGGTTGGAGTAAACTCCCGATTCAGCCAATGATCCGCTGTTTATTTTGTGATTATCTGATGAAACATCGTCATTAATTTAACAAAAGCTGGTGCTTAAGACGCGGCCGCAGGGTGTGACTCTCTGACCGCCCTCGTACAACTCAATCCGAACCCTGGCCAACCAGATGATGTACAAAATATCCGGCCAGGTTCATCAAATGATGATACGCCTGTGCCGGCGTCGAATCCTTGGCGATGGGCGACTCCATGGTTTCCGGTTTACCCAGCGCCCGCCAGGCTCCTATCCTGATGTCATTGAGTATTTGCAGCATGTTTTCCCGTTCTTCCGCGCTCAATGTCAGCATCCGGCCATTTTCGATTGGGCGTAACTTTTCAGACGTGACCAGATTCACCGCCCGCTTCTTCAATTCTTTTCGATGTTCAGCCAATGATTCATTCAGCAGCTTTTCCCGTTCAGCCGACTTCGGATCAGTGTCCGATTTCGAGATCTTGGCCGGAAAGTCACTGGTCAGCGGGAATTGTTTCAGCAGGCTCGCCAGCATATCCGCCTCGACCGGATTAAGCGTATATTGCCAGATTTGTCCCTTTTGCCCGACCTGTTTCATTCGGCTGGCTCCATGGTGGCATGCAGTTTGTAATGCTGCAGTTGGTGGACGTAAAACTCGGCCTTCTCCGCCCCCTCTCTCGCCAGTACGCTTTTTCCTTTTTCATGGACTTCTTTCATGTGTTTCTCGGCTTTTTGCCGGTTCCACCCGAAGATCTTCATGAAGACGTGGGTGACGAAATTCATCAAATTCACGGGGTCATTCCAGCAGATCACGTAGTAGGTCGGTGCCAGTTCATCATCGGACCGGTGCCTCTGCTCGATGGCCGGACTGGGGAAGGTGACGGGTTCCGGAATGGATGGCATGGCGTGGTATTATCAACGGTTGACCGCCGCCATGCTCCATGCTGGATAACGCGCCCCGGCGGTGCTGCCCGCGGGGGCGGCCTTATCGAGTTCGATCAGGTCTTCCTTCGTCAGTTCGATTTCCAGGGCCGCCACATTCTCTTCCAGGTAGTGGCGGTTTTTGGTGCCCGGAATGGGCACGATGTCTTCGCCTTGGGCCAAAACCCAGGCCAGGGCTAGTTGGGCGGGTTTGACCCCTTTCTTTTTAGCCAACCCTTCGAGGCGGCGAACCATGGCCAGATTGCGTTCGATGTTTTCGGCTTCGAAGCGCGGCCCGTTCCGCCGCCAGTCGGTTGCCGTCAGATCATCGGTTTTTTGGATTTTCCCCGTCAGAAATCCGCGTACCAGAGGGCTGTAGGGCACAAACCCGATGCCCAGTTCCCGGCAGGTGTTCAGAATTTCCGCTTCCACCTCGCGGGTCCAAAGCGAGTATTCCGTCTGCAAAGCTGCAATCGGATGCACTTTGATGGCCCGACGAATTGTGGCTGGCGCCGCCTCCGAAAGGCCGAGGTGTCGCACCTTGCCCGCCCGGATCAGTTCGCTCATGGCCCCGACGGTCTCTTCGATTGGTACATCGGGATCCACGCGGTGCTGATAGTAGAGATCGATCTGGTCCACCCCGAGTCGTTGCAGACTCGCATCGCAGCATTGGCGAACGTATTCAGGCCGGCCGTTCACACCGAGAAACTTGCCCTGCTGATCCCGGACATTGCCAAACTTGGTGGCCAGAATTACCTGGTCGCGGCAGCCCTTGATAGCCCGGCCCACGAGCTCTTCGTTGATCCCGCAGCCATACATGTCGGCGGTGTCGAGGAAGTTGACGCCCAGTTCAAGCGCCCGGTGAATGGTGGCGATGGATTCCTGGTTGTCGCGTATGCCATAGAATTCCGACATCCCCATGCAGCCCAGCCCCAATGCCGACACGGTTAACCCTTGGGTTCCAAGTTTCCTTTGTTTCATATTCAGATCGGTGGATTTTTTGAAAACTTTGTTCGTAGTTCGACCATCTATGTCTCCGTGCCCCCGCTTTCGTTTCTTGCTTGCAGCCGGGAAAATGAAAAACCGGGGCGTCGGACGGATTGTTTAGCCTGAAATTCCAATGCATCAAGTTTTAAAGTGGTGTCCCATCACTGCGGACGCTCCAGATTTAACTCGACGAAATAAACGGGTACCAACGAATCACTGCCATACCTGATCCGATACGACATGGTATTGGCATTCGGGGCGGCTGGTTCATGGGTAGGTGTTCTGTCGTCTGGAACGGGGAATGACAGGTCGAGGATCAGACGATTATTGAATCCGACTTTGAGTTTCTTAAGCAGCCGAAGCGGGATGGCTGTCTCATAGGTGGTCTGTCCGTGGTCGGATAGCCGGGTGGTTTTCGTCCCGGTGAGCATCGTTCCTGGCTTGGTGCCCGGGGTCCGATCACTGGCTTCCGCCCGGTCGGAATTCAATCCGATCCGCAGCAGGTCGCTGCCAAAGTCGGTATCGCTCACGCTGCGGGACATCCCGATTTGCACTTCGTCGGCGAATCCCGTTTCCTTGGCTTCGTCCGTGTCCACCTTTGGAACCGTGAGCGCCAGATATAGGTTCTGTGCATCGTAAGCCCCCCGCAACTCCGCGTCGGGCGCTTGTCCGTGGCCTAATTTTAACGCGGGGATACCCGTCCAGTCAGCCGGCTTTCCATCCATTGTCGGGGCCGCTTCCCTCCACGGAATGCTCATGGCTTGAAGAAAACGGATCTCGCGGTGGAATCGTCGGTGACTGCTTCCCGCGACCGTATTGAATTCCAGGCGGGGCAGGGAGGGTAGCGCAATCGTGTCTTGAAGCGCTTTGAGGGTGAAGGTGTATTGACCGGTTCCGCCCGCGGGAATCTGGAGCCGGACGTTTTCGGGTTGCACGGAAAAGGCGCTGGCGTCCATTAGCCACTTGGCTTCACCGGTCATGGGCGTCGAATTGGGATTGTTCACGGAGACGGTGAATGAAACGCCGGTTTTCAAATTCTGCGCATCCGGCTTGATGCCGATCCGGGAGACATTCCGGGCTGCGAATTGCAGGCCGCCCATCACATCCGCCTCGGGATCCGTCAATTCGCCGTGCTCGGTGATGACACGCACATCCAGGGTCTCGCTCGCCACGTGAACCTTCATGAAATGAAACTCGCCGCCGGACTTTCGGTACTCGGGGATTAATTCCGCACCACCGCCACCGGTGATGAAATAGCGGATGCCGTCGAATTCACGCGTGGGTCCATAGGTGTGATAATGGCCGGCAAACACGGCCCGGACGCGCGATTCTTTGAAGAGGGGATGCAGGGTGTCAGCCCAGAACCGGTAATATTCCGGAGTGATCCGTTCCGGTTCCCAAACGGGAAAATGCATGAAAACAAACACCGATTTGGCCTTGTTCTCTTTCAGGTCGTTCCGTAGCCAGGCTAGTTCCGTCGGTCCCAGATAACCCCAGTGTTCCTGTTCCGTGTTGTCCAGGAGGACGAAGTGGCAATCACCGTAATTGAATGACTGATAGAATTTGCCGAAGCGCTGTCCGTAAATTTTTCGGGCTTCTTTCGAATGTGTGTCGTGGTTCCCGGGGAGTTGATAGTAGGGCACTTGTATGGCTTTTATAACGTCCTGGTATTTATCCCATTGCCTCTCCTTCCGGGTGGTGCCATAACCATAAATCAGGTCGCCGACGTTGATCACCAGGGCTGGCTTCAGCGCGTTGATCTTTGCAATCAGGCCCGCAAACGGCTGGAAACTTTCGCTCTCAAAACGTGGCCGGGTGTCGCCGATGACGACAAATTCAAATTCGTCCGCGTGCAGGCGGGCAGAAACCATCAGCGCTATCAGGAAGGTTGCCCAACGCGGTTTCATTCGTCCTCCATTTTGCCCCTGGCACGGAGTGATTGCAAACTCCGTAACCCATCCCTGACGTCCTCGCCCTGGCGCCGCCGGCCGGTGGTGGGCGCGAATTTCCTTAATAAAATTCGCCGTTTTAGCTTGGCGCATGGGTTCCAGCCAGCTTTAATAGGGGTTCGACAGCAATTAACAAATAAAACAACTGATAACATTATGGCAAAAGCACTGACTAAATCACAAATCGCAGCCGAAATCGCCACCAAAAACAACCTCACCAAAAAACAAGCCGTTGAGATTCTCGAATCCATCGTGCAACTGGCCTACAAGAACGCCAAGAACACTTTCACCCTCCCGGGTCTGGGTAAGCTGGTTTTGGTCAATCGCAAGGCCCGCACCGGCCGTAATCCGGCGACTGGAGAAACTATCCAGATCAAAGCCAAGCGCGTTGTGAAGTTTCGCGTGGCCAAGGCGGCCAAGGACGCGATTCTTGGCACGAAGTAATTTCGGTTTTTTCATCGGGCGCTCCGGATTTTCGGAGCGCCTTTTTTGTTTAGCAGTTGCTTCGGCGGGGCCGGTCTCCTGAGCCGGGCTCAAACATCAATCCATCTGTCGCAGGACGACAATGGTATTGCCGGCGCTGCCGCCGGCCACGAGCACATGGCCTTTCTTGAGTTCTTGCGTAATGTTGCCCACGCTCTGGCCGTTGCCCTGCAGTGTCAGTTTCACGCGTTCATTGCCAAGGCTGGTGACGGTGATCTGGCATTCGTCACTCAAGTTGACCTCTTTGGATTCATCTTTTGCCAGCGTGAATTGTTGCTCGTTCACGACGGAATAATGCTGCCATTTGAGCGGTAGACGCTTGAGTTTCTTTTCGATCTGGGGCGAGACCGGCTTGCCGTTGGTGGTCGCATCGTTCGAGCCCAAAACTAGTTGTGCTTCCAATTTGAGGGTTTTGTCGGCGGCTTGCGCGTTCAAACCCGCGAGCCACAGGAAGAGGAACGCAACGCCAACCAGCCTGGCTGCGGAAAAGTTTTTTGTGCTCATGCGTCAGTTGATGGCTGTCGGCTTTTTGTTTGGTGCCGGGTTGTCGTCCGCCGCCGGCGAGAACCACACCAGCGTCGTGCCTTCGCTGGCATCACGATAAGTGGTCGCGTCGGAATTGGCCAGCGTCGTTTCCACGGTCGGTGTGTCGGCGTCGGCCGCGGTTTCCGGGGCGGGTTTCGGGACGTTGAAATGCACCAGCAATCCGGCGGCCACCAATACCAATGCGCCCGCCGCGACTGCGGGCAAAAGCCAATCTCGCAACATGGCAGGCCGGGAAGCGCCCGGAGCGGCTGCCGCCGCCGGTTCCTGCCGCCGGATTTCCCGCTCGATCTTCGACCAGAAAAATTCACGGGTTTCCGGCACGCCCAAATGCGGTTCCGCCTGAACCATCGCCTGCCGCGTGTTTTTCAATTCCGAAAGCAATGCGGCGGCGGCGCCATCCCGCTGCGTCCAGGCCAGGATTTCGCGCGCTTCGCTCTCGGCGAGTTCGCCGTCGAGGAACGCCTGCAGTTTCAGTTGTTGCTCCTGAGTCATGTTATCTTTCTCATGTCCGCCAAAAGTGCGGCCATCTTCCGTCGCGCATAAAACAGCCGCGACATCACCGTGCCCATCGAGCAGCCGACCGTTTTGGCGATTGCTTTGTAATCCATTTCTTCAAATTCATGCAGAACCAGAACCGTGCGGTGTTCCGCCGATAAACGGCCAAGCGCCTCGTCAATTTTCACCCGCAACTCGGCCCGTTCGAGTCCGGCGGTCGGGTTTACGGTCACAACGGGCATTTGCCGCTCTACGCCGCCGCTTTCCTCGTCCATTTCCTCGATGGACTCGGCGCGTTGACGCTTCTGCTTCCGCAGATGGTCGAGGCACAGATTGATGACGATCCGTGTCATCCAGGTCGTGAAGCTGGCGTCGCCCTGGAATTGTTCGAGCCGTTGCCAGCCCTTGACCCACGCTTCCTGTGAAAGATCCACGGCGTCCTGCTCCTTGCGCGTCATGCTGAAGGCGCGGGCATAAATCGGGTCGCGATGCCGGAAAACCAGCTCCTCAAAAGCCGCGAGTTCCCCGCGCCGCGCGGCTTGCACCAACATCTCGTCGTCGGTGGTGGAATAATTCTGACCAGACATGGATTTGACGACGACGGAAATTATTTATTCAAGACACTTACAATTTTCCCTTGGTGCTGGGAAGTTGCCCGGCTATCCGCGGGTCCTGCGCACAGGCGGCGTCGGTCGCGCGGGCAAACGCCTTGAACAGGGCTTCGACGATATGGTGCGGTTCGTCGCCGTAAAAGAGTTCCAGGTGCAGGTTGCAGCGGGCCTCGTTGGTGTAGCCCTGGAAAAATTCCCGGGCGAGGCCGAAACGAAAGGCGCTGGAGGCGTCCTGTGACTTTTCGGCTTGGGATATTTTCTTTTGGGAATACTTGTCCAGCCCGCGCCAGACGAGGTGCGGTCGGCCGCTGAAGTCAATGACGCAGCGGGCGAGGCATTCGTCCATCGGCACATAGGCTTCGCCGGTGAACGGGTTTCCGGGATGAAAGCCTGCGCCGTAACGGCGGATCCCCCGTTTATCACCGAGCGCGGTGGTAAATGCCTGGCCGAGGGCGATGCCGCAGTCCTCGACCGTGTGATGCGCATCCACTTCGAGGTCGCCGGCGCATGTGAGCTGCAAATCCATGGTCGCATGCTTGGCGAACAGGGTGAGCATGTGGTCGAAAAACGGCACCCCGGTTTTAATTTTCGATTTGCCGCTGCCGTCAAGGTTTAGACGGACGGAAATTTTAGTTTCCTTGGTTTGGCGCGAAATGCTGGCCTGCCGGACTTTCATGGAGGGGATTAAACCAAAACTTGCGGGAGAAAACAAACCGCAATCAATAGACGGATTTGGGCACGACCAGTTGCGACTGGTCGGCCATTTTTGCCTTGATCTCGTCAATCCGCTTTTGCAGTTCACCGGGGGTAAGCGAGACTTTTTGGGCGGCTTCAAACCAGTTCAAGGCTTGCGCTAGGTTGCCGGCTGTTTCTTCCAGATGGCCAATATGCGTGGTGATCTGCTCGAAAACGAGGGTGTTTTCCTTCTGTTCGTCCGGTGGCAGTTTCAGCCAGTAGCGCACGGCAAGTTCCCACACATTTCGTGCGCGGCTGGTATCGTGATAGCTTTCATCGTAAAGCCGCCCCAGTTCATAGAGTATGTCGTAGCTGTGCGGGTTGTTGCGGAGTCCTTCGCGTAAGACGGCCTCGGCTTCTTTATCCTTGTGCATGCGAATTCGCAACCAGTAGGCGGTTACGGTGTAGGTCTGGACATTGTCGGGATCCAGTTCGGTGGAGAGCTTCAGCCAGGGCAGGATTTCCCGCACGTCCGTGCTGGTGCTCAAGTCTTCGGTCGGTCCGCCCTCGTCCAGATGTGTGTGCCGGTCGGGAAAAAAATTCCGGCTGAACGCGTCAATCCAGTCGCGCGGCGGGCCAAGAAAACCTTCTTCTTCGCCGTGGTTCTTGCTGTTGACCGCACCGGTATCCTCGGCCATGTGGGGCGTTTCAAAGTTGTTACGATTATCGAAAATGGTCGGATAATAACCGCTGTGATAGTAGGCGTCGGCCTTGGTGTAAAAGTGGTTGGCAAACATCCGGCGGCTGTCGCCCAGCAGGGTGTTCAAGACATCCGCCGATTGGGTCCGGCTGCCCTGCCAGTTTTGGAACCAGGTTCCCAGATAAGCCGCCAGCCCGAAACACAGGACGAGCAGGGCGGTCAGCAGCAAATAGCTTGGGCGGGCGGAGCGCATCGCAAATCAGTTGACGGCCTTCCGGCGGAACATCACGCAGGTGGCAATCAGCAACGCGGTCGCGTAAGCCAGCGCATAAAGGATGGCGAGACTGAAAATTTTCCACGGAACCAGTGGCCAGTTGTGGATGATCAGATCGCGCAAGTCGAACAATTCCAGATGCGGTATCGCGTAATATACTGAATAAACGATGGAACGGCTGGGCTCTTGCATGGTTAGCGCGACTTTGTCCAGATGCCGGCCGACCAGTAATATGCCGGCGACCACCACGAATGAAATCGTTGAGTTGGAGGACGGTGCGGCAAAAACCAGCGAGCCGAGGAGCACCCCCGCCACCACCACGCCGAGCATGATCCAGTGCAGGAACGCCGCCTGCATGTAATTCATCAGCGGCCAGAGATGTTCCCGGCTGCCGGAGAGGGCGCCAAAAAACCCGTAAAAACATATGAGCGCGAGGCCGCAGGCGATCCAGCAGCCAAAAAACTTCCCGAGGATCAGCTGGGTCCGGCTCAACGGTTTGGCAAGCAGCGGCAGCAGCGTCCGGTTTTCCCGCTCGGCTGGAATCTGCCGGGCGGTGGTGCTGATGGCGATGACCAGTGATGCGACCCAGATCAGCAGCAGGCAGATCTCTTTGAGGTAGCGGATGATATGCTTGTCGTTGAAGATGTTGACGGTAGCCATGACCAGACATATCAGGGCGGTCAGGATGAACAGGACATAAAAATCCTTCCGGCGATACAACTCTTTGATGACGATGCTGGCGACGGCAAAAATGTTGTTCATGGTGTGCTGGGTGTTGGGTAACCGATGATCTCCAAAAAGGCTTTTTCCAGGCTCGCGTGTTTGCCGGTGATTTCATTGACCCGGCCAACCGCCTTCAATTCGCCCTGATGGATGATGGCCACGCGGTCACAGACCGTTTCCACTTCTCCAAGTTCGTGCGACGAAAAGAAAACCGTTTTGCCTTCGTTCTTCAATCGTTGGATGATTTCACGAACCTTCATGCGGCCCAGGGGATCCAGACCGCTGGTCGGTTCATCGAGGATGAGCAGGTCGGGGTTGTTGATGAGCGCCTGGGCCAGTCCCACCCGCTGTTGCATGCCTTTGGAATAAGATTTGATGGGTCGCTTGCGGGCATGTTCGAGTTCGACCAGCTTGAGCAATTGGTCAATCCGCTTGTCCGTTTCACCGGGTGCTAAGCTGAAAATTTTTGCATAGAAACGCAGCAGCTCCTCGGCGGTCAGAAATTTATAATAATAGGTCAACTCTGGCAGATAACCGATCCGCTGGCGGGCGATGGGTTGGCGCACGTCGATGCCAAACAGGTAGGCCGCACCGCTCGTCGGCGGCACGAAGCCGAGCAGGACGTTCATCGTGGTGGTTTTGCCCGCACCGTTTGGTCCGAGAAAGCCGAAAATCTCCCCGGCGTTGACTTCCAGATCAAGTCCGGTCAGTGCGACTTTGGTGGCTTGCCGGAATTCACGGCTGGAAAATTCGACGCGGAGTTTTTCTGTCTTGAGGATCGCGCTCATGGCCGACTCAAATGGTTCAAAATCACGGGCCATCTTCTAGTTTAAATCCTTAACCGGGTCAACTATAAGGAATCAATCCGTCTAAACAAAAAGCCCGAAGTTTTCGGCTTCAGGCCTTTGTCTCGGACAACCGAAGATTATGGCAGGATGTGCGGCGGATCCACCGTGCTGCCCAGCGAACACAGTACCGAGGGTATGTTTCCGACCAGCGTGGGGATATAGGTGCCGGAAGCCGGGCAGACCGGGATCATGTTGTTGGCGTTTAATTTGATAAAGGGCGTGATGTCATTGGGATAGTTAATGGTATCGCCGGATTTTTTTCCGTTTTCCATGGAGAACTGTTGAATGGCGGAATCAATTTGCCGCATGTTATTGATACAGGCGGTGGCTTGGGATCGGGCGCGGGAATGTACAAAGTTGGGAATCGCGATGGCCGCCAACAAACCAATGATGGCTACTACAATCATTATCTCAACCAGCGTGAAGCCCGCTTTACGAGGCGGTTCGACTTTTTTCATACTGTTTTCCTTCATTTTGCGGTGTGAACAGCGTGACAGGCGGGTTATAATAAATGCAGAACGGTTCACAGATTGCCTGACACGACCGCAACTAGCTTCTCCTAGCAACACTGATGCCAAGATCCATTAGCAAATATTTGTGGAATTCCGCGGTCGGCCGCGCTGCCTTTGGCTGGATAAAAAAAGCCCGGAGCTTTCGCTCCGGGCTGTTGATAGAAACCTTAAAGATTATTGCAGGGCGTGCGCGGGAGTGACCGTCGAGCCAAGCGAGCAGGCCGGCGTGGCGCCCACGGTGGCGTCGGAATAGGTGCCGCTGGCAGGGCATCCCGGGATGCTGCTGTTGGCGTTCAACTTGATATA
>CAIJNQ010000095.1 GCA_903822015.1 uncultured Verrucomicrobia subdivision 3 bacterium | reverse complement strand
AGAGTCTCGTCACCTCGACTTCTACGAATCAATCTTGTGGGAGACGACGTCAGGAGACTCATTTCAAAAGTTGGATAGGGAATTTCAGAATTCGGGATTAAAGTAGTCAGAGTCTCGTCACCTCGACTTCTACGAATCATCTTTGTGGGAGACGACGTCAGAAGACTCTGTTATAAACCACAGCATCTTGGACTCCTCGTTGCGCACATTTTATTTACCGCGCCTCCAGCGGGAATTCTATCAAGGCGACGCCGTCATCCATTGGACATTGACGGTATTTAATCGGGGCACCGGCTGGCTGGACGAATCTTTCCACTGGAAATTCCGCGAGCTGCTCCTGCACGCGGCCTCTCGGGAAGGGCTTTTCTGCCCGGTCTATTGCCTGATGCCGGATCACATTCATTTGATATGGATGGGGCTGCGCCGAGACACGGACCAGAAAAATGCCATGACCTTTTTGCGGACGCACCTGGCACGGGGTTTGGCGCCGCATCGTTTTCAACCGCAGCCGCACGACCATGTTTTGCGCGAGGAAGAAAGAAAGCGGAATGCCTTTGCCAGCATCTGCTTTTACATCCTGGCGAATCCGGTTCGCGCCGGATTGGGAAAAAATTCGGAATCTTGGCCATTCTGTGGAGCGGTCGTCCCGGGTTATCCGGCCTTGCGCCCGCAAGATGCGGATTTTTGGCCGAAGTTCTGGAAACTTTATGGAGCCAGCCGGGCTTCAGACGCCGGCAATCGGAAGGTGCCGGCGCGAAACCAGAAGTGTCAGAGTCTCGTCACCTCGACTCCTACAAATCAATCTTGGCCCTCTCCCCTCAACGGGGCGTAAGCCAGCTCTAAATAAATTAAATCCTGGCATCGTGGCCGCCGGCGTTAGCCAGCTCAAGGAGGAGTTGACGCGGGTGCGTCGATGTGATATACAACGTTGTATGTCAACCATGACTTATCCGATGCGGCTCAAGCCGGAGGAAAAAATGCTGTTCCAAACTGCGGCGCGGCGCAAAGGCGTGTCCCTGGCGGAATTTTTACGCGCGGCCGGGCGCGCGGCGGCGCGCAGCCTTGGGGCGGAGCCGGCCAGCCTGGCCTTGAGCCGCGCCGGCTTCACCCTGCCGGAACAGCCGGGCAAAACGGAACGCGAAAAAATCCGGTCCGCCATCACCGCCCGCCATGTTTCTCGCTGACGCCAGTTTTATTGTCAGCCCGTTTGCCCAGACGCCCGCGCGCCGCAAGTGGGCGCAGAATTTCCTGGCCCGGCATAAGGGGCAGTTGTGGACGACAGCGGCGGCGTTCACCGAGGCCGGCCATTTGATTGGTGACGCGGCGGTCACCGCGCAAATCCTGCCGGATTATCATTTCTTTTTGGATGTGGAGACGGAGAAAGGCGCGCTGGCCGCACTGCTGCAAAAATATGCGCCGGAAATGGATTTTGCTGATGCCACGCTGGTGCGCGCGGGTGAGTTGTGCCCCGCCTTCAAGCTGCTTACCGACGACGGGCATTTTGAATGGTATCGCCGCCAGTCAGGACGTGAAACCATCCCCGTGATCTGGATACCCTGAGGCCTGAAATCGGCTCCGTAGGAGCCGACGTGAGGACTCCTTTGAGTTCCCCATTTCCATTTAAATATCCGGAACCCACCACGCTGGCTTTGGCTGGTTGGGGTAGTTTGGCCTCGCTCGTCGCGCTGCGCCGCAAGCAGGCCTAATCGGTCGCTTGTTTTTGGTTTCCCACGGGAGCCGCTCTTCGGAGCGGCTCCTTTTTTTATTGGTGGCGTAGCGGCAGGCATCCTGCAAGCCGTTGTAGCGGCAGGCATCCTGCCTGCCGTAGAGTGGGGCTTCCAGCCCCACGGAAAGAACCCTCTCGCGAACCAAGACGCATCAACCCTTCCCCGATCGCCATAAACCATTCACGTTTT
>CAIJNQ010000094.1 GCA_903822015.1 uncultured Verrucomicrobia subdivision 3 bacterium | reverse complement strand
GGTGGTGAAAGAGATCCGCGCGCGGCTCAACTTCCTGCTCAACGTGGGCCTGGATTACCTCACCCTGGACCGTGCGGCCATGACCCTCTCCGGCGGCGAGGCGCAGCGCATCCGGCTCGCCACGCAGATCGGCGCCGCGCTGGTCGGCGTCCTTTATGTCCTGGACGAGCCGAGCATCGGCCTGCACCAGCGCGACAACGACCGCCTGCTGGCCACGCTGAAGGGCCTGCGCGATCTGGGCAACACGGTGCTCGTTGTCGAGCACGACGCGGACACCATCCGCGCGGCGGATTACATCCTGGATCTGGGTCCGGGCGCCGGGGTCCACGGCGGCGAACTCGTGGCGGCCGGCACGCTGCCGGAAATTCTCGCGGCCAAAAAATCCCTCACCGGCCAGTATCTCACCGGCGAACTGGCCATCCCGGTCCCCAAAAAACGCATCCCGCCGACGGAGGAAAAGGGCTGGCTGGAGGTCGTCGGCGCGACGGAAAACAATTTGCAGGACATCGACGTGCGGATCCCCCTCGGCACGTTCACCTGCGTGACCGGCGTCAGCGGCTCCGGCAAAAGCACGCTGGTCAGCGACATCCTGCAGCGGGCCCTCTTCCGCAAATTTTACGGCTCCAAGGAGCGCCCCGGCGAGCACCGGGCGCTCAAGGGGTTTGAGGGCCTCGACAAGGTCATCGTGATCGACCAGTCGCCGATCGGCCGGACGCCGCGATCCAATCCCGCCACCTACACCGGGATGTTCAACCACATCCGCGATCTGTTCGCCCGCCTGCCGGCGGCCAAGGTGCGCGGCTACGAGCCCGGCCGGTTCAGCTTCAATGTGAAAGGCGGCCGCTGCGAGAAATGCGAGGGCGACGGCGTGCTGAAGATTGAGATGAATTTTCTCCCCGCCGTTTATGTCACCTGCGAGGTGTGCAACGGCAAGCGCTACAACCGCGAGACGCTGGAGATCGCCTACAAGGGCAAGAACATCGCGGACGTGCTGGATATGACGGTGGACGAGGCGGTGGATTTTTTCCGCGCGGTGCCGAAGATCTACGATCCGCTGGCGACGCTGGGCGAGGTCGGCCTCGGCTACATCCACCTGGGCCAGCAGGCGACGACGCTGAGCGGCGGCGAGGCGCAGCGCGTGAAGCTCGCGACCGAACTGGCGCGCAAGGCGACCGGAAAAACCTTTTACATTCTGGACGAGCCCACCACCGGCCTGCATTTTCATGACGTGGCGAAATTGCTGGAGGTGCTGTTCAAACTGCGCAACACGGGCAACACCCTGCTCGTCATCGAGCACAACCTCGACGTGATCAAAACGGCGGACTGGATCATCGACCTCGGTCCGGAGGGCGGTTCCGGCGGCGGGAAAATCGTGGCCGAGGGCCCCCCGGAAAAGATTGTCCAGTGCGCGGCCAGCTTCACCGGCCATTATTTGAAAAGCGTGCTGCCGTCGTGAGGACCGGCGGTCAAAACTTCTGGATTTCACGCTTTTGTCGTTTCGCGGCCTCGTTTAGATTCAGCTCATGGCATTTTTGCGGCAATGGCTGTTGATTTTGTTCGCGCTCGGCTTGGGCGGCGAGCAGATCATCGCCGCCAGCGGGCGCGAAAATCGCGCCTACGCCGCCGCGGTGGCGGCGTTTTCGGATGGCATGTATGGCCGCGCGGAGACGGCCTTCGCCCAGTTTGCCGAAAAATACCCCAAGTCCGAACGCCTGGCCGAAGCCGTTTTGCTTCAGGCCCAGGCGGAGATAAAGCTGGGCGATTTCACCAACGCCGTCGCCCGGCTCACCCGGCCGGACCAGCTGGCCCGGGCCGGGTCGCTGGCCGACGAATATGTTTTTTGGACCGGCGAGGCGCAGTTTCAGGCGGCCCGCTATGCGGCGGCGGCGGATACCTGGATCGCGCTGGCGCAGAAATTTCCGGAATCGCGGCGGCGACTGGAGGCGGTGGTGAATGCCGCCGCGGCTTATCAAGCGCTGGCCGGCTGGCAGCAGACCGTCCACCTGCTGGAGGCGCCCGACGGGGTGTTTGCGACCGCGGCCCGGGCGGAGCCGGCCGGCGAATTGGTGGTGCGCGGCAAACTGATTCTGGCCGCGGCCAAGGCTGCGCTGCAGGATTATACCGGAGCGGCCGCCATCCTGGATCCGCTGCTGGCAGCGCCGGCGCTGCCGCCCGCGCTGCGCTGGCAGGGCGGACTGCAACTCTACCAGGCCAGGCTGGCCGCCAACGAAACGGGCGCCGCGTTGAGCGTCACGACCAACCTGCTCGCGCTGGCTCAAAGTGAAAACAATGTCGCCTGGCGGGCCGAGGGCACGGCCCTGGCGGCCAACGCGCTGGAGAAGCTGGGGCGCATGGACGAAGCCCTCGCCGGGTATCAGGAGAATCTGACCAACGCGCCGCCGGAGCGTCAGCGCGAGGCGGTGTTGAAAATCGCCCAGCTCGCCATCGCGCAAAACCAGTTCCCGACCGCGACCAACGCCCTCATCACCTTTCTCGGCCAGTTCTCGAATTCGCCGGCGGTCGACGTCGCGCGGCTGACCCTGGCCGAGCTGAATTTGAAATCGGGGGTCGCGCCGTCCATGACGTCAAACCAATTGGCCGAAGTGACGGCGCAGTTTGACCAGTTCATCGGCGCGTTCACCAACAGCCCGCTCCTGGACCGGGCGTATCTGGACCGCGGCTGGTGCAACTGGCTGGCGGCCAGGTCCGCCCTGGGCGCCGGCGACCGCCAGGCCGCCGACCGGAAATATTCGGACAGTTTTGATGATTTCAAAACCGCCGCCCGGATCATCGCCGCCCGGCGGCTGCCGCCGACCGAAGATCTTCTGGTGGCCTGGTTCAAAATGGGCGATGCGCAGTTCGCCCGGGGGGATTACACGAATGCCCTGGAAAATTACCGCGCGGTGCTGGACAGCCTGAAATTGTTTCCCGGAACCGGTGCGACGCTCGGCGATCTGGCGCTGTATCAAAGCTTGCGCGCCAGCCTGGAGCTGCGGGACATGGCGGGTGCGACCAACGCCCTGGCCCAGATTCTGGGACATTTTCCCGCGAGCCCGCTGGCGCAGGGCGGCGCCCTGCTCATCGCGGAAAGCCAGACGGACCTGACCCAGCCGGAGAATGCCCGGGCTTTGCTGGAGCATTTCGAGACGACCTTTCCGGAATCACCCCTGCATCCGCAGGTGAAACTGGCCATCGCGCGGACTTACGAGCGGCAGCAGGCCTGGCCCGCCGCCATCACGAATTACACCGGCTGGCTGGACAGTTTCCCGACGAACGATTTGCGGTTTCAGGCGGCTTTTTCGCTGGCGCAGGCGGAGTTTCGGGCCGGCGACAAGACCAACGCTTTCGCCCAGTTCACCAATTTCGTCGCTCAATTTCCGACGAACCAGCTCGCGCCGCTGGCGCAATGGTGGGTGGCGGATTATTTCTACAACGCCGGCGATTACGTGAATGCCGAGCGAAATTACAAATCCGTTTTCCAAAACGCGAACTGGCAGGGAGCCCCGGCGGCAAACCGGACCAATTTATATTATCCGGCCCAGCTGATGGCCGGACGCGCCGCCGTCGCCCGGCTTGGCTATTCTGACGCCCGCGACTACTTCTTGAAACTGGAGCAGGACACGAACTGCCCGCTGGACCTGCGGGTGGAGGCGACCTTCGCGCATGGCGACGCGCTGATGCGATCGGATTCCGACGACACCAACAGCCCGCTGGCGAATTTCGGCAAGGCCACGAACGATTTTTTCCAGGTCGCCCAGTTGTATCCGACCAATGAACTCGGCGCGCTGGCGCTGTTCTACATCGGCGATTGCAACGTCCAATTGGCCAATTATGACGCGGCAACCAACGCCTACACGCAGGTGGCCGATTCCCCCTTCGCCGGCATCGACGCCCGCAGCCAGGCCCGGATCGGTCTGGGCCTCGCCCTGGAAAAAAAGGCGGCCCTGGCGAGCGGCGCCGATCGCAATGCCCTGCTGAAAATGGCCCTGGATAATTACCGCGACGTGTTTGACACCAATCTGGACCATGAGGCGAATGATTTCTGGATCAAGAAGGCCGGGCTGCAGATGCTCCCGCTCCTGGGCCTGCCGGGGCTGGGCAATGCCGCCGACCCCGATCAATTCATCGACCATATGGAAAGATTGTTTCCCCAGTCCCGGGACTCGCTGGAAAAGAAACGGGCGGCCCTGGCGGCGGGGAAAATGTGAAGCCGCCGTTTGACAGGCGGCGGACGGGCGCCTACTTTCAAGGCGGACAAATATGACCGGAAACCTCACAACCGAAAACGTCGTCGGCCTCACGCCGCGGGCCGCCGGGGAGTGCAAGTCGCTGTTGGCGCTGCCGGAAAACGCGGGAAAACATTTTCGCGTTTATGTGGAACAGGGCGGCTGTTCCGGCATGCAATACGGCATGGTTTTCGACGAAAAGCGCGACGGCGATTTTGCCGCCGAACAACACGGCGTGGCGGTTTTGGTGGACGCCATCAGCGTTCAATATCTGCGCGGCACCGTGGTGGATTTCAGCGACGCGCTGACCGGCGGCGGATTCAAGATCACCAACCCGAACGCCAAGGAAAGCTGCGGCTGCGGCAAATCGTTCAACGCCTGAAATTTGAAGAGATTAAAACGCCGTTCCGAGCACGTCCGGAACGGCGCTCTGAATTTTCCGGGGATCAAATCCAGCGCTTCCGCACCATCCACTGCTTGATCAATTGCGTCAGGCCCACGTAACAAATCAGCGTGACTGCCAGCAGCGGCCAGAACTGCCAGGGCAGCGGCACAAACCCCAGGTATTGCGCCAATGGCGAAAAGGGCAGGAACGCACCAATGGCCATGATGGACAGGGTGGTCACCGTCAGCTGCCAGCTCGCCCGCGACTGGATGAACGGGATCTGGTTGGTGCGGATGACATGGACAATCAGGGTTTGCGTCATCAAGGATTCGACGAACCAGCCGGTGCTGAACAGCGCGGCGGCATAGGTGTGGTCGGTGTCCACCGGGGCGGCAAAGCGCGCGGCCAGGGCCGCCGGGGCGGCCAGCGCCACGTTGCTGCACTTGAAGAAAAACCACATCAACGCGTAGGTCGTGTAATCAAAAATGGAACTGATCGGGCCGATGAAGATGATGAAGCGTGAGATTTCGCCCATGTGCCACGGACGCGGTTTGGAGATGACCGCCGTGCCGACGTTGTCCGTGGGGATCGGCACCTGCGAAAAATCATAAAGCAGGTTGTTCGACAAAACCTGGATCGGCTGCATCGGCAGATACGGCAGCCACGCACTGGCGCCGAGCACGCTGAACATGTTCCCGAAGTTCGAGCTGGCGCCCATGCGGATGTATTTCAGGATGTTCACAAACACCTTGCGGCCTTCGAGCACGCCCTCCTCCAGCACCATCAAATCCTTCTCCAGCAGAATCATGTCGGCGGATTCCTTGGCGATGTCCACGGCGGTGTCCACGGATATGCCCACGTCGGCGGCCCGGAGCGCGGGCGCGTCGTTGATGCCGTCGCCCATGAAGCCGACGACATGCTTGTTGCGCTGCAGCGCGATGACGACGCGCTTCTTGTGCGCCGGCGACAGGCGCGCAAAAACGTCGGTCGTTTCGATTTCCCCGGCGAGCTGCTCGTCGGACAAATTTTCCACCTGGCTGCCGAGCAGGATCTTCTCCGCGTGAATGCCGACCTCACTGCACACCTTGCGCGTGACCAGGTCGTTGTCGCCGGTGAGCACCTTGACGGTGATGCCATTCTGCCGCAGCGCGGTGATGGCCTTGGCCGCCGAATCCTTGGGCGGGTCGAGGAAGGCGAGGTAGCCGGTCAAAACCAGGTCGCTTTCGTCGGCCTTGGTGAACGTGGTCTGCGTGCCGAGTTTTTTGGTGGCCACCGCCAGCACGCGGAACCCGTCCTCGCTCAAATCATTTACCTGCTGCACGAGGTCGCCGACGAGGATCGGCTCCATCGGCAGAATTTCCCCGTCGCTTTCAAAATGCGAGCATTTGGCGAACACCGCCTCCGGGGCGCCTTTGGTCAGCAGCTGGCGCTCCCCGTCCGGACATTCGATGGCCACGGACATCATCCGGCGGGAAAAATCAAACGGGATTTCATCCACCATTTTATATTTATCAATGCCGAGCTCACCGTGCAGCTGCTTGTATTTCAGCACGGCGCGGTCGAGCACGTTTTTCAAACCCGTCTGGAAATGACTGATGAGGTACGCGTCCCGCAGCACGGCCTCGCTCTCGTTCTTGAACACGTCCACATGCAGTTCGAGGATGACGTGGTCAATGGTCAGCGTGCCGGTCTTGTCCGTGCAGAGCACATCCATGGCGCCGAAGTTCTGGATGGAGTTGAGCTTTTTAACGATGACCTTTTTCCGGGACATCGCCAGGGCGCCCTTCGAGAGGCAGACGGATACGATCATCGGCAGCATTTCCGGCGTGAGACCCACCGCCACCGCCATCGCAAAGAAAAAGGCGTCCTTCCAGTTGTGCTTGAACAGGCCGTTGATGAGGAAAACCATCGGTACCATCACCAGCATGAACGACAGCATCAGCCAGACATATTTTTTAACACCCTTGTCAAAGGCGGTCTCGACC
>CAIJNQ010000093.1 GCA_903822015.1 uncultured Verrucomicrobia subdivision 3 bacterium | reverse complement strand
CGGTGATGACGATTTTTGCTTCCGGCATTTCGATGAACGCGCTGGCGAAGTTGTTGAACCAGTTGCTCGGCTGGAATTATAATGCGGCCCTGTTCATCTGCTCCGGCGTCGTGCTGCTTTACGTTTTAAAAGGCGGGCTGACCTCGGCCATTTACACCGAGGTCCTGCAGTTTTTCATGATCGTCCTCGGCTTCGCGCCGGTGGTTTATCTCGGGCTTAAGGACGTGGGCGGCTGGCACTCGATGAACCAGTCGTTGCAGACCGTTGCCACCGATCATGGGTTTGCCGCCGATGCCTGGTCGAGCGCTTGGAAACCCGTTTTGGCCGGACCGGCAAGCAACCCGATGGGCGTGGATATCTTCGCGATGATCTTCGGGCTCGGCTTTGTCCTGTCATTCGGTTACTGGTGCACCAACTTCCTCGTCGTCCAGCGGGCCATGGCCGCCCGGAACATGACCGCCGCGCGCAACACCCCGCTGGTGGCCGCCGTTCCAAAAATGTTTTTCCCGTTCCTGGTCATCGTGCCCGGCATGATCGCCGCCGCGCTCTGCACGCTGCCCGATAAAAATTATCGCATCCCGCCGCCCCCGATTTCCCAGGCCAACTACGCGAGCGCGGTGGACGCGGTTAAAAACGCCAGTCCGGCGAACGTGGACGCCGGGGTCGCGGCGGTCAGCGCCGCGCTGGGCCAGAAAGTGGATGCCGCCAAACTGGGCTCCCTGATCGCGGCCAACGCGGCCGGCAAACTGGCCGACGACCAGATTAAAAAAGGAATCTATAATAGTATCGATGCCTACGATTACGACGGCGTCATCCTGTCGCTGGTGAAAAAGTATTGCCCGCCCGGCTTGCTCGGTCTGGCGTTGACGGCGTTGCTGGCGTCCTTCATGTCCGGCATGGCCGGCAACGTCACGGCGTTTAACACGGTTTTCACCTACGACTTGTATCAGGCCTATTTCGCCAAGGGCAAAAGCGACCGTCATTATTTCCTGACGGGCAAGGTCATTACGGTGGTCGGCATCCTGTTGAGCATTGCCGCCGCTTATTTTGCCTCGATGTATAACAATGCGATGGACATCATCCAGCTCGTGTTCGGCTTCGTGAACGCGCCGCTGTTCGCGACCTTCCTGCTGGGCATGTTCTGGAAACGCACCACCGGCACCGGCGCCTTCCTCGGCCTTTTTGGCGGCATCGCCGGCTCGACCGTTTTTCACGCGCTGACCACCACCACGAGCAATCTCGACGCCGCGGGCCATGTGCTCAATTCGATGAAGGGTGGATACCTGGGCGCCTATATTCATTTCCCCAGCGAGATGGCGCAGAACTTCTGGCTCGCCTCCTTCGCTTTCACCTGTTGCCTCGTGCTGACCCTGGTGATTTCGCTCGCGACCAGCCGGACCAAATCCGATGCCGAACTCAAAGGCCTGGTCTATTCGCTGACGCCGAAGATCAAGTCCGACACGCTGCCGTTTTTCCTGCAACCGGGCGTCGTGGGTGTCGTGCTGCTGATTGCCTGCGCCATCCTCAATGTCATTTTCTGGTAAACCTGAACCATCAACCAAACTCATTTTATGGGACTCGATATCCGCTGGCCGATTGGCCTCATGTTCACTCTAATCGGGGCGCTGCTCGCCATCTATGGCATCGCCCGGCCCGCCGGTTCGGTCTCGCTCGATATTAACATCAACCTCGTCTGGGGCATCGTGCTGCTGGTGTTTGGGGTGCTGATGCTGGCGGGAGCGGTGCTCGGTGGAAAAAATCCGCCGTCCGCATAATAGTAAATCTTCAACCGCCGGGAACCAGAGGTGTCCGGCCTTGCTTATTTTCATGACCAGCTTGCAACAACTTGCCGCCGATACTGCTCAAAAATTTGTCCAATCCTACGGGCGTCCGCCCCGCTGGATCGTCGCCGCCCCCGGCCGGGTCAACGTCATTGGCGAGCATGTCGATTACAACGACGGCTATGTTTTGCCAATGGCCATCGAACATTATGCCGTCATGGCGGCCGATCGTTCCGCCGATGGAAAAACCGTGATGCAAATCCGCGATTCGTCCGGTGTCGCGCCGGTGCTGGTGGATTTGTCCGTGCCGGTGCAACCCGGCGAACCGAAATGGGGCAATTATCCGCGCGGGGTCATCGCGGGCTTTCTGGAACTCGGCCTCAATCCTGGCGGCCTCGATGTGCTGTTGCATTCCACCGTGCCGATGGGCGGCGGATTGTCCAGCAGCGCGGCCTTGGAAGTCGCCACGGCCACCCTCATTGAAACCGTGGCCGGCAAGAAGATTGATCCGGTCACCAAGGCTTTGCTCTGTCAGAAGGCGGAGAACGATTTCGCCGGCGTTCCCTGCGGCATCATGGACCAGTTCGTTTCCGTCATGGGCCGGCAGAACCACCTGCTGCTGCTGGACTGTCGCTCGCGCAAAACCGAGCTGGTGCCGATGAGCGACGCTTCCGTGTCGTTGATGATCATTAACACGAACGTCAAACATGAACTGGTTGGCGGCGGTTATGCCGAGCGCCGCCAGCAGTGCGAGCAGGCTGCGAAAATTCTGGGTGTTCCGGCCCTGCGCGACGCGACGCCGGAAATGCTCGAGCACGCCAAAGGCCGGCTGAGCAACGTCGTTTTCCGCCGCGCCCGCCACGCCATCAGTGAGATCGAACGTACGGTTCATGCCGCCGAAGGGGTGCGCGCCTCGAATTGGCCCACGGTCGGCCAGCTCATGTATGCGAGCCACGCTTCGTTGCGCGATGATTACGAAGTGAGCTGCCGGGAGCTTGATACGGTGGTGGAGATCGCCGAAGACATCGGCTATAAAGGCGGCATTTACGGCTGCCGCATGACCGGCGGCGGCTTTGGCGGTTGCGCCGTCGCGCTGGTGAAAACTGAATTGGTCCCCGCCATCACGGAAAAAATCGCCGCCGAATATAAAAAGAAAACCAAAATCACCGCGACCATTTTTGTTTCCCGTCCCGCGGCCGGCGCGACCGTCATCAAGGGTTGACCCGCCTTGGGGTTGACGGTCGGCGCTCACGGAGTGCAAACCAGTTGCCGATTTGACTGGTTTAATGTCCTGACTTTTGCCTATTATTCGTAATGAGGAATACCAAGCTCAAGGCTGCGCCGGTAAAAAAGGCGGTGGCCAAAAAGCCGGCACCCGTTCGCCGGGCGCCCCTGAAACCCGTGGCCGCCGGTCAGATCTGGCGGGTGGGCGAACAGATTCTGCAGGTCATCCTCGTGGGCAAGCTGCTGGTGCATTACAAACTCGCACCCCCGAAAGCCGTCCGGGTTTCCAATTCCGTGGGCAGCCTCACGGCGGTTGAAAAATATCTGAAGTCGAATAAAGCCGTGCTAGTGAAGACCATCAAGGTGGAACCCGTGAAATACTGACAGTTGGTTTGGCCCCGGAAAGTCCGCACTTTCCCCGCTATTTGTTGTGCATTTTCCCCGCAATGGCCTTATGTTGCCATCGATGGATTCGTGGCGCTTCAAGCTCTTGTTCGACGGTGAATGTCCGCTCTGCCGGCGGGAAGTGGCTTTTCTGCGGAACCGCAATCGTCACCATCGGCTTGCCTTCGAAGATATTACCGCTCCGGATTTTGATCCGGGCAAATATGGCTGCACTCCCGGGGAACTGATGAGTGTGATCCATGGTGTTTTTCCCGACGGACGGATGGTGCGCAAACTGCAGGTTTTTCGCGAAGCCTACCGCGCCGTGGGTCTCGGCTGGTTGCTCGCGCCAACCGGGTGGCCCGGCCTCCGCTGGCTGGCGGATCGGGGTTACGAATGGTTTGCCCGCCACCGGCTGTCGGTTGGCCGATGGTTCGGCCGCCGCTGTGACACCGGCAATTGCCCGATTCCCGCCCCCAAACCGGCTGACCATCTTCCCAAGGACTAAAGTTTCAACGGATGATGGCGCGTCTTGCCTTTGGCCTTGACGATATCGGGTCGCAGGCAGAACCTGCCTGCATCATGAAAGCCTTCCTCGCCCTGGCCCTGCTCGGTCTGTGTCTCGGTCAAACCGCGAATTCATTTGCCGCCCCGGCGGACACGAATGCGCCGGTCAATTTCGTCATCAAGGTGCAGGCCAGGGATGCGAAGGGGACTGTCACTTCGCTTCAGGTCACGACGCTGGCGGGAGAATTCGAACTGGACACCCTCCAGAAAGCCTCCGCGAAGATCAACAATGCCGAGATTCCGTCCACGCTCAAGTTGAGCGGTACGCTGACCCCGATCAATGATCAGAAAGGTCTGCTGAAACTGTTCCTGGGCCGAACCGTGCCGTATGTCACGGGTACTTTGAATAATGGCTCCGCCGCTTCCTATGCCCAGATGTCCGTGGGCTTGAATTCCTCGTTTGTGGTTCGGTTTGGCCAGCCGCTGGTTGTCCAGGTGGATGACAGCGGCGAAGTCACCGTGTTGGTGACCCGCGAGGAAAACTGACCTGCCTCCTCAGCCGGCGATGGTACCACGGCCATCGTCCTTCACCGCCCTCTCGCCCTAGCGTGGGCGCTTCATTGATTTGTTCAATGGCCTCGCCAACTTTATCAATTACCCGCCTTGAAGCGCATTGAGTTAATATACGGCAACCATATTTGATCGTTATGAAAATAAAAACCTATCAAATCCTGTCGCTGACCTTCGGGTTCCAGCTCCTGTTATTGGTGCTGACCCTGACCTTCGCCTCGAATATAACTTTCATCGAGCTGCAAGTGCTGCAGGCTCTGTTTGCGGTGGTTCCGTCGGTGGGCTATGCCATCGGATTGTATCATTGGCCGAAGCTGGCCAAGTGGTCCGCCCTGCCGAAAATGACCTTGATCACGATCGCCGGGATTGCGCTGACCATTGCCTCTTGGCTGATGATCTATGCGAGCTTTCTGGTTTACGGCCGCCTTCGCTACGGTTATTTCCCGTTGGGATGGGGCCACGAATAATGACCGCCGCCGCCGGAGCCATCACTCGCCCAGCAACTGTTTCAGCTTCGGCTCCATGGCGTTCGCCCAGATGCGGTAACCCGTCGCATTGGGATGCAGCGCGTCCGGCATGATCGATTTGGAGATGGAGCCGTCGTTTTCAATCAGCAGCGGGCAGATGTCCAGGTAGAAAATGTTTTTCCCGTCCTCGAGCCTTGCGAGCGCCTCATTGACCTGGAGAATTTTGCCGCGCTGCGCGCTGAAGGTCTTGCCGCGTGGGAAAATGGCCAGCAGCAGGATCTTGGTATCCGGCTGGCGGGTGCGGATTTGTTGCACGATGGCCGTCACCCCTTCCAGGATTTCAGCCTCGGTGTTATCCTGGTTGTTGGAATTGTTGGTGCCGATCATCATGACCGCGACTTTGGCCTTGATGCCGTCAAGCTGGCCCTGTTCAAAACGCCAGAGGACGTGCTGGGTGCGGTCGCCGCCGACCCCGAAATTGATAACTTTGCGTTTGCTGTAAAATTCCTGCCACACTTTTTTGCCGCCGCCTTCCCAGCCCTGGGTGATGGAATCGCCGATGAACTCGATGTCATAGTCGCCGGGCGCTTGCTTGGCGCGCTGCAAGACGAACGCCTGCCGGTTGGTGGCCCCCTTTTCCGTGCGGGGTTCGGGAATGATCGCGGTGTTGCGGTGAAGCTCCGCTGGGGTCGCGGGCGCGTTGGTTTGCGCGTGCAGCGGGATTTGCAGGGCGAGCATAAACGCCGCCATGACGGGTGCGAATTGTCGAGCAAGGGATTTCATAACGGGGAAAATGTCAATTGGGTCCGGCGGCGTCAATCCTTGTCTGGGCACACGGTTTCAAAATGATCCTCACCCTGTTGGCGTAGCCTCCAATCATGGGCTCGCTGGTCTTGGGCTGAGAATGATAATCTGATTGTGCATCGCAGCTGCAGGAGTGTCCAAAAGGAATGCGTCATTTTGCGATTTGCCGACAGGCTGGTTGTCTGCCATTGTCACTTGGTGAAAGCGATTGCGAAAAAGCTAAGTATCTTTTTGCTTCTGCTCGGGCTGCTGGTGCCGGAAATGGTCCACGCGGTGCCCCAAATCAGCCAGCTCACAGCCCCGCAGCTTTGGCAGCGGCTCGAATTCAGCATCAGCAATGTTCCGGCCGGGTTCAATCCCTTCGATCCTGACAGCATTCGCTTGGACGCCACATTTACCCTACCGTCCGGAAGGAGTATGGTCGTGCCCGCTTTTTGGTATCAGGCGTATCAACGTTCACTTTCCGGCGGTTATGAATCGGATGTCCAGGCGGGCGCACCTGCCTGGCGATTGCGATTCACCCCGCCGGAGGCCGGGAATTATTCGCTTTCACTCACCATCCGCACCAACGACCAGCTGTTCGGCGGACCGACGGTCGTGACGTTTGGTGTGCCGGCCAATGGGCCGCCGCCGGCGCGTTTCGGTTATGTCGGTCTCGCTCCCGGTCGGCAATATTTCCAGACCGGTGACGGCCAGCCATTGCGGCTGATTGGCGAGAATGTTTGCTGGGGCGATGGCCCGGGCACCTATAGTTTTGACACCTGGTTTTCAAACCTGCAGGGCGCTGGCGAAAATTATGCCCGCATCTGGATGTGTCCGTGGGAGTTCGGCATCGAGGATTCCGCTGCCACGCTGACGAATTACTATCTGCAGCCCGCCTGGCAATTGGATTACATCCTCCAAGTTGCCGAGCAGCGCGGGATTTATCTGCTGCTGTGCCTGGATTATCACGGCATGTTTGCCACGCAACCCGATTCCTGGGGCGGCAACAATTATTGGCCGCAAAATCCCTATAATATCACCAACGGCGGCCCGTGTGTCGTGGCCAATGACTTCTTTACCAACACCAGCGCCCGGTCGCTTTATCAAAAGCGGCTGCGTTACCTGATCGCCCGTTACGGCTACAGCCAGAACCTGCTGGCCTGGGAAATCTTCAATGAAATTGACAATGATTATTCCTTTCTCAACTCCACCAATGTCGCCGCCTGGCACGGCGTGATGGGCGGCTGGCTGCATACCAACGATGTCTTTGGCCATCTCGTCACTTCCAGCCTGACCGGCAACAGCGATCGCCCGGAAATCTGGTCGCTGCCGCAGCTTGATTTTGCGGCCTACCATTCTTATGGCGAACCCGTCCCGGCTGGCCGCTTGAATGTGGTGGCCCAGTCATTTCTTCAGCGCTATGGGAAGCCGGTGATGATCGGGGAATTCGGAACTTCGGCGGCCGGATGGAACCGGGCCAGCGATCTTTATTTGCGCGGCTGGCGGCAGGGCATCTGGGGTGGCGCACTCGGGGGTTCCGTCGGCACCGCCATGTCTTGGTGGTGGGAGAATATTGACGGTGAAAATGATTATTCGGTCTATGCGTCGCTCGGCACAATTTTGAACCGCACCGGCTGGGGGAGCGGCATTTGGACGAATATAAATTTTCAGACCAGCGGCTCGCCGCCGGTCACGGTGGGCAATCTTGTGCCCGGCGGTCCGCCGGTAAACGTGACCCTGCCGCTCGACGGGAATTGGGGCGATTTGACTTCCGGCCGGGTTGCCGTGCCGGGTCCGGCGGCCGCCGGATACTCGGCCGGTGCGCTGGAGGGTTTCGTTCATGGAAGTTATCATCCCGAACTGAAAACGGCGTTTGTGATGAATGCCTGGCTTACCAATAACGCCCGGCTGGTGATGCATCTCAATTCCGTTTCCGATGGGTCTGCCATGGTGGTGCAAGTGGACGGCAGCACGCTGTTCAGCACCAATCTCCCGAATCTCGATGGCACTTGGATTGTGAACGAGGAATATAATCTGGATATTCCGGTCAACCTGCCTGCCGGTCTTCATTCCATAACCATTACCAACGTTGGCGCCGACTGGTTTTATCTCGACTGGGTACGGCTGGAACAGGTGTTGCCGGCCATCTACACGGGAAATTGGATGCCTTCCGCCGCCGCCATCGGGCAGCAAGGGGCGCACGAATCGCTGCTCTATGTTGTCGCGCCCGGCATTGCGTTTCCGGCCAGCGCGACGAATTCTCCATTGCTGGTTCAACATGTCCAGACGGTCACCCTGACCAACTGGCCCGCCGGCAAGTTCATCGCCGAGTGGTACGATCCCGCCACGGCCGCGCCGCTGGGATGGACGCAGACGATCACCACCAATGGCGGACTGGCGTTGACGATGCCTGACTTTACCGAAGATCTCGCTGCCATCGTGTATCCGCCGCCGCAGCT
>CAIJNQ010000092.1 GCA_903822015.1 uncultured Verrucomicrobia subdivision 3 bacterium | reverse complement strand
CTCCCCGGGGGAGAGGGAGGAGTCTCCGGCTCGCGGAGACGCTCGCCCCACCCTGCCCCTCCGACTTTCCGGGTCGCAGCCGTTCACGCAGCCGATCGGGCAGTTCATCCTGATAGGGGAGCGCACGAATGTCGCCGGCTCACCCAAGTTTGCCAAGCTCATCAAGGAAAACAAATACGAGGAAGCGGTCGCGGTCGCGCGGCAGCAGGTGGAGAACGGCGCGAACATCATCGACATCTGCATGGACGAGGGGATGATCGACGGCGTCGCGGCGATGACGCGCTTCCTGCAACTGCTGGGCAGCGAACCGGAGGTCGCCAAGGTGCCGTTCATGGTGGACTCGTCCAAATGGGAAGTGATTGAAGCCGGCCTGAAATGCATCCAGGGCAAAGGCATCGTGAACTCGATTTCGATTAAGGAGGGCGAGGCGAAGTTCCGCGAACAGGCCGCGAAGGTTTTAAAATACGGCGCAGCGGTGGTGGTGATGGCGTTTGACGAACAGGGCCAGGCCGCGACGCTCGCGGACAAGATCCGCATCTGCGAACGGGCCTACCGCATCCTGGTGGATGAAGTCGGCTTTCCGCCCGAGGACATCATATTCGATCCGAACATCCTGACCGTGGGCACGGGCATTGAGGAACACAACAATTATGCCGTGGATTTCATCGAAGCCACGCGCTGGATCAAACGCCACCTGCCACAGGCAAAAGTGAGCGGCGGTTTGTCCAACGTGTCGTTCAGCTTCCGCGGCAACAATCCGGTGCGCGAAGCGATGCACAGCGCATTCCTTTACCACGCCATCCAGGCCGGGATGGACATGGCCATCGTGAACGCGGGCATGCTGGAAGTTTACGAGGAGATCGAGCCGGAGCTGAAAGCCCTCGTGGAAGACGTTTTGCTGAACCGCCGGCCCGACGCGACCGAACAGCTGGTCACCTTCGGGGAAAAGCTCAAGGCCGCCAGCGCGGGCACCACCGCCAGCGACAAGAAAGCCGAGGAAGAATGGCGCAAAGGGACGGTGGAGGAGCGCCTGGCGCATTCGCTGGTGAAAGGCATCGATCTTTACGTCGACGCCGACACGGAAGAAGCGCGGGTCAAATACGGCAAGCCGCTGGCCGTGATTGAAGGACCGCTGATGGCGGGGATGAGCGTGGTGGGCGATCTGTTCGGCGCGGGCAAAATGTTCCTGCCGCAGGTCGTGAAGTCGGCGCGGGTGATGAAAAAGTCCGTGGCGCACCTCACGCCGTTCATGGAGGCCGAGAAGGCGGCCATGGCCGCGCGCGGGGAGGCCGTGAAGGCGCAGGGCAAAATCGTGCTGGCCACGGTGAAAGGCGACGTGCACGACATCGGCAAAAACATCGTGGGGGTGGTGCTGGCCTGCAACAACTACGAGGTCATCGACCTGGGCGTGATGGTGCCGTGCGAAAAGATCCTGGAGCGCGCAAAGCTGGAAAAGGCCGACATCATCGGCCTGAGCGGATTGATCACGCCCTCGCTGGACGAGATGGTGCACGTCGCCCGCGAGATGGAGCGCACGGGATTCAAGGTGCCGCTGCTGATCGGCGGGGCGACCACCAGCCGGGCGCATACCGCGGTGAAGGTGGCGCAGCACTACGGCGAGCCGGTGGTCCACGTCCTGGACGCCTCGCGCGCCGTGCCGGTGGTCAGCAGCCTGCTGAGCCAGGACGGCAAGGCGCCCTTTGTTAAAAAGCTACGCGCGGATTACGAAGCACTCCGGACACAGCACGCCGGCGCAACGGTGAAATTGCTTTCGCTCGAAGCAGCCCGCGCGAATGCGCCGAAGTTAAAGTATGACGATTTGCCCAAGCCGGAGTTCACCGGCGTGCGCACCCTGACCTCCGGAACGTTCAACCCCGGCAAGTGCGATTGCGGGTCGGCCCACGGACATGCGGGCGCCTTCCAGGTGACCCTCGAGGAGCTGGTGCCGTACATAGACTGGACGCCGTTCTTTCACACCTGGGAATTGCGCGGGGTATATCCGAAGATCCTGCAACACGAGAAACACGGCGAGGAAGCGACGAAACTATTCGCCGACGCGCAGAAGATGCTCGCGGATTTTGCCGCCAACCAAGCACTGAAACTCCAGGCGGTTTACGGATTGTTTCCGGCGAACGCCGTCGGCGACGACGTGGAAATCTACACAAACGGCTCGCGCAAACATGTGCGAACGACACTGCATTTCCTGCGCCAGCAAATGGAAAAAGGCGACGGGACGCCGAACTGGTGCCTGGCGGATTTTATTACGCCAAAACAGAAGTCAGAAGTCAGAAGTCAGGAGTCAGAAGATTTTATCGGCGCCTTTGCGGTCACGAGCGGGCACGGGTTGAAAGAAATCGTGGAGGGGTTCAAAGCGGCGCACGACGACTACAACGCCATTCTGGCCGAGGCGATCGCCGACCGCCTGGCGGAAGCGTTCGCGGAATACCTGCACCAGCGCGTGCGCGCGGAGTGGGGGTTCGGGAAGCTGGAAAAACTGACCCCGGCTGATCTGATCGAGGAAAAGTACCGGGGCATCCGTCCCGCCGCCGGCTATCCGGCATCGCCCGACCACACCGAAAAAGAAATCTTATGGGATCTGCTCGACGCGGAACAGCACACCGGGATCAAGCTCACCGAAAATTTCGCGATGTGGCCGGGGAGTTCGGTGAGCGGGCTCTATTTCGCGCATCCGGAGGCGAAATATTTTGCCGTGGGCAAACTGGGCAAGGACCAGGTCGAGGATCTGGCCCGACGCAAAGGCAAACCGGCGACGGAAATGGAACGCTGGCTGGGGCCGTGGCTCAACTACAACCCCTGACGGATTCAAGGGACTTGTTTTTAAACAGTTTTGCCATAAATTGACCCCATGAAGAACGACGTGGTTCCCGTTCAAATCCGCGGCATCCTGCCGGCCAACAGTGGCTGCGCCCTGTTTGTCGGCAACGAGCAGAAGGTATTTGTGATCAATGTTGAGCCGCAGATGGGACGCGTGATCGGCGATTTTCTGCGGAACGAACCCAAGGAACGGCCGCTGACGCACGATCTGATGCAGCGGATCTTCAAGGGGTTCAATATCACCGTCGAGCGGGTGGTGATCACCGACTTAAAAAATTCCACCTACTTTGCGCGGCTAATTTTGCAGCAGCAAAACGAAGTCGCGCGCAAGATCGTGGAGATTGACGCCCGCCCCAGCGACTGCCTCGCGATCGCCGCCGCGCAAAAGAAGCCGATCTTTGTCGCCACCCCGCTGTTTGAGCAGGTGGAGGACATGAGTGAAGTATTGAGCCGGATCAACGAGACCGGCACCGATGCCGCCGAATAGCATGGCCGCCGCCAAAGCCCCAACCCTGACGTTGATTTGCGGCGATGAAGAATTTGCCGTGAAGCAGCGGGCGAAGCACATTTACCAGCAATGGTCCGAAGAACTCGGCGGCATGGACCATGAAATCATCGAAGCCGCGGTCAGCAACAGCGGGGACGCGCTGGCGGCGCTGGCCAAGCTGCGCGAAGCGCTGAACACCCTACCCTTCTTCGGGACGGGCAAAGTGGTGTGGCTGCGCGATTGCAATTTTCTGGGGGAGGAACGCACGGCGGCGACACAGGCGGTGACCGAAGCGCTGGCGGAACTGGCGGAGGAGCTGAAGACTTTCGTCTGGCAAAACATCCGGCTGCTCATTAGCGCCGGCAAGGTGGACAAGCGGAAGACCTTCTACAAAACCCTCGACAAGCTCGGGCCGGTGGAAAGTTTCGCGGCGCTCTCGGCCGACGACCGGGATTGGGGCGAGCGCGCCGAAGCGACGGCGCGCGCCGCGGTGCGGGAACGCAAAAAGGAGATTTCCGAGGAAGCCCTGGCGGAGCTGGTCAACCGCGTCGGACCGAATGCACGCCAACTGGAAAGCGAAATTGAAAAGCTGTGCCTGTACGCCGGCGACCGGAAAAAGATTGAAATGGCGGAGGTGGCGGCGATCTGCATCCGGAACAAAACCGCGCGGGCGTTTGCGCTGGGCGACGCGCTGGGCGACCGGGACCTGCCGCGCCTGCTCAAGCGGCTGGACGAGGAGCTTTGGGAGATGAAATCGGACAAGGACAAATCCGAGATCGGGCTGCTTTACGGGCTGATCGGGAAAATCCGCGCGATGCTGCTGCTGAAGGAGATGCTGCGGGAAGGTTGGATCAAGCCGGAGGCGGATTACAACCGGTTCAAGGCGCAACTGGAGGGGGTGCCCAAGGAGAAGCTGCCGGCGGACCGGCGGTTCAATCCGCTGGCCCTAAATCCATATGTGCTTTACAAGGCGCTGCCGCAGGCCAAAAAATACACCGAGAACGAATTGGTGCGTGCCATGGAGCTGCTGTTGCGGTGCAACCAACAACTGGTGTCGAGCCGGCTGGATGAAACACTGGTATTGCAGCAAGCTTTGGTGCAAATTGTGACCCCGCACGCGGCGGCGGCTTGAACTTAATTTAAAAAAATGGCAACATTACCGGCAAATTTGTCAGTGCTTGTGGGGAAAAATTTCGCCTGTGTCAGGATCAGCGGCCGGGCGAATTTCTGTTCCAGCCCGGATTTCAAAACGCTGCTCGGCGAGCTGGCGCAAAAGGGCTACGGCCACTTCATCATCGACCTGACGGAATGCGTGCTGATGGACAGCACGTTTCTGGGAACCCTGGCGCAGTTCGGCCTGAAATTGAACTCGGCCAACAAGAACGCGCCGCCGGGGATTGAACTGCTGAACGCCAATCCGCGCGTCACGGAGCTGCTGGAGAATCTCGGGACGCTGATCCTGTTCAAAACCACCGCGGGCAAGCTTGAACTGCCGCTCGACGTCAAGACCTGCACCCCGGAATCGATTCATCCGACCCACGAACAGATCGCCCGCACCAGCCTGGAAGCCCACCAAGCGCTCATGGGCATAAACCCGGAAAACGTGGCGCGGTTCAAGGATGTGACCCAATTCCTGGCGGAAGACCTGGCCAACATACAAAAGTGCCAGTGACCGGGGGCGGCGCGAGGAAACTTGACAATCGGCCCAGATGGGTTTTGTTTGTGACATGAAAAACAAGTGGAGGATTTGGATTGTTCTCGCCGCCGCCCTGATCGGTCTGACCGGCATTGAAAGCCAGGCGCAGGATAACACCACCCCGACCAACGAGGTGCCGACCCTGAAAGACCTGATGACGACCAACAGCGTTGTCACCAATACCGTCGGCGTCGTGCTGGTAAAAATCTCAGAGGGATATTGGGCGGGGAAATTTGACACCACCCAGGATGCCTACCAGCAAGTGACGCACAACAACCCCAGCGCCTTCAAAAATCCGCAGCGGCCGGTGGATTCGGTGAGCTGGAACAACGCGGTGGATTTTTGCACCAAATTGACCGCGAGCGAAAAGGACCAGCTGCCGGACGGGTACAGGTATAGCCTGCCGACGCAAGCGCAGTGGGAAAACCTGGTGGCGGACGCCTCACTGAAAGATGCCGTGATGAAATACAACAACGGCAACATCGCCGCCACGGCGGTGGTTGGCAGTCTGGGGCCAAACAATGCGGGACTTTACGACATGCGGGGAAATGTGTGGGCTTGGTGCCTTGACTCAAACGACACGGCAGTTCGCGTGCTGCGGGGGGGCGCCTGGGACACATTCAGCGAACCGACCACCCGGATCGTGTTCCGCTGGTATTATTCACTGGCCAACGACAAGCCGCGGAATGACTTCGGCTTCCGGGTGGTGCTGCAATCCTCCGCCGGGACAAAATAGCCGCTTAGAGATTTTCAGAAAAGGCATGACCGCGTTTGGGTTGGACACGGCTTTCCGCTTCATCCCAACCTTCTTCCGCAGGAGAAGGAACAGCCGTAGGCAGCCCGTCGAAGGTAATAAAGCGGATGCACTGAAATCATTCGTTCCGCCCTCGCTTCGCTGACAGGCGGGGACACCGCAGCGCAGCGCTGTGTCCCAACCTGTGAGGGCACTCAATTGAAAACCTGCTCCTTCGCCAAAGCCTTGCCAAATCCCAAAAATCCACGCTCCAAAGGGCTACAGTATTTCTTCAAACGCTCTAACGAACAGAAATTTTATCTCTTTCAAACCCTGGTAAGGCGGGAATCGCTCCTCGACAAGGAAGGGTCCTGAACCAAAAAGAAAACCAGCAAAAAATGTTTTGAAAAACAAAGTGGCCTTGGGTATTTAGTATTCGACGCGGGATAAAAATCAAAAAACATGAGACGAAACAACTTTTTTAAATACGGCCTGACCGCCACGGTGACGCTTGTCACCTCCCTGGCGCCGGCGGTTTGGGCGGAAATCGAAACCACCGGCACGCCGGGTTCGCCGAGTGCCACCACCACCATCAGCGGCAAGCAATTGCCCGCACCCGATCCCCAATTCGGCGGCGTGATCAAGAACGGAGCGCTGCAATCAAAGTATTGGTGGGCACCACGCATCGTCCCGCCCAAGCAGGCGCCGAATATTCTGCTCATCATGACAGACGACTCCGGATTCGGTGTGCCGAGCACGTTTGGCGGCGTGATTCCGACACCCACGATGGACCGGCTCGCGAAAGCGGGCCTGCGCTACAATAACATTCACTCAACGGCGCTCTGCTCGCCGACGCGCGCCGCGTTGATCACCGGCCGCAATCATCATTCCGTCGGCTTTGGCGTGATTTCAGAACAGTCCACGGGTTTCCCGGGCTACAACAGCATCATCGGCAAGGACAAGGCGACCATCGGCCGCATCCTGCTGGAGAATGGCTACGCCACCTCGTGGTTTGGCAAGGACCACAACACACCGGCGTTTGAAGCCAGCTCCATCGGACCGTTTGACCAGTGGCCGACCGGGATGGGCTTTGAGTACTTTTACGGCTTCGTCGGCGGAGACGCGAACCAGTGGGAGCCGAATCTTTTCCGCAACAACACGCAGATTTATCCGTTCCGCGGAAAGGAAGGCAAATGGAACCTCCTCACCGGCATGGCGGACGACTGCATTGATTACCTTAACCGGCTGAACCAGACGGACCCCAGCAAGCCGTTCTTCTGTTATTATGTGCCCGGCGCCACGCACGCGCCACATCATCCCACGCAGGAATGGGTGGACAAGATTCACAACATGCACCTGTTCGATGACGGCTGGAACAAGCTGCGAGACCGAATATTCGAAAACCAAAAACGGCTGGGCGTGATTCCGGCGGACACCCAGATCGAGCCGTGGCCGACCAATGTCCTGAAGAACTGGGATGACTGCAAACCCGAGGAGAAGAAGCTGTTCATCAAGCAGGTTGAAGTGTTCGCCGCCTTCGAGGCTTACAACGACTATGAAATCGGCCGGGTGATCCAGTCCGTCGAGGACATGGGCAAGCTCGACAACACGCTCATCATCTATATCAACGGCGATAACGGCACCAGCGCCGAGGGTGGCCCGCTCGGCACGCCCAATGAAGTGGCGTTCTTCAACGGTGTT
>CAIJNQ010000091.1 GCA_903822015.1 uncultured Verrucomicrobia subdivision 3 bacterium | reverse complement strand
ACTCCTGCAGCCGCGCAATGTCGCGCTGCTGGTTTTTGTAGGCGGCGATCAGTTGCTCTGCGGCGGCCGCGCGTTGGACGAGAAAATCATCGTAGTTGCCGCGATAGCGGTTGAGCTTGCTGGAACGGATTTCCACAATGCCGCTCACGATGTGGTTGAGAAATTCGCGGTCGTGCGAAATGACCATGATCGCGCCGGGATACGTGGTCAGATATTCCTGAAACCACAGCAGCGCTTCGAGGTCCAGATGGTTGGTGGGTTCGTCGAGCAGCAGCAAATCCGGCTGCTGCACGAGCAATCGCGCGAGATGGGCGCGCATGACCCAGCCGCCGCTCAATTCACGCGCTTTGCGGCCAAAATCTTTTTCGCGAAAACCGAGGCCGGAAAGGATTTGCTTCGCCTTCGCGTCGAGTTGGTAGCCGCCGAGCTCATGAAATCGGTTGTGCGCGTCGTCGTGGATTTCCTCGGCGTGATCCGGCGCGATGTGATGGTCGGAATCCCAGGACAGGATCAGCCGGCGGAGTTTCACAAATTCCGGCGAGATGGCCGTGGCCAGTTCCAGCACCGTTTCCTCGCCGACCGGCGCGCTTTCCTGCGGCAGATAGCCGAACACGACGTTCCGCTCCTTCATGACTTGGCCGGCATCCGCCTCCTCCTCGCCCAGGATGATGGAAAAGAGCGTGGACTTCCCCGCGCCGTTCGGGCCGACCAGGCCGATCCGGTCCTCGCGGTTCAACTGCAAGGTCACGTCGTCGAACAAAATTCGCCCGCCGTAGGCCTTGCTGATTTCTGAAAGCGTCAGCATTCGAAACGGCAGTCTAACCTAAATTCGGGCGCGAACACAAGGAGATGCGGGTTGCGCAATTTGATTTGAGCAATCGGCGGATTTTTTCCACACTGTGGAAAATCTTATGGGCGCACAATGGAAACAAGCCGGGCGCGAAGCAAGCGCGCACAAAAAAGGCCAGATGGTCGTCAAGCTGGTCCGTGAAATCATGGTCGCGGCCAAATTGGGTGGGGCGGACCCCGATCTGAACGCCCGCTTGTTTGTCGCCGTCGAGAAGGCCAAGAAGGCGTCCGTCACCAAGGACACCATCGAGCGCGCCATCAAAAAGGGCGCCGGTATCGGCGAGGAAAAGGTCAATTACGAGACCGTCGTCTACGAAGGTTATGCGCCGCACAAGGTTCCGGTCGTCGTGGAATGCCTGACGGATAACCGCAACCGCACCGCGCCGGAAATCCGCAATCTCTTCAAGGCCGGTTCGATGGGTCAGCCCGGCAGCGTGGCTTTCTTCTTCAACCATCTCGGCGTCGTCGAGGCCACGCACCCGGACGCGAACCGCGATGCTGAGGGCGATGCGATTGAAGCCGGCGCGAATGAAATCGAGCCGCTGGAAGCCGAGGAAGTTCCCGCCGGACAAAAAGGCGCGCGCTTTTTTACCGGGATCAAGGAGCTGGATTCCGTTTCCAAGGCGCTGAAGGCGGTGGGTTGGAATGTCATCGCTTCGGAAATGCGCTACGTCGCCAAGGAATTTCGCGAGGTCTCCGGCTCCGCGCATAAGGAGGTCGTGGATTTCCTCAACGCCCTGGACGACCACGACGACGTGCATCACGTCTATGCGGCGATGAAGTAAGTCGCGCTGGGTTTAGTCAAGTCCATGCCTGCTCAAATCCTGATTCTGGCTGTCGAGTTCCTGATTCACTCAGGCATCCTGCTGGCGCTGCTCTGGATCATGATCAAGCTTCAGAAACTTGACTATCACTTCCTGGGCTTGCTCGGCTCGGCGGCGCTCGCTGGCGGCTTGGATATGATTCCGCACTTCGGCCACATGCTCGCCGTGCCCGTGTTGTATATTTGCATCTGGAAAGTCACGCGTTCGTCCATCTTCCCCGACGCCGCCTTCACCGTGGTGATTGCCTATGCGCTCATGTTTTGCGTGAACCTTTTCATCATGGGGATGCTGATGGGCGATTTGCGGCCGTCCGACAACGAAATGGGTGGGGATGAATCCCCTGTTCCCGAACGGGCTGTGGCCGCTCAACCGTCTGTCGGCGCCAACCCCTCCCTTAAAGATCCGGACGCCAATTCCGTCCAAACAACCAACACCCTCGAAGCTGAGGCCATTGCTCATCAGTTTTCAATCAAAGGCATCACCCGGAATGCCGGCCAGTCGTCCCTGACTTTTCAATCCGGAAAAAAGACTTACACCCTTTTCCTCAACCAGCTGGTTTCCGTGCAAACCGACGACGGCCTTGTTTCCGTGCGTTTCATCGATTTGGGGCCGGATTGGGTGGGCTTGGACATCCGGGGAACCCGGGTCAAATGCCCTCTTCATCCGCAATGATGCCTTTGCCTTCGGCAGCTAGAGCGTTTGAAGAAATACTGTAGCCGTTTGGAGCGAGGATTTTTGGGATTTGGCGAGGCTTTGGCGAAGGAGCAGGTTCAAAGTAACCCTGTGACAGAGCCGAAACGAAGCCAAAACCCAAAAAGACCGCTTTTCGCCAGCACCTCAGCTCATCGCTACAAGATTGATGGAAATGCTCTAATTTTTCGCCATCGCATTGGAGCGGTTAAAGATATACTGTAGCCGCTAAAAAAAAGAGGTGCGGTTTGACTGGGCGCGTCATGGACTGCGGCGGGAAGCGAAGCGCCACGCCGCTTTCGACCGCACACGGGGTTTATACCCTTCCACCATCTTCGCCCGCTCGAATACCGCGGCGCGGTTCCCGCCTTGCCAACACCGTCCATGACACCTCCAAAATGGCAACACTTTTATATGATTTGCTCTAGCGGTTGGTCGGGCCGGCTTTGACCAGGCCCGCTTTTACAAACGGCTCGAGATACTGGCCGTAGCCGGCTGCTTCCATTTCTGCCACGGGAATAAATTTGAGCGAGGCGGAGTTGATGCAATAGCGCAACCCGCCCTTGTCCGCCGGGCCGTCGTCAAAAACGTGGCCCAGGTGGGAATCGGCCGCGGTTGAACGAACCTCGGTGCGTTGCATGCCGTGGGAATTGTCGATGTGCTCGATCACGTCCGCGCTATTCACCGGTTTGGTGAAGCTCGGCCAGCCGCAACCGGAGTCAAACTTGTCCAGCGAGCTGAACAGCGGTTTGCCCGATACGATGTCCACATAAATCCCCGGCTTGTGGTTGTCCCAAAACTCATTATGAAACGGGGGTTCCGTGGCGCTCTGCTGAGTGACGGCAAACTGCTCGGCGGTCAATTTCTGTTTCAGTTCCGCCGTGCTGGGTTTCTTGAAGTTGTTCATGGTGTTTGCTTGATAAACTTGATTGGTTGAAATGTCGGTTGATTGCGCCTGGCCGTCATTGTGGATCATGGCCCAAAAGCCCGCCGCCAGCAGCGTTGTTACCATTATGCCGGTTGTTTTAGTCGGTTGCACATTTGTTTGACGATTCGCCGGCGATTCACGTTCAATCCCAGCCGCGCTCCTTGCGGATGCTTCACCGCCCGATCCCGCTGCCGGCCATGGCCCGGCCCGCCAGCCAGCCGGTCGTCCAGGCGGCTTGAAAATTAAACCCGCCCGTGATGCCGTCAATGTCCAGCACCTCCCCGGCAAAAAATAATCCGGGACAAACTCTGCTCTCCATCGTCTTGAAATTCACCTCGCTCAGCTTCACGCCGCCGCAGGTCACGAACTCATCCTTGTTCAGGGTCTTGCCGGTCACCGGAAATTCCGACCGTTGCAATTGCTGGATGAGCCGGTGCTGTGCCCCGCCGGAAAGTGCCGCCCACCGGGTTTCGCGCGCGAGGCCGGAGGCTGACACCAGCTGTTCCCAAAGCCGCGCCGGAAATTTTGCCGGCGGTGCGTTGACGATGAACCTGGCCGGTTGCGCTTGGCGCTGCTTCTGAAATTCTGCCGCGAGTTCTTCTGCGTTCAAATGCGGTAGCCAGTTTATGTGGAGCGGAAAGCGATAATTTCTGTCATGCAACTCCCGTGCGCCCCACGCCGACAAACGCAGGATCGCCGGCCCGCTCAAACCCCGGTGGGTCAGCAGCAATGCCCCCCGTTCGCGAAGCTTGGTTCCCGGCACCGCCGCCTCCACCGTTTCCAGGGCAATGCCCGCCAGCTCGTGCAGCCACGGAACTTCCACCTGAAATGTGAAGAGGGACGGCACCGGCGGTTCCAGGGTGTGGCCGAGCAAGATGGCCAGTTGTCCCAGCGCCGGTGTGCGGCAACCGCCAATCGCGAGCAGTAATTTGTCGCAAGCCAGGGTTTCGCCGTGGGTCAGCGTCAGTTCAAATCCACCGTCCGGCTTCCTGAAAACTCTTTCGACACCGCAGTTTAGTCTCAGTTTCACGCCTGCTTTCTGTGCCGAATGCATCAGGCAATCAATGATGGTCTGGGACGAGTCAGTTGCGGGAAACATCCGGCCGTCGGCTTCAGTTTTCAGTTTTACGCCCCGCTGTTCAAACCAGTCGACCGTGTCGGCGGCCTGGAATTGTTTGAACGGCGCGATCAGGGCGCGTTCGCCGCGCGGATACTGGGTCGTCAGTTCGCGGGCGTCGAAACAGGCGTGCGTCACGTTGCACCGTCCGCCTCCGGAGATTTTCACCTTGGCGAGGAACTGCGAAGTCTTTTCCAGGAGGATGATTTCTCCACCGTGCCTTGAATCGGCGCCCGCCGCCGCGGCAAAGAAGCCCGCCGCCCCGCCGCCGGCAATCACGATGCGTTCTGGTTTCATCCGCGCCAAAATATCAGACCCTCTGCCGGCGTCACATGTGAAACCAGTTGTACGGATTCGGAAAGATCGGCCAGTCAATGGTGATTTCCGCGATGAGCATGAACAGCATCATTGCGCCCAGCGCGGAAAATTTCACGGTGCTGCCGGATTTATTGAGGGTGCGGTCCAGGCCATAAACCAATAGCAGTAAAAACGGAATCAGCGCCCCGAGCATCAGCCGGCCGGATGTGAAATACGGATGTTCCCGCGAAGGATAAAAGCAGTCTTGAAAATCATAAATGATGGAGAGAAAACCGAGGAAGGCCGTTGATGCTCCCACACAGCCAAAGGCGAGCCAGAGCGCCTGGCTTTGCGGTGCGGGCAGCTTTCTTCTAAGCGGCGGCAGATTTAGAAGCGCGACCAGGACCAGAATGCCGGAGGCCAGGACATAGGCGATGTCAACGCTGTGCCAGGCCAGCGGTTTTCGGTCCCACAATATTTCGCCCTGCCAGAAGGTCGCGATCAGGCCGGACAAAAAGGTCCCCACGCCGTGCGGTGTGAATAGGGGATGATGCCACCACTCGGCGAACGGTTTATGGGTCCAGCCAAGGAACTGGATTTTGGCCGCCGTTCCCGACCAGTCGCCGAAGTTGTGTTTGCACCAGGCCAGCCACGCGACCATCGGTATTCCGGCGGCTGCGGCCAGCGCCCCCAGCGACGGAAATGCGGCGCGGAGTTTGCCCGTTCTGGCCAGTTGCGCGGCTTTGAATAAGATTGCCGCCGCCGAAATGGCGAGGAGCGGTAGGTTGCTGATTTTGGTCAGGAACGTGGCCGCCAGCGCCAGTCCGGTGAAAATTCCGAGGCGGACATCCGGCGCTTCGGTGCGCAGCAGTTTGATCAGACAAATAAACGCCGCTCCGAAGCTGACCGGCGATAACACGTCGTTTTGAATCGAATAAAATGCCGTTTGCGGCATGCCGGCGATCAACGCGGGCACGCCCAGTCGGATGAACAAATTTTCCGGGAACACCAGCCGTGCGGCCAGATACCCCAGCCAGATCAGCGCGACGACCACCAGGATGTTCAGGAAACGCACCCAATACAACAGGTGTCCGCCGTCGAAGCCGACTGCTTTCCCCAGCTGCCACCACCCGCCGGCCACGGCGTAGTAGAGCGGCGGTTGCGAGGCTTCATGATTCTTCACCTTTGCTTTCCAGATGGCTTCTTTGGCCTGCAGGTTTTCGGCGATTAAGTTGATGGGCAAGGTCCACGGCGGCGGCGCGATGCGGCCGCCCGGCTGGGATTCCGGCGGCCAGAGATATTCAACCGTGCCGTAAACCGAGATGAACGGCAGCACTTCCGCGCACGGTGTGTCCAGCGCGCGCGGAATGGCCAGATGCGAATACCGGACGACCAGGTCCAGGTGCACCTGCTCATCCACGTTGTTGAAGAATGGGAACGTGGCGGAAAAAATAAAAACGTGGACGGCGGCGAGCAGGCTGAGTAGAAAAATAATTTTTCGTTCGCCCGTCCCGGAAAACGCGGCCGGGGGATGCTGGGTGAAGTCGCTCACGGGCCGGGATGGTATTGCGCGAGCGCGTCCGGCATCCACACCTCGAGTTGTTGGATGCGTTTGGCGTCCGTGGGATGCGTCCGCAAAAATGTCGGCGTGCCGCCGCTCTGCTGCTGGCTGAACGCTGCAAAGCGTTCCCAGAAAGCCACCGCCTGTCGGGGATCATAGCCGGCCCGGGCCATGTATATCAGCCCGATGTGGTCTGCCTCGGATTCCTGTGCGCGGCTGTGCGGTAGCTCAACCCCCACCTGCGTCGTGAGCCCGTAGGCGGTCATCACCGCCGCCTGCGTTCGCGGATCGCTTTGCGACAAGGTGGTGCCGAGAATTTCCCCGCCCGTCTGCAATAACATCGCCTGGGTCATGCGTTCGCCGCCGTGTCGTGCCACCGCGTGCGCAACTTCATGTCCGATGACTGTGGCCAGCCCGGATTCATCCTTGGTGATCGGCAGGATGCCGGTGTAGACACCCACTTTGCCGCCCGGCAGGCAGAACGCGTTCGCCTCCTTGCTTTCAAAGACGACGAATTCCCATTGCGCTCCTGGCATGTCCTTCTCCGCTACCGCGGCGATACGGCGCCCCACCTTCTGCACCAGCGCATTGGCGGCGGCATCGTGGCTGATGGGCGTGTCCTTTTTGAGCTGGTCGAAACTCGTCAGGCCCAGCTGCATTTCTTGGTTGGGAGACATCAGGTTCAATTGCGACCGGCCTGTCACCGGCACGGTGTCGCAACCGCTTAACAACCCCGCCAGCAGGCCCGTGACGGTTGCCGCTAACAAGCGTGTGAGCATCTTGCCTTTCATGACGTGAAATTTTACCAGGACAGGGAATCAAAATTCCGCCGGATTGCAACCTCGCGCTTGCTTGGAGTCTGTCTGAAAATTCCAAGTAGTGCTGTTTTTGGGGAAAAGGCTGGCTGGCGGGGCGCGACGCAGGAGCATAACCTGGGTGGGTCTTCGGCGGAGAAGCAACGAAGCCAGACGGCCTTTCCCCCCAAAAACCCTCCGGGCGGTGGTCTTTTGTCTTTGTCCGGCGTTGGCCCAGTCATCACCGCCCGCTGTGGGGATGCTGGTGCCCGTGCGGAAGCACCCTCGCCGCGGCACTCCTTGCAATTTTCAGTCAGGCTCTTAAAGAAATTCCCAGTGATCGAACATCGCTGCTTGGCCGCATGGCTGGCTGTATTCAGATATTAGGTTCCACACTGTCGCCCGGGATATTTTGAAACGTCGCCCGGCTTTTGAGATTCGTACGCCCGAATAGTCATCAATGAAGCCTCGCTCGGTCACCGCCGCCAGCAGGCGTGACCGCTCGGCGCGATTCGGTGCTTCGGCGGTGAGCCGCGACGGCGTGCGCGTGAGTTCCTCCCAGGTCATTTCCCAGAGCGCGAGGGCGGCGGCATTCCCGTAGTTCAAAACCGGGTCTCCCTTCGTGCCATGCGACACCACGACGAACGGTGCGTGAAAGATTTTCTCGGCGAGTTCCCTTGCCGGGATGATGCCCGGCCACAAATCACGCCCGGTGCAATGTTTCAGGCTGCGCGCAATCAGCTGCGTTTGCGCAACGAGCGGGTCGGTTTGCCAGATTGCTCCCATCTACCCGCCGATTATTGAATCGTTGCGTCCGCTCGGCAACCGTCAATTTGCAGGCTGGCGGTTAAAGGTCATTCTGGTAAGCTGCCGGCGGCCGGTTAATTGTTCGAATTATGGCACCCAAAATACAGATTCCGGAAAACCTGAAGGCGGATTTGCCCCCCAATAAGTTTGGCAAAATCCTCGGCGCGACGCCCATCATCATGACGGTCATCGCCACCATGCTCGCCGGGCTCGCCTCCAGCGAGATGACCAAGGCGCAATATGACCGCGCCATGGCCGCCCAGCTACAGTCCAAGGCGGGCGATCAGTGGAGTTATTTTCAGGCCAAAAAATTGCGGAGCGCCGTCGCGCACAACACGTTGGATCTGCTCCGGGCCGCGAGCGACCTTGCGCCGCTGGAGCCGTCATCGTTGCCCGATGCCGACCCGGCGACCATCGCCGCGCTGACCAAAGACCAGGTGCCGGAAGCCGTGCCGGCCAGATTTGATGCCGAGGTGCAGGCGGCGCTGGATGCCTTGGAAAGTTCCCGGCCGGAATCGGAAATTGCCGTCGCGCTGGGCAGGGTCAAGCCCGCGCAGCTTGCGGAATCGCTCGTGGCGGCCCAGGCCACGGCACAGGCTTTCGACAACGCGACCCGGTCCATCAACAAGGCTTCGGACAAGTTCGACGAATCCCTGGCGACCGGCGACCGGCGGGTGTTTCGTGATTTCTCCGCCGGCCGGCTGCGTTATACCTCGACGCGCTACGACGCCGAGGCGCGGTTGAATCAGGCCATCGCCAGCATTTATGAATTGCAGGTGCGCCAGAATAATTATTCGGCGGAGAAACATCACCGGCGCAGCGCGAAATTTTTCTATGGCATGTTGGCGGCGCAGATGGCGGTGATCATCTCGACCTTTGCGATCGCTGCGCGGCAGCGGAATTTCCTGTGGTCCATCGCGGCGGCCGCGGGCACGGCGGCGGTCGGCTTTGCCGCCTACGTTTATCTTTACGTCTGAACCGTGGCGGCAGGCGTCCCGCCTGCCGTAGAGCCGCGGCGTCTCGCCCGGCGGTAAAAACCGTCGCCGTAATTCAGACCGTGGAATGATTGGGAACGGTGTTGGTGGCTTTTGCTGTTTATGTTTATCTCTACGTCTGAACCGCACCGGATTTAATCCAGCCGTTTGACGCGGATGTTCTTGTAGCGGACGACGCTTTTCGGGTCGTGGGCCTGGAGCGCAAAAGTTCCTTCGGCGAGCTTGCGGGTGAACACTTTTCCCGGCAGCGCGCCCGGCGGCTCGGTGTATTCCAGCACCAGCACGCCGTTGATTTTCACCGTCACCTTGCCGCCTTGCACCGTGATGTCCTGCGTCCACCATTCATTGTCCTTGGCGGGCGTGTTGCCGAGGTTGGCCACGTCATAGAGGCTGCCGGTCTTTTTCCAGTCGCTGTGGCTGACATTGACCTGGCTCTCAAACCCGTTTGTGGGCCAGCCGGTCGCCTGATACCGGGTATGGAAATAAATGCCGCCGTTGGCATGCGGTTCCGTCAGCACGTCCACCTTCAGTTCGAAATCCTTGAATGGTTTTTCATCGCCGACATAAAACAAATGGCAGCGGTCGCCCTGCGTCACAAACGCGCCATCCGCGATGGTCCAGGTGTTCGTGTGCTCCGCCGCCGTTTTCCAGCCGGTGAACGTTTTGCCGTCGAAAAGGCTGGTGAAACCTTCCTCCGGCTGGGCGGTGGCCAGCCGGACAGATAAAAAAGCAAGGGTGACCGCCGCCAAAAGGTATTTCATGCCGCGACTGTATCCGAATCAACGCGGCCGGTCAGCCGGAATTTTCCCGAGGCCGCCGGGATCAAAACCGGCATCGCCTCGGTTTTGATTTTGGCGGAAAGTTCCAGCAGGCTTTCGAGCCCGGAACTCACGCGGGTTAATTCGACTGGTGTCGGGCCATTTCCATCCGGCACAAAACTCAGGGCGCATTTCCCATTTTGGTCCTGGCGCAGTTCGTAGTGGGCGATGCCGTTCACTCCGGCGAAACATTGATCCACCCCCCAGGTCGTCACGCGCCGGCCATCGCCCGCAAACAGCGCGTCGCGGGCCCGGCCGTGAACCGTGTAATGATTTCCGTAGGGTGCCCGGTGTCGCTCCGCGAGATCGCCGATGCGATAACGGAGCAATGGCATGTAATCATTGGTCAGGGTTGTGACTACCAGCTCGCCCACTCCCCGTGTGTCCGCGGCCACGATTTCCAGAAACGCCGTGTCGTAGCTGGGTTTCATCTCGCCGGCCTCATTTTCCATGAGTAAATGGCCAGTCTCCGTCGAGCCGTAAAGATTGAACACCGGCACGCCAAAGACGCGCTCCAGAATCCGGCGGTGCACCACGCTGACAAATTCGTAGCTGCCCAAAATAAACTTCAGCGACGGAAATTTGACCCCGTGCTGCGCGCAGTAAAGCGCGAAGCGCGCCCCGTGAACCGGATCCACATCCAGGAATTGCGGCGCCCAGTCGGCGATTTCCTTGGCCATGTGCGCCAGCTCCGCATCGCCCAAAAGAAACGGAATCCGCGCCAGGTTCACAAACAGCGCGTTGCCGATGGTGCGTTGCTCGCGCGACATCCACACCGTCGGACAGGTCAGGCCGTTGCAGGACGGCGATGTGATGGTGGCGCGGCGGGCGTGGGGATGTTCATCCAGGACATTCGCGACAAATCGATTCAGCCGCAGCGCCCTCTCTTCCTGCGCATTCCACCAGCCTTGGCCGAAAATCACCGGCAGCCGCTCCGCCGAGGTGCCGGACGTGTGTTCCAGTTCAATCAGCTTTTTTTCAAGCAACCCGTCGACCGTTTGCCCGGCGCGGAGAAAATTCTGCGGGAAATTATTCCGCATTTCCGGCTTGGCCATGAGCGGCAGGCCTTGGAAATACCCAAAATTTCCTTGCTGACCGTCAGGTTGCGCCGGCAAATCACGATACAGCGGCACTTCGCGCCAACGTGGAAGCAGTTCTTCCAGTTGCGCGAGTTGACTCGTTTCCCGGATTAGTTCCGGCGTCGCCAGCATGGCCGAAATATGACACGCCACCCCCGAAATGCAAATTGAGACGGGAAAAATAAGGCGGGTAGCCACTTGCCACTAGTCACTTGCCAAATGCCCCTCGCCACTTCCCCATGTTCAGTCAATTTTTCGCGCCCAGCGAAGTTTGGCAGGCGCGGAGCGCGGGTTGTCATGCCGTTCTTCCGGCGTGGGGCGGATCACTTCCTGCGCGATGTCGGCGTAAAGACCGTCGCGCAACCCCGCCTCAAAAGATTTTTTTACCCGCCGGTCTTCGCCGGAATGGAACGTCAGAATCGCCACGCGGCCGCCGGGATTCAGGCACGACGGCAGATGACGCAGCAGCATGTCGAGCGCGGAAAACTCGTCGTTCACCGCGATCCGCAGGGCTTGGAAAACGCGGCGCAAGGTCAGATCTAGATCATCCTTGCCCAGGCGCGGCAGGGTGGCGCGAATGGCGGCGCCGAGGGCTTTGGTGGTGGCAAAAGTTTTCCCGGCAAGCGGGTCGGCTAGTTCGCTGGCGCGCGGTTCATCGGCATTTTCCTGAAGCAATCGCGCCAGCGCCTCGGGCGAAGATCTTGCCAGCAACGCCGACGCCGGAAACCCTCGCTGCGGATTCATCCGCATGTCGAGCGGGCCATCCGTCTTGACGGAAAAACCGCGCGCCGGATCGTCAATCTGCATGGACGACACCCCGAGGTCGGCGAGGATGCAATCCGCCTTTCCAATTCTGAATTCTGAATTCTGAATTCCAGATTCCGTCAATGCCTTCGGCAGCCCGGCGAAGTTGCTGCGGATGACGGTGAACATTTCCGGCCCGAAACCGGCGGCGCGCATGCGGGCTTCCGTTTTCGGCAGCTCCATCGGGTCGGCGTCGAGGCCGAGCAACCGTCCGCCGGGCTGGAGCCGGCCTAGAATTTCTCGCGCATGGCCGCCGTAGCCCAGCGTGCAATCCACGGCCAGTTCACCGGGCTGGGGTGCCAGTGCGGCAAGAATTTCCGAGACCATGATGGGTCGGTGCGTGCCGGCGGGCGTCTTGCCCGATGCGAGCACTTTGGCGACGGTGTTGGCGTAACGCTGCGGATCGCGTTCCTTGTACTTCTCCTCGAACCGGCGCGGGTTCTTGCCGGAATAGCGCACGCGCCGGCGATGCGGGGTCGTCGGCTGCGGATTGGCCGACGATGAAGTAATGTCGTCGTTCACAAATTAATTTCTTTTAAGGTTCCGTCGCGGTGCAGCGTGTATCGCCGACCCGCCCAGATGATCGTGCTGCCAAAATACGCGCCGAAAAACGTCATGCCTTCCACAATGTCCACGACCGGCAGCAGCCACCAGGCGCGCGACCAGTCCTGTAATCTCACGATCTGTTGTAAGTTGGCGGCCAGCAACCAGCGGGTCAGCATCGCGAGTCCCAATGTGCTCCACGACCACCAGGCGAGCGGTTCGAGCAAGGTCAGAATCAGCGCCCAAAAAACCGGATAAGTGATGATCACCCCGGAAAATTGCGCGCCCCGCGAACGGCGAATGGTGCGTTTCCAGCGCTGCATCCGGGTGAAAGCTTCGCCAAAGGTTTCCGCCGGCACCACGCAGTCCAGCAGCAGCGGCGGCACGATGACCCGTAGGCCGAGTTGCGCCACCCGGTGGCCAAGTTCGTAATCATCGGCCAGATGGTTCAGGAAATTTTTGAAGCCGCCGATCTTTTCCAGTGCGGCGCGCGGCACCGCCATCGTGTGGCCGATGGCCCAATCAATTCCGGTGGTTTTCTCTGCTAGCATCCATTGCGGCAGATAATTGAAGCCGTAATGCAGCGCGATCATTTTTCCGCCAAGGGTGCGCGCTTCAATGCCGCGCGGCAGGCACGTGAGGCAGCCGACTTCCGGCTGGGCGAGCCGGGGCACCAGCTGGCGCAAATAATCTTTCGGGGCGGCGACATCCGCATCTGAGAAAAATAGGAATTGGCCCGTCGCCTTTGGCCACATCGCTTCCATGATCCTGGTCTTGCGGTTGGTCCCTTTTAGTGCCGCGAACACGAGCTGGATTTTATGTGCCGGAAAATCATTCTGCAGGCGTTGAACGATTGCCACGACCGGATCATCCTGCCGAAGGGTGCCGATGATGATTTCCACGGCACCGGGATAATCCAGCCGGCAAAAAGACGCGAACGCTTCGTAGGTATTCGGCCCGGCGCCTTCCACCGGCTTGAGAATGCTGACCTTTGGCGCGGGTTCCGGGAGTAAGGGTGATTTTTGATTGCCAAAATGCCGGCGGGTCGCGAGCAGTCCGAGAACGATGGATGCCAGACCCATCAGAACCAGTATTCCAACGAGGGCGGTCGCGGCCTGCCAAACCTGAATCATGGAGCTTTCGCCTGCGTCACCGATCGGGCGACAAAAAAGACGCCGACGAGGATCAGGAAAATTCCGAACCAGCGCATGGCATTGACCGGCTCGCCCAGCAGCCATTTGCCCATGATTGCCGTGCCCACATAACACAGCCCCATGATCGGAATCACCACGCTCGCCTCCCAGCCCCACTTGAACAGCGTGAGCGTGCCGACAAACTGGATCATCATCAGTACGATCCCGAGCGGCAGCTGCGGCGATTTCACCAAGGCTTGCACCGTGGGTACGCCGGCGGCCTGTAGTGCGCCAACCCGGTCCATGCCCATTTTCAACAATATATTTCCTGCCGACAGGCTGGCGATGGAAATGGCGAATACGGCAACGGCATGAGCTAAAGGTCTCATCTGGTTTGGATGGTTTATGGCGCCTGTTGGCCGCTCATTTTGTGAATTTAATTTTGTTCCGATTCCGTCGTCACCGGCGCGGCTTCGCCTTTGAGCGCGCCCATCAATGCGTGCCACGACAGGATCGCGCACTTCACTCGCGCCGGATATTTGTGGACGCCCGCGAACACCGCCAGCTTGCCGACGTCGCCGTTCACCGTGCCCGTCGTGACCATTTCACGCACCCGTTCAAAGGTTTTCTCCGCTTCGGCTTTGGTTTTGCCCTTGATGTTGTCCGTCAGCAGCGACGCCGACGCCTTCGAGATGCAGCAGCCGGAACCGACGAAGCTTGCGTCCTTGATGACCTCGCCTTCGAGCGTCAGAAACAATTTCAGATTGTCGCCGCATAGCGGGTTGTGGCCTTGCGCCGAGCAGGTCGCTGCCGGTAGCTCGTGGAAATTACGCGGCTTCCGGCAGTGGTCGAGGATGACCTGCTGGTAAAGGTCGTTAACGTCGTCGAACATGATTTTAATCCGCGATGTGCAGCAACTCCAGCCGGTCCCACACGAGCTTGTCCATCAGCTCGCGCGCCGGTTCGCATTGGATGCGCTCGATAATCTCGCCGGCGAAGGCGTGGATCAACATCTGCCGCGCCGTGTCCATGCCGATGCCGCGTGAACGCAGGTAAAAAATGCTTTCGGCGTTCAACTGGCCGATGGTCGCGCCATGCGTGCACTTTACGTCGTCGGCGTAAATCTCCAGCTGCGGCTTCGTGTCCGCGGTCGCGTCGTCGGAGAGCAGCAGGTTTTTGTTGGTCTGCTTCGCGTCCGTTTTTTGCGCGATGGGATGGACGTAAATCCGGCCGTGGAAAACCCCCTTCGATTTGTCGTCGAGGATGCCGTTGAAATACTCGTGGCTGGCGCAATGCGGTTGCGCGTGTTCCACGACCATGTGATGGTCGGCCAGTTGCTCGCCGCGTGTCAGGTAAAGTCCGTTGAGAATGCATTCCAACCCCTCGCCGGCGAGTTTGGTGCGGATGTTGTTGCGCGACAATTTCCCGCCAAGCGCGAACGAATGGATGGTCACATTGCTTGCCCGGCCGAACTCCCCGTGGATCGCCGCGATGTGATACGCCTTCGGCGCCTCGTCCTGCAATTTCAGATGCTCGACGAACGCGTTGTCGCCCGCGAAAATTTCCGTCACGGCGTTGGTGAAATAGGCCCTGTCCGTGGTCGCCAGATAGCTTTCCACAATCGTCACCCGGCTGTTCGCGCCGGCGATAATCAGGTTGCGCGGCTGCACCGTGTCGCCGGCCTCCTTGGCCGAGCAGATGTAAACCAACTGGATCGGGGTTTTCACTTCCACGCCGTCCGGCACCTGCACCAACGCGCCGTCGAGGAAGAACGCCTGGTTCAGAGCGGTGAACGCATTGTTGGTCGCCGGCGTGCAGCGGCCCAGATGCTTTTCCACCAGCGCGGCATCGGTTTTCAATGCCGCTGCCAGGCTGCCGGCCTTCACGCCTGCCGGAAGCTTTTCGACGGTGGAAAGCTTCGGTGAATAATGACCGTTTACGAACACCAGCCGGGTGCCCGCCAGCTTGGTGAAGCCAAATTCGTTCAGCGCCTTGGTTTCCGCACCGTTGACGGATGGCGTTTCAAACATCGGCTGGAACGACAGTTTCGCCAATGGCGCGACATTCGTGAAGCGCCAGTCCTCGTCGTGCAGCGTTGGAAAACCGAGTTCGGCAAACTGCGCCAGGCCCGCCTGGCGCAGCGGCAGCAGCGGTGATTTCGCACCGGACTCAAAGTGGCCGAACTTTTCAAGGAATGGCCCGGTCGCGTCGGCGGATTTTTTTTGCAGCGTTTGTGTCATGGTAAAATTCAAACTTCCAAATCGGACACCAATTTTTCACGCATTTCGCCTTTGCGCAATTGAAAACTGCCTGTTTGGCGTGGCGGCGCGTCGGCCGACCGCCGCAAAACCTGACCAAGTGGAGTGATCCGGTTTTTTGTTTTAGGGCCTGTTAACACTAATGCGAAAAGCTTCTACGATGAGTGCCAAGACGATAAAGCCCAAGAAAAGGGTATCGAGCTTGTCAAAACGGCAAAAGACACGGCGATAGCTTTTGAGCCGCCGGAAGAGTCGTTCAATTT
>CAIJNQ010000090.1 GCA_903822015.1 uncultured Verrucomicrobia subdivision 3 bacterium | reverse complement strand
CTGAACATCCGCCCCGGACTCGATATCATCCGCGCGGCCGGCGGTCTGCACCCATTCATGAACTGGCAGCTGCCAATCCTCACCGACAGCGGCGGCTTCCAGGTTTTCAGCCTCGCCAAAATCCGAAAAATCAAAGCGCACGGCGTCGAATTTCGTTCGCACCTCGACGGCTCGCTGCTGTTCATCGGGCCGAAGGAATCCATGGAAATCCAGCGCGTGCTCGGCTCGGACATCGCGATGGTTTTTGACGAATGCCCGCCGCACGACGCGCCCGCCAAGGAACAGCGCCTCGCCGTCGAGCGCACCATCCGCTGGGCGCGCGAATGCCGCGAACAACCGCGCGCCCCCGGGCAGAAAGTATTCGGCATCGTGCAGGGCGGCAGCGACGCCGGGTTGCGCGAGCAGTGCGCGAAAGCTTTGGTCGAAATGGAATTTGACGGCTACGCCATCGGCGGCGTGAGCGTGGGCGAACCGGAGCCCGAGATGATGCGCGCCATCGAACTCGCCGAGCCGCATCTACCCGCGCGCAAGGCGCGTTACGCAATGGGTCTGGGCACGCCCGCGCAGATGGTCGAGCTGATTGCGCGGGGGGTAGACATGTTTGACTGCGTCCTGCCCACGCGCATCGCCCGCACCGGCACGGCGGTCACGCACACCGGCGCATTCGCGCTCAAAGGCGCGGCTTATAAGACGGATTTCGGACCCATCGAGGCCGGCTGCGAATGTTACGCCTGCCGCACCTTTACCAGGGCCTATCTGCGCCATCTGCTGCGGGCAAATGAAATCCTCGGCCTGCGCATGGTGAGCGTTCACAATTCGCATCTTTATCTAAAAGTGATGAGCGAAGTGCGCGCCGCCATCGCGGCGGGGACATTTGCGGATTATTACAGCAATTTCATCGCCAGTTATAAACCGTCGCAAAAAATCCTGGCGGCGCGGAAGTTGGCGAGCGACGAGCGGTAAAACAGCCCGGCAAGTATCAGATACCGGCCCGCAGCCGCCAATTAACCGAAGCCCCTCCGACCGGTGAATATCCGGCGTTTGACTATTCGCCGTCGATTCACTAAGGTATCCCTTCGTAAAACAAAGAAATTCCGTAAAATTTATGCCGCCCAAAGCTGTTGAAAAATCCACTGCCAACGCTGCTGACACCAAAGCCGCCGCGACGCGCGAACGCGAACTGGATGCCGCCATCTCCTCGATCACCAAAGCCTATGGCGAAGGCAGCATCATGCGCCTGGGCGACGCGCGGGCGCAGGTGAAAATCGAAGTCATCCCGACGGGCGGCCTGGCCATCGACCTCGCGCTGGGCGTCGGCGGCATCCCCCGCGGTCGAGTGGTGGAAATTTACGGTCCGGAATCTTCCGGCAAAACCACCTTGATGCTACATGTCATTGCCAACGCGCAAAAGGCCGGAGGATTGGCGGCATTCATTGATGCGGAACACGCGCTTGACCCCGGCTATGCCAAAAAACTCGGCGTGAACCTGGACGATCTGCTCGTGTCGCAGCCGGATTCCGGCGAAGAGGCATTAACGATTTGCGAAACCCTCGCCCGCTCGAATGCGCTCGACGTCATTGTGATCGACTCCGTTGCCGCGTTGGTGCCCAAGGCGGAACTTGACGGGGAAATGGGCATGGCCACGATGGGCATGCAGGCGCGCCTTATGAGCCAGGCGCTCCGCAAACTCACCGCGATTCTGGCTAAATCCAAGACGACGTGTATTTTCACGAACCAGTTGCGCGAAAAGGTCGGTGTCATGTTTGGCAGCCCCGAGACCACCCCCGGCGGCAAGGCCCTGAAATTTTACGCCAGCGTCCGCATGGACATCCGCCGCAAAGACCAGCTGAAAGATGCCGCCGGCAACGTTTACGGCAACCACACCCGGGTCAAGATCGTGAAGAACAAGGTCGCGCCGCCTTTCGCCGAGGCCGAGTTCGACATCATTTACAACCACGGCATCGACAAGGAAGGCAGCATCCTGGACGTGGGCATCGAGTGTGGGGCGGTGGATAAACGGGGCGCCTATCTGCAATTCGACGGCGCGCTCATCGGCCAGGGCCGGGACGCCGCCAAAAAGTCATTGGAAGAAAAGCCCGAGCTGGCCAAGAAAATTGTGGAGGCAATCCACGCCAAACGCGCGGCCGCGCCGGCCGCCGAAACGAAATAATAAAATCTTAACCACCCCCTTTCAATTTCATGAGCACCGCTTCCGAACTCGACCTCAACCTGGAAAACCTATTCCAGCCTTCCTGGGCGCAGGGAAAACCCGAATCCAACCGTTTCGAAAAATTCACTGGCAATGAGGGCGTCAAACCGGAGCGCAGCTTCAGCGGCAAGCCCGGCGAACGCCGCGCGCCGCGGCGTGATGCCGGCGGCAGCAGCGGCGGTGAACGCCGGGGCGGACCACCCCGCAGTGGCGGCTCCAGATCCGACAGCGGCGAACGCCGGGGCGGTTTCCGAGGCGGCGACCGGCGGGAAGAGCGCCGCGAGGAGCAGCCCGCGCCGCCCGCGCCACTGCCGGAGTTGAACGTCGCTTTCATCCCCGAAGAACGCGGGGTGGAACAGCTCGCCCGCCAGATCAAAATGACCGGCCGCGCATATCCGCTGTTCCAGATCGCGCTACTGATTTTGCAGAAAGCGGAACGCTATTCCGTCCAGCTCACCAAGAAAAAAGCGGGCGACCCGGCGACCCCACTATTCGTCTGCGCGCTCGATGATTCGCCGTGGACCCATGACGAGGAGGCCGTGGCGCACGTGCTCAAAAATCATTTCGCCACCTTTTACCAGGCCGAACGCACGGCGACGGAACCGCCGAAGGGCGTCTATACGTTTGTGGCGCAATGCGGTTTGAGCGGCACCATCCTCGGCCCGCCAAACTATCACGATTACCAGAACCAGCTGCGCAAGCTGCACGCGGAAAAATTTTCGCGGATGCCGTTGGACCTCTTCAAGGCGCGCGTGAAAATCGTGATGGACGAGGCCTTGGTCAAGAAATGGGTCGAGGACCAAAGTTTCAAGACCCAATACATCTGCCTCAACGTGCCGGAGCCGCTCACGCTCGCGACGCTGGAGGACGTGGAGAAGCATTTCCGGGCGACGCACAAGGATGCCATCATCAAGCCGGTGGAAACGGTCACGGTCGCCGGACTGCCCAGCCGGAGTTTGCGCAGCGCCGGATTGCAACGGCTCATCCGCCAGGAATGGGAGCATCAGAAATTTTTCCCGCTGCCCATCGCGACGAAGCTCAGCCAGCAGTTCGCGCATCACGGCCTGCAATTTTTCAAGGTCAACAAGACCGTCACCCACGTCAGCGTGGCGCGGCCGCAGTTCCTCGACCTGGCAACGACACCGGTGTCGGAAAACATCAAGCGGATCGTGGAATACATCAACACGAACCCGAAATGCACGCGGCGGAAATTGATTGAGGCGCTGGCGCCCACGCCCAAGCAAACCATCATTGAAATCAATCCGGAAGCGGCACCCGCACCTGCCCCCGAAGCCGAAGGTGCTTCCGCAGCGGCATCAGCCCAGACGACGAAACCGGCAGAACCCGCCGCGCCCGAAGCCACGCCAGAACAGACGGCAGTGCTTGTGGATTTACACTGGCTGATTCACCAGGGTGCCGTACTGGAATTCGCGGATGGCCGGATGGAAACCGCCAAGAAGCCCGCCCCGCGCCCGCCCAAGCCGGAAAAGAAAGCTACAGCCGAAAAACCGGCAACCGGGGGTGGAATAACGACTGAATCCGGACCGCGCGAGGCAACGAACGCAGCGCCCGCCGCCGAGATGGCTGCCCCGGCTGAAACGGCAGCGGAACCTGTGCCGGAAGTTCCGGCAGCTTTGGAAGTCCCCGCGCCTGAACCGACGGGTGAGGCAGAGAAACCAGCGGCCTGATTTTCCGGAAAGCCGGGCATTGCCGGCGCCGATTTATTCCGGCCGGACAGGGATCAGTACCGCTGAATTGAGCCGCAATTCATTGCTTTCCCTTAATCTGCAAGGGTGATAGTATGGTTTATGCCTTTTAGTAAATTAGGCCTTTCGCCAGTCATGTTGGACGGCGTAAAGGCGATGGGTTACGTCGATCCGACCCCCATCCAACTCCGCGCCATTCCGCTTGTACTAGCCGGCCGCGACGTCATCGGAAGCGCACAGACCGGCACCGGCAAGACCGCCGCCTTCGCCCTGCCCATCCTCTCAAAGCTGGGCCAGCACAATGACGTCGGCCCGCGCGTACTCATTCTGGAACCAACACGCGAACTCGCCGCACAGGTGGAAACCGCGTTTCACGATTACGCCCGGTTCACGAATTTGAAAACCACGGTCGTCTTCGGCGGGGTTGGCTATGGCCGGCAGAATGATGAATTAAAAGCCGGCACGGACATCGTCGTCGCCACGCCGGGGCGCTTGCTGGATCATCTGGAGCAGGGCACGCTGAAACTGGACAAGGTGGAATTTCTCGTGCTCGACGAAGCCGACCGGATGCTCGACATGGGCTTCCTGCCCGACGTGCGCCGCATCGTGGACAAATGTCCGCGCCAGCGTCACACCTCGCTGTTCTCCGCCACCGTGCCGCCGCAGATCGAAACGCTCATCCAGTGGGCGATGCACAATCCCGAAACCATTGAGATCGGCGCGCGCCGCACGCCGGCCGAGACGGTCAAGCACGTCATCTATCCCGTTTCCGACACGCAAAAATCCGACCTGCTCATCCAGCTGCTCGAACGCGTGAATTACAACTCGGTGTTGGTGTTTTGCCGGACGAAGCACGGCGCGGATCGCGTTGCCGGCCTGCTCAAGCGCAATAATCACGCCGTGGCCGTGCTGCACTCCAACCGCACGCAAAAAGAGCGCGAACAGGCGTTGCAGGGATTTCGCGACGGCAAATACGAAGTCCTCGTCGCCACGGATATCGCGGCTCGCGGGCTGGACATCGCGGATGTCAGCCACGTCGTCAACTACGACGTGCCACAGCATCCGGAGGATTACATCCATCGCATCGGCCGCACCGGCCGCGCCGAGGCCACCGGCGACGCCTACACCATCATGATCGCCGAGGACGCCGCGCACGTTTTCGCCATCGAACGCTGCATCAGCCAGACGATCCCGCGCGTGAAGCTGGAGAATTTCAACTACACCTACACCGCACTGTTCGAGGAAAGCAAGCCCGGCGCGAAGCCCGGCGGTTTCCCCGGCAAAGCCCGTGCCGTGCGCGTCCACGGCGGCTACCACTTCGGCCCGGCAAAACGGAGACGGTAAATTTCCGCAACGGAATACGCGGAGCGGTGTTCACTTAATTGTATGAGTGAACAGGAAAACAAATCTCCTCTCAATTCCGACCGGATATTTTTGATAATCGTTATTTGTTTGGTTGGGTTCTTTGCTTTGGTTGCAATACCAAATTATGTGCATCCACGCGCTTTTACTTCACCCGGATCTTGCATCAACAACCTCCGCCAAATTGATGCCGCCGCGAATCAGTTCGCTTTGGAACATCACCTGACGAATGGCGACCGCATCAATTTCCCCAGCGACCTGACGCCTTACATTAAGCTCAATACGGATGGTAAGATTTGGCCGTGTCCCTCCGGCGGCACTTACCACGTTGGCAAAGTTGGCAAAGCGCCAACCTGCTCGCTTGGCACCACCGTCACGCCAGCCCATGTTTTGCCTTGATCAACCGCGCCTACGACGATCCGAAATGTCTTAGCAGGATTTGAAAAACATCTGTTGATTCAATCTGCTGCGCGCTCAAAAATTCCGGCGTTTGAGTGATGAATACCGGCCAGTCTTTTTTATCCGCCGGCCGCCGGCCGTGAGAGCCTTTCACCAGCGTCGCGTCGAGCGAAACCACGTCCATCAGCATCCGGAAGCCGAGTTTCTTTTGCAGCAGACGCCAGGCGATTTTTAGTTTCACCGCCGGAATCTTAGGATCGAGAAACAATTCCACCGGGTCGTAGCCCGGCTTGCGATGGATGTCCACCGTCCGCGCGAAATCCGGCGCGCGCGCGTCATCCAGCCAGTAATAATAGGTGAACCAAGCATTTTCCTGCGCCACGGCAATCAAATCGCCGGCACGCGGATTAGCAATACCGGCGGCGGATTTCTCGACTTCACCAAGAACTTCCCCCACGCCGGGAATTTTTTCCAGAGCAGCGCGCACGGATTTTTCCAGCGAACGGTCATTCAAATAAATGTGCGCAACCTGATGATCCGCCACGGCAAAAACCGGGCTCGCGCCCGCGTCAAGAACCTCCAGGCCAAGCTCTTCCTTAACCACAAGCCAGCCTTGCTGCCGGAAAATCCGGTTGAGATGCACCGGCGTGTCCACGTTGGTGATGCCGTATTCGGAAAGCAAAACCACCTGCACGCCGCGCTGGCCGAAGAAATCGATCAGGTTGCCGACGATGGCGTCAATCTCGCGCAGGTCGCGGTGGATGGCGGGATTGATCTTGGAGGAGCCCACGTGTGGAGGCTCTGACTTTGTTTTGCGACTGGCCACCTCGTCTCCTACAACAAACGGACCATGCCGCTGCAAATTGTAATCCAGATGCGGCAGGTAGATCAGGTTCAGCGTCGGCGAATATTCCTTTTCAATCCACTTCGCGGATTCGGCGATCCAGCGAGATGCGGCATCCGCCTTACCTTGCGGCGAATCAACTCCCGCCGCCGGCCCCCAGAAACTGAAAAACGGAAATTCCCCTAATTCCATTTTGATTTCTTCGCGAATGGAATAGGGCCAGGAATATACATCGAAAAATTTCCGGCCGTCGGCGGGATACATTGGGCGCGGCGTGATGGCAAAATCCACGCTCGAATACATGTTGAACCACCAGAACAAGTTTGCGATTGATGATTTACGATTTGCAATTTCAGATTGCGGACGGAGCGCGTCCCACAATTTAGAGCTTTGAACCAGGTGGTTTGACTGTTTCCAGAACTGGACTTCGGCAAGCTCGCGGTTAAACCAGCCATTGCCGACAATGCTGTGCTGCGCCGGCGTCTTGCCGGTTAGATAATTCGACTGCGCCGTGCAGGTGACGGCGGGAAACGCGGGTGTGATGTTTGCGAGCGCACCGCGCTGGCGGAAGGCCGCGATGCGCGGCGTGTGTTCGCCGATGAGCGCCTCGGTGAGGCCAACGATGTTGATAACGGCGAGCCGGTTCATTTTCCACGTCCGCGCAATTCGTGAATCGCCTCAATAATCTTTTGCTGTTCCATCTCATGCACCTCCACGCCGTGTCCGATTTCCTTGAGAAGGGTGATGGTCAGCTCGCCGCCGAGGTGCTCGCGGAATTCTTCCAGTCCGGAAAGCACTTGCAGACGGTCGGTCACGTCGGTGTTCAACAGTTCGCCGGCGAACAGTTTAAAGCCCAGCCGTTCGAGCAGGTTCAGAATGCGCCCAGCGGATAGCCCGTCAAGCAAACCGATGTTGCGCGCATAAGTCACGTCGAGCGCGATGCCGATGGCCACCGCCTCTCCGTGGGAAATATCGAAACGCGAAAGCTGTTCCAGCTTGTGCGCGACCCAGTGGCCGAAATCGAGCGGGCGCGCGGAACCCATCTCGAACGGATCGCCGCTGGTGGCGATATGGTCCAGATGCAGTTCGGCGCACCGGCGGATGAGGCGCTTCATCGCGCCGGGCTCAAATAAGGCCAATTTGGCGGCGGCGCGTTCCAGTTCGTCGAAAAAATTCGCATCGCGAATGCAGGCGACCTTGACTGCCTCGACGTAGCCACTGCGCTTGTCCCGCGGATCGAGCGTCGCGAGGAGGTTGAAGTCGTTGATGACCGCGAAAGGCGGCGTAAAGGTGCCGACGAAGTTTTTTTTGCCGAAAGCGTTGATGGCGGTTTTCACGCCGACACCGGAATCAGCCTGACTCAAGGTGGTGGTCGGAATACGGACCAGGCGAACGCCGCGATGGGCGGTGGCGGCGGCGAACCCGGCGACATCCAGCAGGGCGCCGCCGCCAACGGCAACCACATACGAGTGGCGGTCAATGTGGTAACGTTCAATCTGAGAATAAATATCAGCGACCAGCGTCTGGGAATTTTTAGCGGTCTCGCCACCATTAACGAAAAGCGGGGGGCGGACCAGGCGGGCCTTGGCGGCGTGGGCCGCAAGATAGCTTGCGATCCGGTGCTCGAGCCCGGGCAATGCCTGGGCCAGCGAATCTTCCAGGACAACGAGGACCTTGCGCGGACCGACGTCGGCGAGGGCGTCGCAAAGGGTGAGATTTTCCAGCGCAAAAACATTTTCCGTGAAGAAAACCCGGAGCTGCCAGCCGACTTGAATGGAACTTTCGATGACGGACACGCATTTAATCTGAACGGGTGAAGGTTTTTTGCGAGGAAAATTTTCCCCGGCCACAGCGGGGATCGGGAATCGCGCTTGCCGCTACGCGCATCCTGCCGCAATCTTTCCGACGATGTCCGAACGACCGGTAACCAATTTGAACAAACCCGACGTGGCACTTGAAATGACGCTACGACCGTCGCTCTTTTCCGATTTCACGGGCCAGCCCAAAGTGAAGGAGCGGCTGGAAATCGCGGTCGAGGCGGCGAAACAACGCGGCGAGGCACTCGACCATATTCTGTTATCCGGCCCGCCCGGACTGGGTAAAACCACCATTGCCAACATTCTCGCCAAGGCGATGGGCGCCAATGTCAAGGCCACCAGCGGCCCCACCATTGAAAAAGCCAGCGACCTGGCCGGCCTCCTCACGAATCTCGAGGAAGGCGACGTCCTGTTCATTGATGAAATCCACCGCCTGCAAAAAACCATTGAGGAATATCTCTATCCGGCAATGGAGGATTTCAAACTGGACATCATCATTGACCAGGGGCCGAACGCCCGCAGCGTGCGGTTGAATCTACCGCGTTTCACGCTGATCGGCGCGACGACGCGCAGCGGCCTGCTCACCGCGCCGCTATTGACGCGTTTCGGGATGCGCGAACGGCTGGACTATTATTGCGCGGCAGATCTGGACAAGATTGTGCTGCGCTCGGCCAATCTGCTCAACGTGGAAATTGATCCGGCCGGCGCGCATGAAATCGCCCGACGCAGCCGCGGGACGCCGCGCATCGTGAATAATCTGCTTCGCCGCGTCCGCGATTATGCGCAAGTCCGGCATGATGGCCACATCACGGCCGCGGTCGCCGACAAGGCGCTGGCCATGCTGGAGATCGACGAGAACGGCCTGGATGAAATGGACAAGCGCATCCTGGAAGCGGTGATCGTGAAATTCGGCGGCGGACCGGTCGGCGTGAACTCGCTGGCGGTGGCCGTCGGCGAGGAGCCGGACACAATTGAGGAAGTGTACGAACCGTATCTCATCATGGAAGGCTATCTCAACCGCACATCGCAGGGCCGCGTCGCCACGGAGTTGAGCTACCAAAAACTCGGTTTGAAACCGGCAACCGGCAGCCAGTCGAAGCTGTTTTAGCCAAACGGGAGCAAACCAGTTTTCGTGGCAAATTATGCAAAATGAGTTATCCTTACAGGCGCACAGCGGAGTGAATTAATTATGAAGCTCAACTTAACCTGGCTGTTCCTTTTAACGGCGGTGTCGACATCAGTGCAATCCGGCACAGCAGCCATAGAATCGAACTCGCCAGCCCAGTTCAGCCCATCACAAACGAATCGAATCTTGTCGATCACGGAACGCGCCGAGCAGATCCGTGCGCAGTGCATTCAGGGAAAGCGGTGCATCTGCGGAAAGATCCTCAAGGTACTTCCGGACGGGCTGGTCATCGAGAGCGGCTACACGAATCTCCTGCGCTCCCCACTCGACCGTTCCTGGCTCCTTCCGGGCACGGTCACGGCTTCTCGGGCCACAAACCTGGTGGAAAGCAAAGAGCCGGATGCCGTGTGCATCGGGCTGGTTTTTCTTTCGGACCTTCCCAAGCCCCGCCTCGCAAAAGCCAAGCAATATGATTATGTCATTTTGCGGGCATTTCCCGCGGGCGAATATAGCTACACTTCCGTTGGCGACGTTCACCGAATTGTCCGGCGCTTTTCCTACAAGTTGGAAGAGGCCGTTCAATTCCAGCTCAAAATGGAAGCCGCAAAGACGCCCCCGGCTACCGTGGTTAAATGACGTCGCGATTCCATCTTTTTAGAATATCCCTCGGTGGAGCGGTTTTAATTGCGGCCGCGGCGATGCCCGGCAACCTGCCGGCAACCGACTTGAACTCCGAATCCGCCTACGGGATAACTTCGCGCCCGAAATCAAAAGCCTACTTGTCCATGCCGCCAAACACAGATGGCAAGCTGCCCGGGTTGCTTTCCCAAACCGGCGCCTATCAAGAGACGACCACGGCCGCCCCCGCCCCCGCGCTGATTCCCTACGACCTCATCGCCCCCTTCTGGTCGGATCACGCGATAAAATCGCGCTGGGTTTCCGTGCCGGACAACCAGAGGATAAAATTTGCGCCAACCGGCGAATGGAACTTTCCGCCCGGCACAGTCTTCGTTAAGACTTTCACGCTGGCGACAAATGAGTTGAACCCCACCGCGCTACGCCGGCTGGAAACGCGGTTGCTGGTGTGTGATGACAGCGGCAGCGTCTACGGAGTCACTTACAAATGGCGCGCGGACAATCGCGACGCGGATTTGCTGGCCTCCAATCTGACCGAAACGATCCTCATCCAAACCGCGACCGGCATGCGGACGCAGCTCTGGTATTATCCAAGCCGCGAGGATTGTATCACCTGTCACACGCCGCTCGCCGGTTATGTACTCGGCGTGAGGACGCGACAGTTGAACCGCGAGCTCACGTATCCGTCCGGTGTCACGGACAATGAATTGCACACCTGGAGCCGGCTCGGACTCTTCGACACCAATCTGACCCGGGCGGAAATAAAAAATCTACCCCGGCTCGCGCGGCTCGATGACCCGGCGCGAAGTCTGCCAGACCGTGCCCGTTCGTATCTGGATGCGAACTGCGCGAACTGTCACCGCCCCGGCGGCACGGTCGCTAATTTTGACGCGCGCTTCGACACGCCGCTCGCTCAGCAGAATCTGGTCGGCGGCCGGGTGCTGATTGACCAGCGCATCGACGGCGCGCGGGTGATCGCGCCAAACGACCGCTGGCGCTCCATCCTCTACCTGCGCGCCAGCACGACCGAAGCATTCAAAATGCCACCCCTCGGGCGCAACACGGTTGATGAACCCGGCATGGCCCTGCTGCGGCAATGGATCGCGAGCCTGCCAGGTCCGCCGGTGCTGCCACCACCGGAAATATCCCCGCCCGGCGGAAAATTTGACAAACCGGTGACCGTGATTTTGAAGAACGAACCGGGGTCAACCATCCGTTACACGCTGGACGGAACGGTGCCAACGACCTCGGATTTTCTATACGCCAAACCGATCCAACTGATGGGCCCGGCCATCCTGCGCGCGAAAGCATTCAAGCCGGGCTGCACCAAAAGCATCACGACGCAAGAAATTTACCTGGTGGGCGGATGAGAATCACCTTGTCCCCGGCACGGTGACGATGCCCCAGGGGCTGCCCGGTGATTTGATTCGGGCAATCTCCTTTTCCGTGGCGAGATCCACGACCGAGACATCGTCCGACGGGCCGTTGGCGCTGAACAGGTATTTGCCATCGGGCGAAAACGTGATGCCCCACGGACGCTGGCCGACCGGAATCGTATTCAGGAGTTCACAGGTGCTTGCGTCCAACACAACCACGGTACCGCCGCGGCCGGTGCTGACATAAATTCTCTGACCATCCGGCGACACCTTGACCGTCATCGGCCGAGAACCCTTGGGCAATTTGATGACACGCAAGAGGGTCTGGTTGGTCGTGTCGATCACGTTCAATTCGCCGACCGATTCCGACGGGATGAAGGCGCGTGATCCGTCAGGCACAAACGCCACGCTACGCGGGCGCGGATGGACCTGCAGGTGGCCAATGACCCGGTAATTTTTCGCGTCGATCGCAAACACATCCCCGGCGGTTTCGCAGGTGACATAAAAGAATCTTCCATCCGGGCTGAGGCCCACCCCTTCCGGTTCACGGCTCACAGGCACGAATGTCACCACTTTGCCGGTGGCGGCATCGAGGATGGTGGCCGCGCCAACATCTTCGTTAGCAATATAAATCTTCGACCCGTCAGGACTCAGACAAAATTGCTCGGGATCGGAGCCACCGGGGATTTTACGCCGGAACCTAGCCTGTCCCACATCCACGAGGCCGATGCCGTCGGCGGACTTGTCGGGCGCGACCTTGTCCCCATCTTCATCCGAATTTTTTTTCAAGACCGGATTCCCGCCGGCGTCGAGTAATGGTGGCGGCTCGATGGGAGTGCCGCTCAAGGCGACGTAGACCGTCCTGCCATCCGGGCTGGCTTGAATGCCGCGCGGCCGTTTGCCGACGGGAATGGTGGCGACAACTTTAAAGTCCGAGCCGCTGATGACGGTAAGGTCCCCGGATTTTTCATTGGACACGTAGATTTGATAATCAGTGCCAGCCATGCTTTGGTCCGTACCGGCGTAGAAAATAGTAACTGAGAAAACAAGAGAAGACCACAACGCTGGCAGGTAAATTGCTTTCATAAACAGCATTTTATACTTAAGAACCATCATTTATTGTGAAAATTATTCTAGAATGTTCCAGATTATCAAAATTTCAAAAATTGCGGTTGCGAGCTTGTGGCGGATGGGCGATAGTAGCAAGAATAATGGAGTGTGTTTTTTTATCCAAAAACAGTCGATGGTCCACGGGTATTTATCGTTATTTCCTTTCGACCTATCTATTGATATCGCTTGTTCCGGTGTTCGGACAGGTCAATGTCCTGACGTATCACTATGACAATTCGCGGCAGGGACAAAACACCAACGAAACCATCCTCACGCCGCAAAATGTGAACGGAACAAACTTCGGCAAGCTATTTTCGTATGCGATGGACGGCTACGTTTATGGTCAACCGCTTTACGTATCCGGCATGACGATTCCCGGTCAAGGGATCCACAACGTTATTTTTGCGGTCACCGAGCACGACAGTGTTTATGCGCTGGATGCCGACAGCCCCGCTGGAGCCAGCGGCGGCGTGTTATGGCATAACAACCTGGGCATATCCGCGCCGACACCGAATACCAATTTCGGAAACCGCTACAACGGGGGGAAATACCTGGATGTCGTTCCGGAAATGGGTATCACCAGCACGCCGGTCATTGATCCGGCGTCCGGCACGATTTATGTGGATGTGTTCACGATCGAAAACTCGAATTACTATCACCGGATCCACGCGCTGAACATCACGAACGGCACCGAACAGCCTTACAGTCCCGTTCTCGTTTCGGCTTCGATTCCCGGCACGGGCGTAGGCAGTGTCGGTGGGGTGCTGACATTCAGTGCCAAACAACATCTACAACGGCCGGCGCTGACCCTGGCGGGCGGTATTTTATATGTGGCCTATTCGGGTTATGCGGACACCGATCCCTACCACGGCTGGATTTTCGGGTTCAACGCCACAAATCTTTTGCAATTGACGAATTATGTCTTCAACACCACCCCCAACGCCACGACCGCGGTCTTCGGCGGCAATGCCGGCGAAGGCGGCATTTGGATGTCGGGGAATGGATTATGCGTGGATACGGCAAAGAACTTATACTTCATGGTGGGCAATGGTTCTTATAACGCGAACAACTCAGGGGGAACTGAATATGGCGAATGTTTTGTCAAACTATCCACCACCAATAAACTGGCCGTTGCGGATTATTTCGCACCCTTCAATTACAGCACTTTGAATGGTGGCGACACGGACGTCGGTTCCGGTGGAGCATTGTTGTTGCCGGATTCAGCCGGCAGCGCGGCGCATCCACACTTGATTGTAGGGTGCGGCAAGGAGGGCAGGGTTTACCTGATTGACCGCGACAACATGGGGCATTTTCATTCCGGCAATGACAGCCAGATTGTCCAGTCGTTCACCGGCGTCATCAACGGCATGTGGAGTTCGCCAGCATACTTTAACGGCCGGCTGTTTTTTCAAGGCAACGGCGATGTGCTGAAGTGCCTGGCCATCACCAACGGAGTGCTGGGAACCTCGACGCTTTCACAATCCACGACCAGCTTCGGCTTTCCAGGTGCCACACCCACGATATCTGCCAATGGCACGAACAACGCCATCGCCTGGGTGATCCAGTCGGACGCGTACAACAGCAGCGGACCAGCGGTCTTGCACGCTTACAACGCATACAACCTGTCCCAGCAACTCTACAACAGCAGCCAGAACCTGTCGCGAGACAATCCAGGCGGCGCGGTCAAGTTCACCGTGCCGACGGTAGCCAATGGAAAAGTATATGTGGGAGCGGAATACAGCCTGTCAGTTTTCGGAATAGCCGGATTTCTGCCGGCGCCAGTCATCGCCCCCAACGGAGGCATCTTCACCAATTCGGTCGTAATTACCTTGACGGACGCCACGCCGGGGAGCGCAATTTATTACACCCTGGACGGCAGCATTCCCACCACCAATTCCCTCCTCTACACCGCACCCTTCACCTTGACGAATACTGCGGCGGTGCAGGCAGTGGCGACCAAGCCGGGGGCCATCAACAGCGCCAACAGCTCCGCCAGCTTCATCAACAGCGCCTCGCTCGGCAGCGGGACGGGGCTGCTCGGCACCTACTACTCCAATCAGCTGAAAACGTTCAATGACCCGGCCACCCTGATCCGCATTGATACCAATGTAAACTTCAACTGGGGCAGCGGCTCGCCGGACCTCAGCATCAGTTCAGACAGCTTCACCGTGCGCTGGACGGGCTCTGTGCAGCCGCAATTCAGCGAGACTTATACTTTTTACACGACCACTGATGACGGTGTGCGGTTATGGGTGAACGGCCAGTTGCTGGTTGATGACTGGGTAGACCAGGCGGCAACCACCAAAAGCGGAACCATCGCGCTCAAAGCCCAGCAGCTTTATAACATCCGGATGGAATACTATGAAAACACCGGCAGCGCATCGGCTCAATTACAATGGAGCAGCCCATCCACGACGCAAGCCATCATACCGCAATCCCAATTAAATCCTTTTACCAATCCACCACCCTCAGTCGTCATGACCAGCCCAACCAATGGTGCGGCTTATACAGCCAGCGCGAGCGTTACCGTTACCGCGGAAGCCGACGCTCCTTACAACCCAGTCAGCAATGTGATTCTCTACGCTAACAGCACATTGCTGGGCAGCATCAGCAATGCGCCCTATACGGTCACGGCCACCGGTTTGGCGGCGGGCAGCTATGCGTTGACTGCCGTGGCCATTGACGGCAGCGGTTTGAGCAGCACCTCGGCACCCGTCAATATTATCGTGGGCAACGGTAGCGGTCAGCCCTACGGCCTCACAAGCAACGGACCCGTGAAGCCTTTCCTGAACATGCCCACCACCTTCAATGGCTCAATTCCGGTGCTGCTATCGGGAACCGGCGCTTTCAGCAACACGACCAATCGGACACCGGCCAGCGGTTTGATCCCCTATGCACCCAACACCCCCCTGTGGTCGGATGCGGCGGCGAAGAGCCGTTATCTAGCCGTGCCCGGCGACGGTAGCATCATAACCCCGGATGAACAAATCGGTTTTCTGCCCACGAATTCATGGACTTTCCCGGCCGGTACCGTGTTCGTGAAGAATTTCGACCTAGTCGTAAACGAAACCAACTCCAGTGTTCCGTTGCGGCGATTGGAAACCCGGCTGCTGGTACGCGACATCAACGGCGCCGTCTACGGGGTGACGTATAAATGGCGTCCTGACAATAGCGATGCCGACCTGCTCGCCACCAGTTTGAACGAGAATATCGTCATCACTAATGCCTCCGGTGTCCGCACGCAGACCTGGATCTATCCGAGTCCGGCCGATTGCCTGACCTGTCACACGCCGGTGGCTAATTACGTTCTTGGCGTCAATGCGCGCCAGCTGAACGGCAATCTGACGTATTCCGCGACGGGCGTGACCGACAACCAGTTGCGCACCTTGAACCGGCTCGGTTTGTTCAACCCTGCCTTCAATGAGACGAATATCCCCGGTTACCAAAAGCTCTCGGCGCTCACCAATTTGAACGCGTCCCTGGAAGAACGCGCCCGCTCTTATCTAGATGCCAACTGTGCACAGTGTCATCAGCCCGGCGGCAGCGGCATCACGTTCGATGGCCGATATAACACGCCGTTGGCCGGACAAAACCTAACCAATTTTCCCGCGGCCTTTTCACTAGGCTACGACCAAGCCTGCATCATCAAGTCCAAAGACGTCTGGCGCTCGGTGCTCTATGACCGAATAAACACAACGGATCCGGACATTCAAATGCCGGATTTTCGCAACCTGATTGACACCAACGCCGTCCAAGTATTCACGGACTGGATTAACAGTCTCCCCGGCATACCCGCCCTCGCTCCGCCGGGAATCGCACCTAATGGGGGCAGTTATATCGCCTCTGTCGGCGTTACCTTGTCGACACCCAATCCGAGCGCGATGATTTACTACACATTGGATGGATCGCTGCCCACAACCAATTCGTTCCTTTACACGGGCGCATTCAACTTATTCAGCAACACGACCGTGTCAGCCAACGCCTTCGAGTCCAGCTTCAATAACAGCGTCGCCGTCAGCGCCCTGTTTCTGGTGCAACCCCCCTATTTTACCTCGGCCAACTTTCTGCCGAACAACCAGTTTCAAATCGGCTTTTACGGCAACCCCGGCAGCAATTATGTGCTGGAGGCGACCACCAATTTATCGAACTGGACGCCGATCAGCACCAATGCCGCGCCGACCACCCCCTTTAACATGATTGATCCCGGTGCGACCAATTTCCCCTATCGTTTCTATCGCGTCTTTCAACAGTGAAGCCGCCGGCGCGGGGTGCGTTATTCTCTTTTCCAATGCTTAAACTGGACGCAACGGGCACTGAGGGCAGATCACCCAGCGCCTTCACGCTCATCGAATTGCTGGTCGTCATCGCCATCATCGCGATTCTTGCCGCCCTGCTGCTACCCGCGCTGGCCCGCGCCAAACAAAAGGGCCAGCAGACCGTCTGCCTTTCCAACCTCAACCAAATCGGCCTAGCTTTCGCGATGGATCTTAACGACAACGACGGCCATTTTCCGGACCGGCGCGATTTAAAATCCGGCTTGCCGGGCGGCTACCATCCGTGGACCACCTGGCCACCTTCCGATCCGCGCGCCGGTTGGGCCCCGACAAATTATCTCAGCTACTGCGCAAACCTCAACGTCTGGTCTTGCCCGACGGCGCTGAAATCGCCCACCGGCAACGTCATCCAATCCCTTCAAGCAGCCTCCATGGACACTAACGGACCAGCTTGCCGTTATTGGGCCTGGCGCTTTGATCGACCCGATGATCCGGTGGGGCCGGAAGATTTTTGGGGCAAGTCTCAATCACAGGCCGTTTCCGATCTGGCAACAGCCAGCCAGAGCGATGCAACGCTCGGCCCCATCTACGGCCCGACGGATGTGGAACTGGTCGTCGATCCTTATTTTCCGAGCACCATCAGCACCGTAGCCGCGGCGCTCAAAGGCCGCACCATTCATGCAGGCGGCCGATGTCGCGTCTTCCTCGACGGCCACACGCAGTTCATCAAAGACGCCCGCACGCCATTGCCATAACCCCGCCGTGGTCAATCACGGAAACGCCGGTTTGAATCGTTTACAGCGGTTTCTTTCGATCCACCGGCATCCACCGGCCGGTTTCGATCCGCCCAAGACCGCAAACCAACCCATAAAACGGCCAGCGTCATGCCCGTCCACGCAATGAATCTCACCACGCCGGCGAGTTTTGTATCGTATTGCAATATGTTCCAGCGCGTGAAGATGGTGTTCCAGTCGTGATCGCCGCCGCCGACCACCGGCAATTCCAGCGCCCGCGCATCCGCCATATAACGCGCGATATTCAGCCAGTTCTCAAAAAACCAGATAACCGAGGCCGCGAAGGCCAGCGTTTGTCCCTTGCGCCAGAACGAAACCGCCAACAAAACCGGAAAAGCCAATTGCCCCATCGTCCCGCCATAAGTCTCCAACCGCGAGCTAAAAAGCCCGACAATAGGATGCCCCGCCTCGTGGAATAACAGGTTTGCATGGTCGAGACCGAGGATGAAACCCGGCTCGCAGGCTAACTGCAGCGCGAAAAATGCCGCCAGCCCGAGCACAAAACCCGCCAGTTTTACGCCGGTGATTTTTTCCCAATGACACTCTTTCATGCCCGATTGTGGGATGGTTTCGCGGATTTTCTCAAGCGTCGTTAATTGGCTTTTGTCTTTTATTCAGCCGGCATTTCGTGTTTCATCCTCCCGTTTCGATTTATGCCCAAGCGCACCGACATCCACAGCGTCCTCATCATCGGCGCCGGCCCGATCATCATCGGCCAGGCGTGCGAGTTCGATTATTCCGGAACGCAGGCCTGCAAAGCCCTCCGCGAGGAAGGCTACCGGGTCATCCTGATCAACTCCAATCCAGCGACCATCATGACCGATCCGGAGTTTGCCGACCGCACCTACATTGAACCCATCACGCCCGAATGCGTGGAGAAAATCATCGTCCGCGAGAAGGCGGAGATGAAACGGCTCGGAGCGAAGGGCAAACTCGTTTTACTGCCCACACTCGGCGGGCAGACCGCGCTCAACACCGCGATGGCGCTCCACAAACACGGCGCGCTCGGGCGCCACGACGTGGAGATGATCGGCGCCAAACCCGAGGCCATCCACAAGGGGGAGGACCGATTCGCGTTCAAGGAATTGATGCTCCAGATCGGCCTCGACGTACCCATCTCCGGCGTGGCCCATACCCTGGAAGAAGCCCGCGACGTCGCGAAAAAGATCGGTCGATTTCCGCTCATCATCCGGCCCGCGTTCACGCTTGGAGGCACGGGCGGCGGCATCGGTTACAATCAGGATGAGTTCGAAGCGATTGCCAAGAATGGCATCGAACTCTCGCCCGTAAACGAAATCCTCATCGAAGAATCCCTCCTCGGGTGGAAGGAATACGAGATGGAAGTGATGCGCGACAAGGCCGACAACTGCGTCATCATCTGCTCGATCGAAAACTTCGATCCAATGGGGGTCCACACCGGTGACAGCATCACCGTGGCGCCCATCCAGACGTTGACGGACAAGGAATTTCAGATCATGCGCGACCAGAGCTTCGCCGTAATCCGCGCGGTGGGCGTGGAGACCGGCGGCTCGAACATCCAGTTCGGCGTCAGCCCGGAGAACGGCCGCATGGTCATCATCGAGATGAACCCGCGCGTGAGCCGAAGCTCCGCTCTGGCATCAAAAGCCACGGGCTTCCCGATTGCCAAGATCGCCGCCAAACTCGCCGTCGGCTACCTGCTGGATGAACTCAAGAACGACATCACCCGCGAAACCCCTGCAAGCTTCGAACCGAGCATTGATTACGTCGTGACCAAGATTCCACGCTTTGCCTTCGAGAAATTCCCGCAGGCTGACCCCACCCTCACCACGCAGATGAAAAGTGTCGGCGAAGCCATGGCCATCGGGCGGACGTTCAAGGAAAGCCTGCAAAAATGCCTGCGCTCACTGGAGATCGGCCGCAGCGGGCTGGGCGGCGACGGCAAACCCTGGCGTATCGGCACGGAAGTCTATGGCGACCGCGTCATCCTGCCCCGCGACGTCATCAGCCGCAAGCTGAGCGTACCCAACGCCGAACGAATCTTCTTCATCCGCCATGCCTTGCGCGCCGGCTTCACCATCGAGGAGATTTTCAACCTTACGAAGATTGACCGCTGGTTTCTGGTGCAGATCAAGGAGATCGTGGATTTTGAGGAAGAACTGGCGGGAGCGAAGAATTAAATTCAACGGACTTAATTAAATCATTTTGACTTAACTGCGGGCCTGCACCTGGCCCAGCCCACCGTCCACGCCGATGACCTGGCCGGTGACCCATTTCTGTTCCGCATCCAGGAGCCAGCAGATGGCGGAAGCCACTTCTTCCGGTTCGCCGATGCGGCCCAGCGGATGCAACGCGGCGGACAGCTTCGCGATGGTTTCATTTTGCGTGAGGGCGCGTGTCAAATCCGTGCGCGTCAAACCGGGGGCGACGCAATTCACGCGCACGCCGAACCGCGCATAACTGGCCGCGGCCGCCAGCGCCATACCTTCCACACCAGCCTTGGCAGCGGCGATCGCTTCGTGATTCACGAGTCCGCGCCGGGCGGCGACCGAGGAGCAAAGCACGATGCTGCCACCACCGCCCTGCTTCATCATTGATCGCGCGGCGGCGCGCAGCAGGTTGAAGGCGGTGGTCAGATTGGTGGCGAGCGTATCGGCAAATTCCTGGTCCGTGATCGAATGAGCCGGCTTCAGCAGGATTGACCCAGCGCAATTGACCAAGCCGTCAATGCGTCCATGGCTGGCAAGAATCGATTGCATCATGGCGTCAACCGCCGCACTGTCACGGGCGTCGAGCGGGAAAGCTTGCGCATCGGTTTCGGCGGCGACCCTGGCGAGACGACCGGCGTCGCGGCCGGCGAGAACCAGCCGGCAGCCACGCGCGGTCAGTTTACGGGCCACGGCGGACCCGATACCGCCGGCACCACCGACAATGATCATGACGGGTGAATTTTCGTTTGCCATAGGTCAGTTTTTCTTCGTCAGCGCGTTAATCATTCCATTGAAAATGAAATAGTGCAAGGGCAGCACCGCATACCAGTAAAGCCTACCGGAAACACCGCGGGGACGAAACGTGGCGGTCTGGAAGAGCTGGTCACCATCCGGGCTCGGTACAATTTGAAATTCCAGCCAGGCTTCGCCGGGCAGACGCATTTCGGCGAAGAGCAAGAGTCGTTTGGCTTCCTTATCGGCCACGAGCACCCGCCAGAAATCCAGCGCATCTCCAGCCTCGATGTCATGGACGCGGGTGCGGCCGCGGTTCAAACCCACGCCGCCAACCATTTTGTCCAGCAAGCCACGCAGCGCCCAGAGCCAATTGCCGTAATACCAGCCGGTGTCGCCGCCGATGCTCCAGACCCGCTGCCAGACGGGTTCCACGCGACCGGTGACATTGCGCTTCCGCACGTCACTGAAGCAGCCGTGGGGGGGCACATTGGCCGAGTGCATCAACGCCTGGCTTGCGCCAGACGAGGCGAAGGAATCCTTCCAACCGCTGACGACGTTACCTGATTCAATTCGTGCCAGCGCCAGTTCCACGGCCTGTTTATAGGAAATGAGAGTGATGCCGAGCTGTTCAGCGAGATTATTTTTTCGCGGAATGATATCAATCTTCATGCTGTCCACGAGATTCATGGCCAACGCAAAGGATGTGGACGTGATAAAATAGAGCCAGTAAGAGGAGAGGCGCGGAGTCATGACCGGCACAGTGATGATGAGCCGGCGCAATCCGCGCACTTCGGCGAATTGCGAGAGCATCTGGCGGTAGGTCAGGACTTCGGGACCGCCGATGTCGAAGTCCTGATTAAAGGTCGCTTCCCGCAGCTTCACGCCGACAAGGAACTGAATGACATTGCGGACGGCAATCGGCTGGCCACGCGTCTGCAACCATTTTGGCGCAATCATCACCGGCAGTTTTTCCACCAGGTCACGGATGATTTCAAACGAGGCGCTGCCGGACCCCACCACGATGCCCGCCCGCAAAACGGTGCAGGAAATCCGGCCGGCCCGCAAAATTTGTTCCACGGCGAGCCGGGACGAGAGATGCGTGGAAAGAGTTTTATTATTTACGATGCCGCTGAGATAGACAATCTGGCGGCAATGAGTTGACTCCAGCAATTCGCAGAAGCGGTTGGCTGACCGACGCTCCGGCATGGCAAAATCGCCGATGACACTGTTCATCGAATGAAGCAGGTAGAATGCAACCTCAAGATCTTTGGGGAAATCCGGCACCGGCTCCGCTTTGAGAAAATCCAACTCGACGGTATGAACCCGTTCATGCCGCTGGTGCCAGTCAAAACGCGCCTTGTCGCGGACGCAGCAAAACAAATCGTGCCCTTGCTCGAGCAGAACGGGAATCAGCCGCCGGCCAATGTAACCGTTGGCACCGGTGATGAGAATCTTCACAGCACTGACACTCTAGCCCAATTCGCGATTCCAGCAACCACCTCCTGATGAAAGCGCGAAGCCACTTCCAACCTCTCCCGCTGCCGCAGGCTTTGTCATTATTGACCGCTCGCCCAACACAAGTGCCAGCGCACGCCCCCCCAGGGCACCGACGACGGGCCGAATGCAAGAGCGGCATCGCGATTGTCCATTGAGGTTTGAAATTGAGCTTCAGCCACGTTTGAGGCACTATCATGAGCCGGAGGTTTTCCCTCCGAAAATTTTTATGAGCAAAAAAGTAAAAAAAGTTGGAATCCTGACGGCGGGCGGTTTGGCTCCGTGCCTGAGCGCCTCCATCGGCTATTTGATTGAAACCTACACACGCAAGGCGCCCAAGGTGGAGATCATCTGCTATGTTAACGGATACATGGGGCTATTGCAGGGCAAAAGCCTAAAAGTGACCGCGCAGGTGCGCAAGAACTGGAAGGCCCTGGTGGAGCACGGCGGCAGCCGCATCGGCAACAGCCGCGTCAAGCTCACCAACGTGAAAGATTGCGTGAAGCGCGGACTCGTCAAGGAAGGCCAGGATCCGCAGAAGGTGGCCGCGGACCAACTCATCAAGGACGGCGTGGACGTGCTACACACCATTGGCGGCGACGATACGAACACCGCCGCGGCCGATCTTGCGAAGTTTCTGAGGAACAATAATTACGACCTTACGGTCGTGGGCATGCCCAAGACCATTGACAACGACGTGATCCCCATCCGCCAGAGCCTGGGCGCGTGGACGGCCGCCGAAGAAGGCGCGCATTACTTCGCCAATGTAGTGGCCGAGCACAACGCGAACCCGCGCATGCTCATCATCCATGAGGTGATGGGACGCAACTGCGGCTGGCTGACCGCGGCCACCGCCGCCGAATACCGGAAGTTGATGAAGGAGATGAGCTTCGTTCCGGAGCTTGGCTTGAGCAGTGAGCGCCGGGGAGTCCACGGCATCTTCATCCCTGAAATGGCCCTTGATATTGCCGCCGAAGCCGCCCGCTTGCGCAAGATCATGGACCAGCACGACTGCGTAAACTTGTTCGTCTCGGAAGGCGCGTGCGTGGCGTCCATAGTGGCGCAAATCGAAGCCCGGGGCGAAGAAGTGCCGCGCGATGCCTTCGGCCACGTGCGGCTGGACAAAGTGAACGTGGGCGCCTGGTTCGCGAAGCAGTTCGCCGAAATGATCGGCGCCGAGAAGACGCTCGTACAAAAAAGCGGGTACTACAGCCGGGCAGCCGCCGCGAATCCCGCCGACCGCAAGCTGATCCAACGCTGCGCCGTGAAGGCAGTGCAATGCGCCTTCGCCGGCAAGGGCGGTGTGGTGGGTGAAGACGAAGAACGCGGCAACCAGCTGCGCGCGATCGAGTTTGAGCGGATCAAGGGCGGCAAGCCATTCCATATCAAATCCAAGTGGTTTGTGCAGCTGCTCAAGGAAATCGGCCAGCCGATGGGCAAATCAGTCGAAGTGAAGCACTAGTTCTCCATACTTATTTAGATCGGGAGGCGAAGCGCCATCAGGCACTTCCCTCCCGTTTTAGTTTCAGCATTTAAAAACGATTCCACTCTTCGTAATTCAACTCCGCAGCTAATATGGAACTTAAGACATTGGCACCCGCTCACCCCGTATAAACGCCCACGGCCTTAATAACGGCATCAAGCTTGGGTAATCGGGCTGAAATTAACATGAAACAACATTTCCGCGAGGCCACAAAGGCATCGGTGGAACAACTCCGCCATTGACACCCACGCTAAGAAGATTGCCTCTTAAATCAAATATTATCTCAGAAAACCAACCGAAATTTTATGGACAAGAGTCAGCGAGTTCGGGAACGTTTTTAAGTTAATGCAAAAACTATAAATTTGGCGGAAGGGGGTGGGATTCGAACCCACGGTAGGATTGCTCCTACTCCTGATTTCGAGTCAGGTGCCTTTAACCACTCAGCCACCCTTCCGTTATGTTGATTTAATTGATTGAAATGCTGGTTTGCACATTTCTCAATTTGCTTTTTCTATACTGGTGTTCTATACTAT
>CAIJNQ010000089.1 GCA_903822015.1 uncultured Verrucomicrobia subdivision 3 bacterium | reverse complement strand
TCTGGCGCGACGTCTCCGCCGCCGACTGGAACGACTGGCGCTGGCAGATGAAACACCGCGTCACAACCGTTGAGCAGCTGCAGAAATTCCTGCCCACGCTCACGCCTGCGGAACTTGCCGGCGCCCGGCTCGCGAACACCAAACTCGCCCTCGGCATCACCCCGTATTTTTTCAACCTCATTGACCCGGCGGATGAGCAATGCCCCATCCGGCAGCAGGTCGTGCCCCGCATTGAGGAAACCCATACCGCCGCCTGGGAAATGTCCGATCCGTGTGGCGAAGATTCGCATTCGCCGGTGCCGGGACTCGTCCATCGCTATCCCGACCGCGTCTTGTTTTTGGTGACGGATCGCTGCGCCAGCTATTGCCGGTATTGCACCCGGTCGCGGCTGGTCAGCAACGCCACTGGCTATGACTTTCACCCCGAATTTGACAAGCAGATCGATTACATCGCCGCGCATCCGGAAATCCGTGATGTGCTTTTGAGCGGCGGCGACCCGTTGCTGTTGAGCGATGAGAAGTTGGAAAATCTGTTGAGCCGGCTGCGCGCCATTCCGCACGTCGAATTTCTCCGCCTCGGCACGCGCATCCCGATCTTCCTGCCGCAACGCATTACGCCGGAATTGTGCGCCATGCTGAAACAATTCCATCCGCTGTTTGTCAGCATTCACACCAACCATCCGCGTGAATTGACGACGGAAGTTCGCGACGCGCTTGGTCGGCTTGCGGATGCCGGGGTTCCGCTAGGCAACCAGAGTGTGCTGCTCAAGCACGTGAACGATGACGCGGACGTGATGAAGGCGCTCATGCAGAAGCTGCTCATGTGCCGCGTAAAGCCGTATTATCTTTACCAGTGCGACTTGATCGCCGGCTCGGCTCATCTGCGAGCCAGTGTGGCGAAGGGCTTGGAAATCATGGAAAAGCTGCGCGGCCACACGACCGGTTACGCGGTCCCGCAATACGTCATTGACGCTCCGGGCGGCGGCGGCAAGGTGCCCATCAATCCCGAATACGTTTTGTGCCGCAATGCCGGCCGCGTGCTCATCCGCAATTTCGAGGGCAGGGTTTTCGAGTATCCCGAAAGCGTCGATGGCAAACCCTGCGGCCAGCCACCCAGGGAAATCGTCGAGCCGGAGATGGTTTGAATTTACCTCGCGTCTGAAAAGTAATTTTCAAAGGGTTGTAGGGCTTCTTTCCTTGGTGGTTACTGCCTTTGTTTTCATTGTCTGGCACGAGGGGAATGCCCTGATTGCGCCAAGTCTTTGTGAAATTGGCAAACTACCTGCTGATCTGCCTGTGGCACCGGTTCAGTTTCCAAGTTCCAGCGGTGCCACGCTACATGGTTGGCTGGTGAACGGGCGGACGGACAAAGGCGTGGTGATTCTGATGCACGGGATCCGCGCCAACCGGTTGCAAATGGTGGGGCAAGCTGAATTTCTTTTTCGTGAGGGTTATTCAGTGCTGCTGTTTGATTTTCAGGCTCACGGGGAAAGCGTCGGTAAACACATCACCGCCGGTTATCTGGAAAGTCGCGATGCCGCGGCCGCCGTGGGTTTCATCCGTCAGAAATTTCCGGGCAAAAAAATTTGCGTGGCGGGTTTTTCGATGGGCGGGGCGGCTGCCGTGCTGGCTGAACCGCCGTTACCGGTTGACGCCATGATTTTGCAATCCGTTTATCCGACCATCGAGCAGGCCATCACGGACCGGCTCCGAAGCCGATTCGGTTGGTTGGGCACTCTGGGCACTCCCTGTTTGACTTGGCAGTTGAAACCGCGGCTTGGCTTTGGCGTGCATGATTTGTGCCCTGTCCGCCATGTCGGCAAAATCACTGTGCCGAAATTTTTCATTGCAGGAACCTCCGACCGTGATACCACACTGCCGGAGTCGCAGGCTTTGTTTGATGCCGCCGCCGAACCGAAACAGATTTGGCTGGTGCAAGATGCGGGACACGTGGATATGTTGTCATTTGCCAAAAATGAGTTTGAAAAACGAGTTTTGGATTTTCTGGCGAAGAACTTGAACTGAACCAAGCGAGCTGGCCGCTCTGCCATAAAGTTTTCTTTTGTGTCGGTGCGGTTTTCTGGTTAGTTTTTTCCTTTATTCGGGAGACAAAAATATGACTCACACTTGGAAATTCTTTCGCGCCGGCGGTTTTAACCAGGTCGTTATTGGTTCCGGGAATGATCTATTGAATCTGGACCAGCTCGACCAGAAGCTCTGGGTCGCCCTGGCTTGCCCCACCACGGGCGTCGAATTCGACAAGACCACCCTCGCGCTGATCGACACCGACAAGGACGGCCGCGTGCGCGTTCCGGAACTCATCACCGCCGCCAAATGGGCCGCGGGCTTGGTAAAAAATCCCGACGACCTGCTCAAGGGTGGTCCGACCCTCAAGCCGTCGGCCATTAACGACGCCACGCCGGAGGGGAAATTGATCGCCAGTTTCGCGCGCCAGGTTTTGGGCAAGGGCGACAGCGACGAAGTCACCTTTGACGAGGCCGCCGCCGCCGCCGCGACGTTCGCCGCGAAACCGTTCAATGGCGACGGTATCGTGCCCGCGGATTCCGCCGGTGACGATGCGACGAAAGCCGTCATCGCCGACATCATTACCTGCCTGGGCGCGGATGCCGATGTGAGCGGCAAGCCCGGTGTGAGCCAGGCCCGGGTGGATCAGTTTTTCGCCGAAGCCGCCGCTTATTCCGACTGGTGGAAAAAAGCCGAGGCGGACGCGACCGTGCTGCCCTTGGGCGTGAACACCGAGGCCGCCGCCGCTGCGGTCAAGGCCGTGAAGGCGAAGGTTGAGGATTATTTTGCGCGCGGCCGGCTCGCCGCCTTTGACCCGCGGTCGGTCAATGCCTTGAACCGCGATGAGAAGGATTACGCCGTGCTCGGCGCGAAAGAATTGACCAGCAGCCACGCGGATATCGCCGGTTTGCCCCTCGCGCAGGTCGGCGCCACCACGCCGCTCCCGCTCGCGCAGGGCATCAATCCCGCCTGGGCCGGGGCGATCGCCGCCCTCCAGGCAAACGCCATCCTGCCCCTGCTCGGTGCCAGAACCGTTTTGACCGAGGCCGACTGGCATGCGCTCACCGGCAAGCTCGCCGCCTTTGACGCGTGGAATGCCGGCAAGTCCGGCGGCTCCATCGAAAAAATTGGCCTCGCGCGTGCGCGGGAAATTCTCGCGTCGAAAGCAAAGGAAACCTTGACCGCGCTCATCGCGAAAGACACTGCCGAGGCCGGTAACTCCACCGCCGTTATCGGGTTGCACCGGCTGATTCATTATCACCGCGACATCGCGAAGCTCTGCCGCAACTTCGTCAACTTCGCCGATTTTTATGGGCGCAAGGACAAGGCGATTTTCCAGGCCGGCACGCTGTACTTGGATCAGCGCAGCTGCGACTTGTGCCTCTCCGTGGACGATGCGGGCCGGCACGCCGCCATGGCGGGCATGGCCGGCACGTACCTCGCCTACTGCGATTGTGTCCGCAAGGGTTCCGGCGAAAAATTGTCCATCGTCGCCGCTTTCACCGGCGGCGATTCCGACAACTTGATTGTCGGCCGCAACGGCATTTTTTACGACCGCGCCGGCCGCGACTGGGATGCCACCATCACGAAAATCGTCGAGAATCCCATCAGCATCCGGCAGGCCTTCTTTTCGCCGTATAAAAAACTGGTGCGGATGATTGAAGAGCGCGCCGCCAAGCAGGCGGCCGCCGCGGATGCCGATGTGAACGCGCAGTTGACCACCGCGGCGAACGCGCCGGTCGCTCCCGCCGCGCCGGCGGCGCCGGCCAAACCGGCCTTCGATCCAAGCGTCATCGCGCTGTTGAGCTTGGCCGTCGGCGCCTTGGCCACGGCGTTTGCCGGTGTCCTGGCCTTCCTCAAAGGTTTTGAGAACTGGCAGGTGCCGCTGGTGATCGCGGGCATCTTGCTCGCCATCTCCGCGCCTTCCATGGCCATCGCGTGGCTCAAACTGCGCAAGCGCAACCTCGGCCCGATCCTCGACGCCAACGGCTGGGCGGTGAACGCCAAAGCGAAGATGAACGTGCCCTTCGGTGGTGCGCTCACCGGCGTCGCCGCTTTGCCGCCGGGAGCGACGTTCGGCGCGGTGGACAAATTTGCCGAAAAACCGACGCCCTGGCCGAAGGTTCTGGCGGTCGCCTTCGTGCTCTGGTTCATCTGGGCGTTCCTGAATGACAGCCAGGGCCGGCTTTACAATTGGACCGACGCCAAATACGGCACCCCGCCGCTGTCCGTTCGTGAACAAATTGCCAAAGACAAGCTCGATAAGACCAAGGCTGAAAAAGCCGCCGCCGCGGCCGCCGCTGCGACACCGTCAACGGTGGTTCCGGCAACCAACGCCGTGCCGGCAAAATAAGGGCCGGTGCCTTGACCAGCCCGGACGTGCGCGTCCGGGCTTTTTATTTTCCGGCAATGTGACAAAATCATTTTGTGCCACGTGAAACTGCCACCGCCAAAAAGCAACGCGCAGAAAAAATTTGCGTCGCGCTCCAGCGCGTTTATCCCGACGCGCATTGTGAGCTAAATTTTTCCAGTCCGCTCCAGTTGCTCCTCGCCACAATTTTGTCCGCCCAATGCACCGACAAACGCGTGAACTTGGTGACGGCGGAGCTTTTCAAAAAATACCGCGTGGCCAAGGATTTTGCCGCGGCGCCGCTGGCGGAAATCGAAGTGATGGTCAAATCCACCGGCTTTTTCCGCAACAAGGCGAAGAACATCCAGGCCTGTTGTGCCGCGCTGGTGGAAAAATTCGACGGCACGGTGCCACGCACCATGGACGAGTTGCACGCCCTCGCCGGCGTCGGGCGCAAAACCGCGAACGTGGTGCTTGGTAACGCGTTCGGCATCAATGTCGGCGTGGTCGTGGACACCCATGTTGCGCGGTTGTCCAACCGCCTCGGTTTGGTGAAGGGCTCCGACCCGGTGAAGATTGAGCAGGAATTGATGCGGTTGGTGCCGCAGGACGATTGGACGCTGTTCAGCCACTGGCTCTTCTGGCACGGCCGCCGCCGCTGCGCCGCGCGCAAGCCGGATTGCGCCAACTGCGAGATCCAAAAGCTCTGCCTGCAAATCGGGGTGAACAAATGATTTTGCCACCGAGGCAAAGAGCGCACTGAGATACATATAAAGTTTTCCTCTGTGTTCTCTGTGCCTCTGTGGCTATGTTTTCATTTTAATGAATTGGCTATTGCTCAACTCCGGCAAGTGCGCCGCGGCGTTTAATATGGCGCTGGACGAGGCGCTGCTGGAAGCCATGCCACGCTTGCGCGCGCCCGTCCTGCGTCTCTATGGCTGGACGGAGCCGGCGGCGACCTTCGGCTATTTCCAGAAATTTTCCGAAGTTGAAAGCTCCACGCCGTTGCGTCCCCTCATCCGCCGTCCGACCGGCGGCGGCATTGTGCCGCACGACGCGGACTGGACTTACAGCGCCGTTTTTCCCGCCGGCCACGATTGGCATTCGCTTAAGGCGGAGGAAAGTTACCGGCGCATCCACGACTGGCTGCGGCTGGCATTCGCCGAATTGAATGTCTCAACGGAACTTGCGCCGTGCTGTAAGAAAACTTTGCCGGGACAGTGTTTTGTCGGTTATGAAAAATCGGATCTCCTCTGGCATGGCCGGAAAATCGCCGGTGCGGCGCAGCGCCGGAACAAACTGGGCCTTTTGATCCAGGGCTCGGTGCAACCGCCGCCGGTTTCCCTTTTGCGTGGCGATTGGGAACGCGCCCTGGCGGCGGTGGCCGCGGCGCAATTTGGCGTCCGCTGGCAGACATTCGTGGCTGATGCGGAACTGCTCGCCGTGGCTGGTCAGCTGGCGGTTGGAAAATATTCCCAGCCGGATTATCTTCAAAGGCGGTAGCCTTGAATTCCGGCGGGCCGCCGGTGGCTTTCCCGCCCCTCCGTTCCCTTTCGCCCGGTTACGGGCTCCAAACCAGATCCGGATTGTCCGTGATGCCCTTGTTCGCTTTGAAATCCCAATACTCCGTGTTGCGGAAGCGGTTGACGTGACCGTCCAGAAAAACAAACTGCGCGCCCCGATTATGCAGGTTGGTGTGGACGTAATTTTGTTCGCCGACGGCGGGCAGGTTCTTGCTGTCAAAGAAATGTACCACTCTCGTCGGATTTTGGATGGACGCGATCCTCAACCGGCGATCGCTTGTGCCGGAACCGTCAACCAATCCATTCAAACAATACAGAAACAGGTTGTTCCCGTTGCTTCGGCGGGGGTTGCTCCGGCAATTCCAGATTGAGTTGCCGGGTTCCAGGCTCGCGTTCGTCCGCCAGGGCATTTCGTAATAGGATGCGACCCCGATTTGTTGCGGCAGCAGGACGTACCAGCTGTTGGTGTCCTGGGAAATGGTTGGAACCCGGTGTGGATTGGGCCAGCCCTCCGCCACCAGAAAATCCTCGTGATCGGCCGCGTAAAGCTGCGTCGCCAGCCCCCATTGCTTCAGGTTGTTCCGGCACGCCACCGCCTGCGCCGTTCCTTTGGTCTTACTCAGGACCGGCAGCAGCAATGCGGCCAGAATTGCGATGATGGCGATCACCACCAGGAGTTCGATTAGTGTGAATCCTTTTAATGGTTTCATGGCAGAATTACAATGGAGCTAATTATCAAACCTGCGGGAAGATTTCCAAACTTTTTTTATGGGCCGGGCTGGCATGGAGCAAACTTGCCTTCGTCCGCGTGGATGGCAGTTTATGAGCCGCATGGTTACACAAGATGACATCAAAAACGCGCTGGCGGCGGTGAAGTATCCCGGCTATTCGCGCGACATTGTTTCCTTCGGCCTGGTTAAGGAAATATCCGCCGCCAACGGTGCGGTCAGTGTCACGCTGCAATTGACTTCGCCAAATCCGGATGCCGCCCGGCAGATCAAGATTGACGCCGAACGTGTCCTGAAATATTTGCCCGGGGTGAACCAGGTCCACGTCGAGGTCCGGCAACCGACCGCCGGTCAGGCTGGGACCGGCCAGACCTTTGCGAATCAGGCGAAGGTTCCCGGCGTGAAGCGCGTCCTGGCCGTCGCCAGCGGCAAGGGCGGCGTGGGCAAATCCACTTGTTCGGTCAATCTCGCTTGCGCGCTCTCCCGGCTCGGCGCGAAGGTCGGTTTGCTGGATTGTGACATCTATGGGCCGAGCATCCCGCTGATGATGGGCGTTTACGAAAAGCCGGCGGTGAATGCCGGCGAACGCCTGGTGCCGCCCGTGGCTCATGGCGTGAAGGTGATGAGCATCGGGCTGCTGCTCAGCGACGACCAGCCGGTGATCTGGCGCGGGCCGATGATCACGAAAACCATCCAGCAATTTCTTCTCTCCGTTGAATGGAGCGACCTTGATTTCCTCCTCGTTGACCTGCCGCCGGGCACTGGCGACGCCCAGCTTTCGCTGTGTCAGACCGTGCCGCTGGATGGTGGCGTCATCATCAGCACCCCGCAGGAGGCGTCGCTGGGTGTCGTCCGCAAGGGCATCGCGATGTTCCGGACAGTGAACGTGCCCATTCTTGGCATCGTCGAAAATATGAGCTATTTCACCACCCCGAACGGTGAGTGTGTGGAAATTTTTGGCCATGGCGGCGGCAAGGAAGAAGCCGCGCGCCAGGCGGTTCCGTTCCTAGGCGAGGTTCCCATCTTCACCGCCATCCGTGAAGGCGGCGACCGGGGCATGCCCATCGTGGTGTCCGCGCCGAACCACCCCGCGGGCAAGGCGTTTATGCAAATTGCGGAGACGCTGCGGAAAAGGGTTGGCTGAATGGCACTCCTGGTAAAAAAGTAGCCGGATCAGCCGGGGTTGCCCCAGTCAGCTGGATAATATGCCAACCATCAATCTTTAAACAGTTTATGAAAAAGACTAGCCACTGATCCGCCCGGCCGCTGTCGTCATTTCATGTGACTTCACCCTGGCCAGATTTCCATTGCCATCGATTTCACTAGGAATTAACTTGGTTGCAGTATTATTTTAACACTATGTCGAACGCTGCAAAAGATTCATCATCGGCGAACGATTTGCTGAAGAACTCTTCGCTCTACCGCGAGTTTCAGGCAGAGCGCGAGGAGATATTACGTCACAAGTGGATTGAGTCGGAAAAGGCCGGTCGCGACATCGGCTTCGAGCAGGCGCTGACGGATTGGATCATCAAGCACCGCTCCACCTGGCGCAAAAACCGCCAGTCCGCCGCGACTAATTAGTCCGCCATTTTTTTGTTCCTTTAACGTCGCCCGGCGAGGTGGCGAAGGATAGCATGAACGCCAAACGAATAACGCGAATCGGCTCCGCCTGCCGGCGGAGGGATTCGCGATTTTTTTATGTCTGACCCCGCCGTCATCCTCAATGCCGCCGCCATCCAGCGCGCGCTCACCCGCATTGCCCATGAGATTGCCGAGCGCAATGAAGTCGGTGCCGAAGTTGTGCTGGTGGGCATTCCGCTCGTGGGGGATCAACTGGCCTTCCGGCTCGGGAAAATCTTGTCGGACATCTGGAAGCTGCCGGTGCCCGTCGGCGTTTTGGACGTGAGCCTGCACCGCGACGATTTGGACCAGCGCGCCGCCCCGACGATTCACCCCACGGTGATGCCGTTCGATGTGACCGGCCGGACCGTCGTCCTGGTGGATGATGTGTTTTTCACCGGTCGCACGACCCGTGCGGCCATGGACGCGTTGAATGATTTCGGCCGGCCGAAAAACATCCAGCTCGCCGTGCTGGTGGACCGCGGTCATCGCCAGTTGCCGGTCCGCGCGGATTTTGTCGGGAAAAATGTGCCGACCGCCCTCGCCGAAAAGGTCCGCGTGCGCCTGGACACCCCGGGCCGGCCCGACGAGGTCGTGCTGGAAAAATAACATGAGCTGGAACCGCAAACATCTGCTGGACATCGAATCGCTCTCGGTCGACGAAATCGTCACCGTGCTGGACACGGCCCGGGCGTTCAAGGCCGTCGGCGAACGGGCCATCAAGAAGGTCCCGGCGTTGCGCGGCAAAACCGTGGTTAACTTATTTATCGAACCGTCCACGCGGACGCGAATCAGCTTTGAGCTGGCGGCGCAGCGGTTGACTGCCGACATTGTGAATTTCTCCGCCGACGCGTCCTCGTTCAAAAAAGGTGAGACTCTCAAGGATACGGCGCGCAATCTTGAGGCGCTCAACGCCGACTTCATCGTCATTCGTCATAGCGCGTCGGGCGCTCCGCATTTTCTGTCCCGCGTGGTCAATGCCAGCATTATCAACGCCGGCGATGGGGCCCACGAACATCCTACACAAGCGCTGCTCGATGCGTTCACGATTCGCGAGCACAAGGGGAAAATCGCCGGGCTGAACGTCACGATCCTTGGCGATATCCTCTACAGCCGCGTCGCCCGCTCGAACATCTGGGCGCTGACCAAGCTCGGCGCGAAGGTGACGCTCTGCGGTCCTTCCACGCTCGTGCCCAAAACCTTTGAGCAGATGGGCTGCCGCGTGACGTATGACGTGGACGAGGCGCTGCGCGATGCCGATATCATTCACCTGCTCCGCATTCAGCACGAGCGCCAGCGCAAGACGATGTTCCCGGGCATCGGTGAATACACGAGTCTTTTCGGCCTGAACCCGGCCCGGCTGGCCAAAACCAGGCCCGATGCCCTCATCATGCATCCCGGCCCCATCAACCGCGGCGTGGAAATTGATAGCGAAATCGCGGATTGCGGACGCTCGTTGATCCTGGAGCAGGTGACCAACGGGCTGGCCGCGCGCATGGCGGTTTTGTTTTTGCTGAACGGCGGCAAGGGGCCGCAGGAAGTGGCGTAGTTTACGCGGCCGCCGGATTGATGGCCGGTCTGGCCGGTGGGTTTTTTACGCCGCGCCGGCGGGTTGTCCACGACCTGAAACGCTCAAGATAGATATAAACCACCGGCGTGATGTAGAGGGTCAGGCATTGGGAAACCACGAGGCCGCCGACCACGGTGAGCCCTAGGGTCTGGCGGGCTTCCCCGCCGGCTCCGAGGCCGAGGGCGATGGGCAGGGTGGCCATGAGCGCGCACATCGTCGTCATCATGATCGGCCGGAAACGCAGCAGGCAGCCTTCATGAATCGCCTCGGCGGCGGACTTTCCGCCGCGTTGCGCAGTGATCGCGAAATCAATCATCATGATGGCGTTTTTCTTCACAATGCCGACCAGCATGACCAGGCCGACAAACCCGTAAATGTTCAGGTCCAGCCCGAACAGCATCAGCGTGATCAGCGCGCCGAAGCCCGCCGACGGTAAGCCGGACAAAATCGTGATCGGGTGGATGAAGCTTTCATAGAGGATCCCCAGAATGAGGTAGATGACGAGGATGGAAACGGCCAGCAGCGCAAAAAGCCCCGTCTGCGACGACTTGAAAACGGCCGCCGCGCCCTGGAAGTTTCCCGTGATGGTCGCGGGCAGATGCATGTCGGCTTCAATTTGTTGCAGCTGCCCGACGGCGGTGCCCAGCGATACGCCCGGCGCCAGGTTGAAGGTGATGGTCACGGACGGCAATTGGCCGACGTGCGAGATGCTGGTCGGGCCGACGGTGCGCGTAAGTTTTGCGACGGCGCTCAACGGAATCAGCTTGGCCATCCCGTTGGTGCCGGTCGCGGAACTGGTGATGTACAGTTGGGCCAGGGCTGCGGGGTCGCGTTGGAATTCCGGCAACAATTCGAAAATGACCCAGTATTCGGCCACGTCGGCGTAAATCGTGGACGCCTGCCGTTCGCCGTAGGCGTCGTAGAGCCCGTTCTCAATCTGTTGCGGCGTGACGCCGAGCGCGGCGGCTTTGTCGCGGTCTATCTCCACGTTCACCTGCGGGGCGGCGATCTGCAGGTCGGTCGTCACGTCCTGAAAACCGGGCTCATGGGCGAGTTTGTCCGTCAGCAGGGGGGCCCAATGAAAAAGCTCCTTCACGTCGGTGTCCTGCAGACTGTATTGGTAGAGCCCCTTGCTTTGCATGCCGCCGACGTTGACCAGCGGCGGGATGCGCAGATAAACATTCAGGCCCGGCAGTTGTGCCAGTTTCGGGCGCAGTTCCTGCATGATTTGGGTCGCGCTTTTATTCCGTTCCGCGCGATCTTTCAGGCGCATGAATATGCGGCCGTTGTTCGCCGTTCCGCCGCCGCCGATAAACGAGATGTATCCGTCAACATTCGAATCGGCGCCGATGATTTTCATCGCGGCAAGCTGGTGTTCGCGCATGGCGTCATAGGAGATGTCCTGTGCCGCCTCGGTCGTCGACGCGATCCGGTTGGTGTCTTCGTCGGGGAAGAAGCCCTTGGGTATCACGACAAACAAAACCACGGTCGCCGCGAAAATCGCCAGCGACAACAGCATCGTCACCCGGCCATGGCGCAGCGAAATCCGCAAACTGCGGTCATAAGCGCCGCGCAGCCGGTCAAAGAAACGCTCGAAGACGTTGTAGATGAATCCGTGCTTCCGCTCGCGCTCGGCGTGCACGAACCGGCTGCACATCATCGGCGTCAAGGTCAGCGAAACGAAGCCGGAAACCAATACCGCCGCGACAATCGTCACGGCAAATTCATGCAGCAGGCGTCCGAGCAGGCCGCTCATGAACAGGATGGGAATAAAAACCGCCGACAGCGAAAGCGTCATCGAAACGATGGTGAACCCGATTTCCCGCGAGCCTTTGAGCGCGGCTTCCATGGGGGGTTCGCCCAGTTCCATGTGGCGGACGATGTTTTCCAGCATGACGATCGCGTCGTCCACGACGAAACCCACGCACAGCGTGAGCGCCATGAGCGACAGGTTGTCGAGGCTGTAATTGAGCAGGGCCATCACCGCGAACGTGCCGATGAGGGACATCGGCAGCGCGAGGCTGGGAATCATCGTCGCCGACAGGTTCCGGAGGAAAACAAAAATGACCATGATGACCAGGCAGACCGCCATGAACAGCGTGCGCTCCACGTCGGACACCGATTTGCGGATGGTCAGCGAACGGTCGATGAGCACGTCCAGTTTCACCGCGGCCGGGATTGCGGCGCGGAATTGCGGCAGTAATTTTTTGACGTTGTCCACCACTTCCACCGTGTTCGCTCCCGGTTGGCGCTGAACGGCCAGCACCACGGCGGGCGTGTTGTTATACCACCCGGCGCTTTTGTCGTTTTGCACGCTGTCCAGTACCTTGCCCAATTGCTGCAGCCGGACCGGGTGGCCGTTGCGATACGCGACGATCATCGGGCGGAAATCCGCCGCCACGTTGAGTTGCCCGTTCGCCTGGACGGTGAACGCCTGATGTTTGCCGTAGAGCGTGCCGAGCGGCTGGTTCACATTCCCCGCCTCGACGGCTTGCTCGACCTGGTCGATGCCCAGCCCGTAGGCCGCCAGCTTGTTCGGGTCAACCTGGATCCGGACGGCATACGGCTGGGCGCCATAGACGCTCACCTGCGCGACCCCGTTGATCTGTGAGATCTGCTGGGCTAGCAGGTTCTCGGCGTAATTATCCACGTCCGATAGCGGCAGCGTCGGCGACGACATGGCGAGAAAAATGACCGGCGTGTCCGCCGGATTGACCTTCTGATAGGTCGGCGGCGTCGGCATGTTCGGCGGCAATTGTTTGGCCGCTTTCGCGATGGCCGCCTGCACGTCCTGGGCCGCTGCGTCAATGTTGCGGTCCAGCGTGAATTGGATCGTGATGGACGCGCTGCCTTGAGAGCTGACTGAGGACATGGAGTCCACGCCCGCAATCGTGGACAGCTGTTTTTCCAGGGGGGTCGCCACGGCGGAGGCCATGGTTTCCGGGCTTGCCCCGGGCAGATTCGCCGAGACTTGCACCGTGGGGTAATCCACGCTCGGCAGATCGCTCACCGGCAATTGCTCGAATCCCACCAGGCCGAACAACAAAATGCCCGCCATGACCAGGGTGGTCATCACCGGCCGGCGGATGAACAGTTCGGGAACGCTCATGGCGCGTTCGTGGAGGAATGGGGGTTCTTGATGTTCACCGTCACGCCCGGCGTGAGCCGCAATTGGCCGTCGGTTACCACCGTTTCGCCGGCGTTCAATCCCGCTTCCACCACCGTCAGGTTGTTGTAGGTCACACCGGTTTTTACCGGCCGCATTTCAACCGTCTGATCCGCCTTTACCACATAGATCAACGGGCCGTTTTGCCCGGTCTGCACCGCTTGGGATGGCACGACCACCGCGTTCGTCAACTCCGCTAGCGTCAGCGTCACCTGCACAAACTGGCCCGGCCATAGCAATTCCCCCTCGTTGGGAAACGTCGCCTTGAGCTGGATCGTACCGGTTGACGTGTCCACTGTGTTGTCAATAAAGGTTAGTTCTCCCTGGGGTGGCAGGCCCTCGAGATTTTCATACGTCACGGTCACCGGCAGCGGCTGGCGGCTCATCTGCTTTTGGATTTTTGGCAGAAATTGCTCCGGCACGGCGAACTGGACGTAGATGGGATGAATCTGATTGATGGTCAGCAGCGTGTCATCGGGCGCCTTGACGACGTTCCCTTCGTGAAATTGCAGGCTGCCCGTCCGTCCGTCAAAAGGCGCGCGGATTTCGCAGTACTCCAGATTCACTTCATCCGACTGCACCGTCGCCACCAGCGTGTCCCGAGCGGCTCGGCTGGTGTCAAATTCATCCTGCGACACCAGTTTCTGGTCGAACAATTTCTGCTCGCGGTCAAATTGGATCGAAACATTTTCCAGCTGCGCCTTGTCGCGTGCCAGTGCTGCCTGCATCGGCCGCGAGTCAATCGTGAAAAGCCGATCGCCCTGTTTGACTTCCTGGCCTTCTTGAAATGATATTTTGCTTATGGCGCCGCCGATCTGGGGGCGGATGGTGACGGACGAAAACGGCATCACATGGCCCACCGGCGGTGGATCGATCCGTATCGGCACGTTGGTCGTGCTTGCTTGCGCCACGAGCACCGGCGCGGTCGCTGCGGGTTGGGTTGGTTTGCCGGGGGTGCACCCGTTCGTCAGCATCGCGCCGGCCAGCGCCGCCGCGATGATTTCCGTGCCGGATTTGGAAAGAAAAGATTTCATGGTTCAGCCCTTGCAAGGTTGGGGTTTGGGTCGGCGATCTGCCGGCAGGAATGCCACCGCGAATTTTTTCAAAAATTCCACGCGTTCGCGTTGGAATTTCGGATCCGTAACCGGTCGGTTCATGATCAGTTCCGTCAGCTGCGGGAACGCCGCCGGAAACATGGTCAACGACCGCATCGCCAGCATCACGTGGCGCGGATCCAATTCGCTGGAAATCTGGCCGCGCGCCTGCCGTTGCCGGAGGCGTTTCAACGCGCCCGCCATTGCCGCCTGTCGCTGCTTGGCATCGATTAGCTTTTTATTCGCGCCCTGCAAGGCTTCCCATTCCAGCATCCGGACCCAGTCCAGGTCTTTGCAGGCGGCTTCAAACCAGAAAGTCAGGCTTTCCGCGGGGTCCCCCGAAAGGTTTTCCGCCCACGCCTGCCGGTCGGAGATTTTCTGGCGCAGCACCGCCTTGAACAGCCCCTCCTTGTCGCCGAAGTAATGGTACAGCATCCGCTTGTTGATCGCCGCCCGGCGGGCAATCACATCCACCCGCGCACCGGCAAAGCCGTGCGCGGCAAATTCCTTCAGCGCCGCGCTCCGGATCCGGGCGCGCGTGCGCTCCGGATTCCGGGCGGTGATGCTTTCAAGTTTGGCGGGTCTGGGCATGCGTTCAGATATAAGTAACCATCAGGTTACTTATTGCGCAAGTCGGAACTGTGGCTTACGCGCCGGCGGTCAGGGGCGGCTTTTCCCGGTGCCAGCCGGTGGCTTGCTCGTAGGCTTGCGCCAGTTTCAGCAGCCTCGCTTCGCCGAACGGCGGGCCGAGTAGTTGCAGGCCGATGGGCAGCTTCGGCGATCGGGTGAAGCCGCAGGGCACGCTCACCCCGCAAATGCCCGCCAGGTTGCAGGAGATGGTGAAGATGTCCGACAGATACATCTGGAGCGGGTCGTCCGACTTTTCCCCGATTTTAAAGGCGGCCGTCGGCGTCGTCGGCGTGACGATGGCGTCCACCGTTTCAAACTCCTTGAGAAAATCGTTGCGGATGAGCGTGCGGACTTTTTGGGCCCGCAGATAATACGCGTCGTAATAGCCGCTGCTCAAAACGTAGGTGCCGAGAATGATGCGCCGCTTCACTTCCGGGCCAAACCCGGCCCCGCGGGTTTTGGCATACAGCTCGATCGGGTCGCTGCCGTCAATCCGGGCCCCGTAACGGATGCCGTCAAACCGGGCGAGGTTGGCCGACGCTTCGGCGGTGGCGATGATGTAATAGGTCGCCACGGCGTAGTCCGTGTGCGGCAGGGAAATTTCCACGACCTCCGCGCCCAGCTTTTCATACTGCTTCACGGCGGCGTCCACGGCGGCTTTCACTTCCGGGTCGAGTCCGCCGATCATGTATTCCCTCGGCAGCCCCAGCTTCAGTCCCTTGATGTTTCCGTCGAGCGCCGCAGCGTAATCGGGCACCGGCACCGGCACGCTGGTGGCATCGCGCGGGTCCGCGCCGCTCAACACGCCGAGCAGTGTCGCGGCGTCGCGCACATCCTTGGTGAATGGGCCGATTTGATCCAGTGAGCTGGCAAACGCCACGAGGCCGTAGCGTGAAATGCGCCCGTAGGTCGGCTTCAACCCGACGCAGCCGCAGAGCGCCGCGGGCTGGCGGATGGAACCTCCGGTGTCCGAACCCAGGCTGGCGATGCATTCGTCCGCCGCGACCGCCGCCGCCGACCCGCCGGACGAGCCGCCGGGAATCCGCGCTGTATCCCAGGGGTTTTTCGTCGTGCCGAATGCCGAATTTTCCGTCGAGCTGCCCATCGCGAATTCGTCCATGTTCAAACGGCCGAACACGATCGCGCCCGCCGCCTTCAGCTTTTCTACTGCCGTTGCGTCGTAGGGCGAAATGAACTGGCCGAGAATTTTTGAGCCGCAGTTGAGCGGCTGGTTTTTGACGGCCAGGACATCTTTGACGGCGATCGGAATGCCGAGCAGCGGTTTTTTAACGCCGCCGGAAAGTTCCTTGTCCGCCGCATCAGCCTGCGCCAGCGCGTCGCCGGCATCGTGACTGAGGAAGGCGTGGATTTTGCCGTCCACGCGGGCAATCTGGTTGAGGCATGACTGCGTGATTTCGCGGGCGGAGACCTCGCGCCGGGCGAGTTTCGCGGCCAGTTCGGAAACGGTCAGTTGGTTGAGCATCGGGAAAGTTACTCGACAATTTTGGGGACGATGAACAGGCCGTTGGCCTGCCGGGGCGCGTTGCGCAAGGCCTCTTCGTGCGGCAGCGACGGCCGGAGTTCGTCGGCGCGGGTGACGTTGACCAGCGGGACGGCGTGGGCGGTGGGTTCGACGTTCGTCACGTCGAGCTCCCTCAATTTTTCTATGTAGCCCAGAATCCCGCCGAGCTGAGCGGCGAGTTTTTTTTCCTCGTCGGGCGTGAGCGCAACCCGGGCAAGATGCGCGACGTACTTGACATCAATTTCAGCGGCAGCCATGCGGAAAATTAAGGTCCCCGGCCCGATGTGGAAAGCCCAAAGTCACCAGCCTTCCGCGCTGCCGCCCGCCCGCGGATCGGCTGCCCCGATAAAGGTTTTCCCGTCCGGACTGCGGGCGACGATGTGGGAGACGGAAAAAGCGTCCAGCACCGTGACTCTGTGACCGCGCTGTTCGAGCGCGGTCTTCAGCCGGTCCGGCAGGTTTTTTTCAACCATCAACTCATCCGGCGACCATTGCTGATGGATTCGTGGCGCGGCGAGCGCTTCCCCCGGCGTCATCTTGAGATCGAGCAGGTCGACGAGTTCCATCAGCACGGTGGAAATGATTTTCGGCCCGCCCGCCGCCCCGAGCGCGAGGATGGGCTGGCCGTTCGTCAGGACAATCGTCGGTGTCATGCTGGACAACGGGCGCTTGCCGGGCGCGACGGCGTTGGCTTCCGCGCCAACCAGCCCGAAATGATTCGGCACGCCGGGCTGCACGGAGAAATCGTCCATCTCGTTGTTCATCACCACGCCGGTCCCGGGAATCACCACCTTCGAACCGAAAGTCGTGTTGATGGTCGCGGTGCAGGCCACCCAGTTGCCCTCGGCATCGGCGACCGACCAGTGCGTGGTGTGCTTCTTGAACACATCCTGTTCCCAGTTCGGCGGTGTGCCGTAGGTGGGGACTTCCGTGGTGCGCTGCGGATTGATTTTTTTCGCCAGCGACATGGCGTAGGTTTTCGATGTCAGGCCGCGGGGGACATTGGCGAAGCCGGGGTCGCCCAGCCAATGCGCCCGGTCTGCGAAGGCCAGCTTCATGGTCTCGGCGATGAGGTGCAGCCGTGTCGTTTCGTCGAGCGACTTCAAGTCAAACTGTTCCAGGATGTTCAGCATTTCCACCAGGTGCACGCCGCCGGAGCTGGGTGGTGCGAACGTGACGATCTGGTTGCCGCGATATACGGTGCTGACGGGTTCGCGGAGCTCGACGCGGTAGTTCGTGAAGTCGGCGGCGGTCATGATTCCGCCGTGTGATCGCATCCATTGGTCAACCGCCCTGGCAAAGGCGCCGCGATAAAACCAGTCCGTTCCCTGTTCCGCGATATTCCGGTAGGTTTGCGCCAGCTCGGGTTGCTTTAAGATTTCTCCTGCCTTGAGCGGCGCATCGCGCTTGAAATAGACCGCGCGGGACGAATCAAACTTCGCCAGGTTGTCCGCCGCCGAGGCGAGGCGCGCGGCGTAACCGTTGTTGATGGCAAATCCTGTTTCCGCGAGGTCGGCGGCGGGCAGGATGAGTTGGTCGAGTTTCTTCCTCCCGAATTGCTTTACCGCAAAATCAAACGCGGCGACTTCGCCCGGCACACCGCTGGCAAGCGGACCGGTCTGGCTCAGGCGGGTGTCGCCTTTGCCGTCGCGGATGAATACATTGCGCGTGGCGGTGGCGGGCGCCGTTTCGCGTCCGTCAATCCCCACGAATGTTCCATTCGCCAGCCGGATGAGCATGAAGCCGCCGCCGCCGATGCCCGAATTGTAGCCGTCTACCACGCCGAGCGTCAGGCCGGTGGCCACCGCTGCGTCAATCGCGTTGCCGCCCGATTTAAGAACATTGAGCCCGGCCTGCGTCGCCGCTGGATTGGCCGATGAAACCATGCCGTGCGTGGCGGCTTGCTCGTCGGCGGGACACGTCCGCGTCCCCATGCCGAGCGTCAGCAGCAGGACGAATCTCAAACCGCGATGCTTATGGTGTTTCATGGTTTATGGAAAAGTTTCATGGTTTATGGAAAATTTTGGAGACTTTTGTTGCCGCCTGAGCCGCGTTTAAATGGTCCGGTATAATTGCTTCTATTTCAGTGGCCGCCATGCCAAAAGTCTAAAGTTCACGGTTGGTGGTTCAAAGTTCAAAGTGGATCGAAATCGCATTTGGGTATGTATTTGCTGGATTGTTTTTAACGGTAGCCATTGGTTTGGCCGGCCCGTGAGCTCGGAAAATTGATTCGCCTGTCGCGGTAAGTTTTTGCATAGTGCGCGGCATGAAATCCATGACGGGCTACGGTCGCGGCGAATGTGCGCAAGACGGCTTCAAGATCACGGTCGAATTGAGCAGCGTGAACCGCAAACAGGCCGAAGTGGCGGCCACTTTGCCGCGCGAGCTGGAAATGCTGGAAGCGCAGGTGCGCGACGCCATCCACCGCGTCGTCGCCCGCGGTCGCGTCAATGCTCGCGTCTCGCTTCATTCCGCCGGGGGCAAGCTTTCCGTTCGCAAACACATCAACGCCGCGCTCGCCCGGGACTATGCCGCCGAGTTCGCGCGGCTGGGCAAGCAGTTGAAAATTTCCGGCGAGGTGACGCTGGATCAGGTGTTGCGCGCGCCGGGCGTTTTCCAGACCGATGAGGAACTGGCGGGAACGGAAGATTTATGGCCGGCGGTCGAAAAAGCATTGCACCAGGCCCTGGCCGCGCTGCTGAAAATGCGCGAGCGCGAGGGGGCTCATTTGGCGAAGGATCTGACGTCGCGCATCGGCATCATGCACGCGGCGGTGGATAAAATTCAAAAGCAGGCGCCGACCACGGCGGAGAATTACCGGCAGAATCTGCTCGCACGCATCAAGGCGGCGGGCATCGAGAATCTCGCGCCGGATGACGAGCGGCTGCTGAAGGAGATTGTGCTGTTCGCCGACCGCTCGGACATCTCGGAGGAATTGACGCGGCTGCAAAGCCACTTCCAGCAGTTCGCGGATTGCCGGAAATCCAGGGAGCCGGTCGGCCGCACGCTGGATTTTCTGGCGCAGGAAATGAACCGCGAAATCAACACCATTGGCTCCAAGGCCAACGACGCGATCATTTCGCGCGAGGTCGTGACGCTGAAGGCGGAACTGGAAAAGTTCCGTGAGCAGGCGATGAATGTGGAATGATGAATAGTCCAAAGTCCAAAACCCAAAGCCCCAAGCCGGCGCCGCCGCTGCTGATCCTCATTTCCGCGCCGTCGGGTGCGGGCAAAACGACGCTGGTTCACCTGCTGCTGGCTGCGCAGCCGCATATGACGCGGGCCGTCACCTGCACGACCCGCGAACCGCGCGCCGGCGAAAAAGACGGTGTGGATTACCATTTTTTCTCAGCGGAGGAATTTTTGAAACGCCTGCAGGCGGGCAATTTCATCGAACATGCGACGGTCTACGGCAACAGTTACGGTATTTTGAAGTCGGAGCTGCTCGGCAAGCTTCGCGAAGGCAAGGACGTGTTGCTGAACGTGGATGTGCAGGGTGCGGCGACTATCCGCGAGCAGTCGGAAACCGAGCCGGAGCTGCGTCGCGCGCTGGTTACGATTTTTTTGACGCCGCCGTCCGTGGCGGTCCTGGCGGAGCGTTTGCAGAAGCGCGGCGCGGACGCGGAGCCGGTGATCCAAAAGCGGCTGGCGGTCGCCCGGCAGGAGATTTCGCAGTGGAAGAACTTTGATTACCTGCTCATCAGCGGCACCAAGCAGGAGGATTTGCGCCGGACCCTGGCGGTCATCGAGTCCGAAAAGATGCGCTCGGCGCGCTCGGCGGCGCCGGAGTTTTGATTTCGTTGAATGGTTGAACGGCTAAATAGCTAAATCAGCGGTGGCGCGAAGTCGTAAAACGATTTAGCCTTTTAACGGTTTGACAATTCAACAAATTTTATGAGCAAAGCGAATAAAATTATTTTGGGCGTCACCGGTTCGATTGCCGCCTATAAGGCGGCGGAACTGGCATCCCTGCTGACGAAGGCGAAATGTGACGTGCGCGTGGTCATGACGGCGGATGCGCAGCAATTCATCACGCCGCTGCCCTTCAAAACGCTCACCCGCCATCCAGTGGTGACGAATCTATACGACGAGGACGAGGGCTGGAAGCCGACGCATCTCGAACTGGCGGACGTGGCGGACTTGCTGGTCATCGCCCCGGCGACGGCGAACGTGATTGCCAAACTCGCCCATGGCCTCGCGGATGATGCCTTAAGCTGCATCGCCTTGGCTCTGAACCCGCGGGCGAGGATTTTGATTGCGCCGGCGATGAACGGAAAGATGTGGTTGCATCCGGCCACGCAGGCAAACGTAAAAACCTTGAAGGCGCGCGGCGTGGAATTCATCGGGCCGGACGAGGGTATGTTGTCGTGCGGCTACGAAGGCGTTGGCCGGCTCTGGCCTGTGGACAAGATTGCCGGGCGCGCCTTGAAACTTTTACGTTGATTTCGCCGGGTGCGAATTTATGAAACCAAGCCATGTCCGGTGGCTGAAACGGTTGCCGGCGCTGTTTGAGATTCCGGCGCCCGACCCGCCGCACCTGCTCCGCCGCATAGTGATGATGGAGCGCAATATCATGCTGCCGGTCAAGGCAGTGTTCATCGCGATCATTTCTTATTCGTTCGACATCACATCCTGGGTGGGCATGGCCAACAGCACGCTCGACGTCATGGTCGAAACGGTGCAGTTCATCTTCTGGTTTTACATCCTCGCCAACATCCTCCTGGCGTTGCTGTTGCTCGCGGCGGAACGGTTGCCACTGGCGGTGGTGCAGTGGACCGTCGTGACGGGCAATTTTGTGGACGCGATTTTTGTCGCGGGCATGGCGCTCCTGACCGGCGGGCTGGACAGCGTCTTCTTCTGGTTTTTTGTCGCGCTCATCATCCGCAATTCCGTGAGTGTGCCGCCGGGGGTTTCGCAGTTGATCTCCAATGTCGTCATCAGTCTGTGCTATGCGTTGGTGGCGGGGCTGGATATTTTGGTGTTTCAAAATCTGGATGATAACACCCGGCGGGCGTTGGATTTGACGACGCGTGAGGATCTGGGTCAGCCGTTTTTCCTGCGGCTCGTCGTGTTGCTGCTCACGACGATTTGTTGTTCCGGCCTGGAATTGCTGCTGGAACGCCAGCGGCTCGCCGCCGAGGAGGCGGGCGAATTCGCCGCGCGCGAAGGGCAGCTGCGTTCCGCCGGCCGGCTCGCCGCCGAGTTTGCGCATCAGATCAAAAACCCGCTGGCCATCATCAACAACGCCGCGTTTTCGCTGCAGCGCGCCGTGCGCGAAGGCAAAACGCCCGCCGCGCAGCAGATTGAAATCATCTCGGAGGAGGTTGCGCGGGCTGATAAGGTCATCACGCAGATCATGGGCTATGCGCAATTGAGCGAAGGTCGGGTCGAAAAATTGAACTTTCTCGAGGAGTTGGAGCATGCCCTGGCGCAGGTCTTTCCCGCCGCCGTGATTGATAAAATCTGCATCCACCGTGAATTCGGCTCCGGGTTTCCACCGCTCCTGATGCAGCGCGGTCACTTGTCGGAGGTGCTGGTTAACCTGCTGCAAAACGCGCGGGAGGCGCTCGGCGGTTCGGGTAATGTTTTTGTCGCGGCCGGTTGCCGCCGGGATTATTCCGTGGAATTTTCCGTGCGCGACGATGGGCCGGGAATTCCGCCCGAAAAGATTGAGCGCGTTTTTGAGGCCTATTATACCACCAAACCAAAGGGCAGCGGTCTGGGTCTCTCCATCGTCAAGCACAACACCGAGCTTTATGGCGGCACCGTGGGCGTCGAATCCGTGCTTGGAAATGGCGCCAAATTTACCGTAGTCTTTCCGGCGAAGGCCTTGATGAAAATCTCCAAATGAGCGAGCCGCTGCCATCCGTCCTCGTCGTGGATGACGAGAAAAACATGCGCCTGTCGCTTCAGACCGTGTTGCAGGACGAAGGCTACTCGGCGCGCGCCGTCGAATCCGCCGAGGAAGCGCTGGCGCTGCTTGCCCGCGAGGAGTTTTTCATGGTCATCACCGATGCGCGCCTCGGCGGGATGAGCGGCTACGAATTCCTCGGCAAAATCCGCGGCCGCTGGCCGGATCTGCCGGCGCTCATGCTCACCGCTTACGCCACGCCCAAGCTGGCGGTCGCGGCCATCAGGGCCGGTGCGATCGATTATCTCGCTAAGCCGTTTGCCCCGGAGGAATTGCTCCATGCCGTGGCGCGCTGCGCCGAACGCCACCGGTTGCTGCGCGAAAACGCCGCGCTCCGTTCGCGGGCGGAGCACGTTTTCAGCTTGGATGAAATTGTCGGCGAATCGCCGCCCATCCGCCAGGTCCGGCAGCTCATCCAGACGGTCGCGCCGACGGAAGCGCGGGTTTTGATTCTCGGCGAAAGCGGCACCGGCAAGGAATTGGTTGCCGGCGCGCTGCATAGTCTGAGCCGGAGGCGCGCCGCCCATTACGTCCGCATCAACTGTGCCGCGATTCCCGAGCAGCTGCTCGAAAGTGAATTATTCGGCCACGAAAAGGGGGCTTTCACCGGCGCCATCAAGCAGAAATCCGGGCGCGTCGAGGAGGCTGACCAGGGCACAATCTTTCTTGATGAGATCGCCGACATGAGCAAGCCGCTCCAGGCCAAGTTGCTGCGCTTTCTTGAGGACGGGTCCTTCACGCGGGTCGGCGGCACCCAGGAACTCCGCGTCAATGTCCGTCTCCTGGCCGCGACCAATCGTGACATCGTGCAGGCCATCGAGGCCGGCCAGTTCCGCGAGGATTTGTTCCACCGCCTGAATGTGGTGCAGTTCCACCTCCCGCCGCTCCGCGAGCGCGGAGAGGATGTGGTGCTGCTCGCCGGGTATTTTCTAAAATTGTTCCGTGCCTCCATGAACAAAAACATCGGCGGCCTCGCCCCGGCGGCGCGGCAGAAACTGCTGGCGCATCATTGGCCGGGAAACGTCCGGGAACTGCGCAACGCCGTCGAGCGCGCGCTGATTCTGGAGGCAACGGCGGAAATCCAGCCCGCCAGCCTCCCGGATTTTCACGTGGAAACCAGGCTCCAGAAAATGTCTTCGGCGCAAGTCGCCCCGGATGAAACGCTCGACACCGCCCTGGCGCGCATCGAACGGGAAATCATCACCGCCGTGCTCGCCCAGAACGCTTTCAGCCTGACACGCGCCGCCGATTCCCTTAGGCTCTCCCGGCATTCGCTCCGGTATCGGATGCAGCGTTTGCAAATGAACCTGGGCGACGAGTCGGTCGAGTCGGCTGGCGCCGGGAAAAATTCGGACACCTGATCGTGATGAATTCTATTGATTTCATGTTGGCCGCCGTGGCGCCGTTGCCCCAATGGGTTTATTTTCTGGCCATTGCCCTCACGATTTTGTTGACCGGGCTCGGCTCATTGATTTGGTTCGTGACGTTCCGGAAGAAGCGCAAGCGCAAGCGTCGTCCGCATCATCACGAACGACGCCAGCTTAACCCCACGCTCGCTGAGTGCGGCGGACTGCCCCCCAAGCGCGGCGACCCGGATTCGCCGCCCACCGGTCTGTAGTCATGCAGCACAGTCGCGCCATTACCCGGAAAAGCGCGTCGAACCTCGCGCTGGCTTTCATCCTGCTGCCCCGCGAAAAACGCGATGCCATGTCTGCGCTGTACGCCTTTTGCCGCGCCGTGGATGACGTGGCCGACGAGGATTCGGTGCCGACGGAAAAACGTCGTGAACAGCTCGCCGCCTGGCGTGACGATATCCGCCGCGCCTGCGGAAACCAGCCGCCGGTGCTCGTCGTCAATCAGGAATTCTCGCCCGTCATCCGCCGGTTCCACCTGCCGTTCGCGCTCTTTGATGAATTGATCAAAGGTTGCGAAATGGATCTCGCCACGTTGCGTTACGAAAATTATGAGCAATTGGAACTCTATTGCTACCGCGTCGCCTCCGTGGTGGGCTTGTTGAGCATCGAGGTTTTCGGCTACCGGAATCCCGCCTGCCACGACTACGCGGTTTATCTGGGCAAGGCGCTGCAGCTCACCAACATTTTGCGCGACGTGAAGAACGACGCGGCGCGCGGACGGATTTATCTGCCGCTTGCCGAATTGAAAAAGTTCGGCGTCAGCGAGGCTGAAATCTTGGAATCAAAATATTCGGACCGTTACCTCGCCCTCGCCGGCAGTGTCGCCGGCCGCGCGAAACATTTTTATTTGCTGGCGCAGAAAACCCTGCCGGCGGAAGACCGCCGGGCGATGGTCGCCGCGGAACTGATGGGCAGCGTCTACTGGCGGCTGCTGCAAAAACTGGAGCGGGGAAAGTTCGACGATTTCGGCCCGCAGGCGTTGAAGCTGGGCAAGTCGCAAAAGTTCGCGCTGATATTTCAATCGTGGCTGCGCCACGCCACCGGCTCCGCGGCGGCGGGTTACGGCTGAGCCGCCACCTGCTCCAGGACGCGGGCGAGTTGTTGTGCGGCGAACCGGGTCTTCTTCTGCAATCTCATCAGCGCGCCGATTTTTCCAGGCGATCTGGCAATCGCCCAGGCCAGCTTGCCGAAATCAATGCTCTTGTCCGGCTTGGCCAGCGCGTTGAAATCCAGCG
>CAIJNQ010000088.1 GCA_903822015.1 uncultured Verrucomicrobia subdivision 3 bacterium | reverse complement strand
TGAAAGTGATGAGCATAGGTTTGCTGATGGAAAACGACCAACCGGTCATCTGGCGCGGACCGATGATTGCCAAGACGATTCAGCAATTCCTGACGGGCTTCGATTGGGGCGACCTGGATTTTCTGCTCGTGGATTTGCCGCCCGGCACCGGTGATGCACAACTCTCACTCTGCCAAACAGTGGCGCTCGATGGTGGCGTCATCATCAGTACGCCGCAGGAAGCATCACTCGGTGTTGTCCGCAAAGGCATCGAAATGTTCCGCAAAGTGAATGTACCCATCCTCGGCCTGGTGGAGAACATGAGTTATCTTACCACCCCCAGCGGCGACCGGATGGAAATTTTCGGCCACGGCGGCGGCCGGTTGGAAGCCAAACGGCAAAAAATTACTTTCCTGGGCGAAATTCCATTATTCACCGAAATCCGCGAAGGCGGCGACCGGGGAACACCGATTGTGGCTGCGGCACCGAATCATTCGGCAAGCAGGGTATTTATCCAAATCGCGGAAAAGTTGCGGAAGCAATTCGCTTGAACAAGCGAAGATGCTTTCCCGCTTTCGACCAATTACAAACATGGAACGACTACTCGGTCCAGTTTTTGACATGGTGGCACCGTCTGACCCACCGGCTAGCGCCCACCATTGTGGCAGTCATTGCAAGTGGGATTATCGTCCAGATCGCCGCCAGGATGGTTGAATTTTTGCCCGGCGGGCATGAGTTTTTCCATTTCCCCGCCAACACCCTGGGCAAGGATAGTGTGGCAGGAGTTACAGTCGTTGGCCTTGATGGTCAATTTTTTGTCCTCGGTCTTGTGCCGACCGTCGTGACAACGGAAACAGCCGGGCCAGATCATATGCCCGAGATTGTCCGGATAAACGCTCCAATTGGCTTTCATCTCCGGGAAGAAATTGTCGCGGTAAATCTGCTGCACCACTGGGATAACATCGCGGATGCGCGGATCATTGGGATAACGTTCCGCTAGCGCGGTAGCGATGCCATCGCGCGCCTGATCGTCGGTATCGTATTTGCAGGTTAGCGCAAAGACGGCATTGGTTTTGATCCAGGGAATGGTTCGGTCAATCTGGTTTAATTCCATGGCCAGATTGACGGCCCGATCCGGTGACACATAGCGGTGCGACGGACGGTTGTGGCAATCCATACAGTCCATTTTGCGTATTTCATACCGAGAAATGTCGTTGGTGAATTTCGGCTCACGATAGACCGTGACAACGCCCTGCGGGTCGGTGATCCGCACCCAAGGTATCTTTTGCCGGGCTGCATCCGTGGCGATATATTCCACCTGGTTACCAACCACCATGTGCCAATGAATGCCGCCGACGGGGCCTCGAGAAGGATCGGCCCCGCCGATTTTAATCGAGAGCCGGATGGAATACGGAGAATTGGACGCGTCACTCTGAAAATAGGTGAAGGTACGGTCCAGATTACCGGAAAATTTTTGCGGCCAGTGACATTCCTCGCAAGTGTCGCGTGCCGGGCGCAAACTCGTGATGGGAGTAGGGATGGGCCGCGGGTATTTGTTGAAGGCGACGGCATAAAGCTGATACGAACCAGAAATTTTCGACTTTACGAACCACGAAACGCCCTTGCCGACGTGGCACTCCACGCAAGCCACACGTGCGTGCGGGCCATGGTCGTGCGTGACGTTTTCAGGTTTCATCACTTTGTGGCAAGTCTCGCCGCAAAACGTGACGGACTCCGTGAAATTAAACGCATGGTAGGAACCGATGGCAGAGACCAGCAGGAATACCACACTACCCGCAATAAATGCCACCACCCCACGCCGGTCGCGCGGCCGGTTCAAATCAATCTGCAACGAAGTTTTCTCACTGCCATGCGCCCGACGGCGGCTTTCCCGCCATGCGCCAATAAATCCCAACACGATGCTCAACGCCAAAAACGCCGGCACCACGATGTAGGTCAGGATGCTGACATAGGGATTGGAAACTTTTGCGATAGCATCAAGGACGAGCAATAGCAAGAAGGAGAACAGCGCGCCGATGCCCACCACCATCCCGGCGAGACTAATCCAGTTACGGAAAAGCGATAGCCGTGTGTTTTTTCTGGGGGGCGGCTCGGGGGTCATAAAATGCAAGATTAGTTAATAAATAATTAAAAATGGCGGGCGGACGGATTCCTGATCCGGCCGCCAGCCGAAATCACAACACACTATTTTTTCAAACCGCGCACGTAGGCCACTAGCGCCTTGATCTCATCATCCGTCAACTGATCAAACGGCTTCATCAACGTCTTGCCATCGTCGGATTTCAGTCCTTCCTTGAGCGCTTTAAACGTGGCGTCATCTTTGAGGTCGGCCTGAACCTTGGCGTCGGTGAAATCCTTGCAGCCCAGTTTCGCGCCCATCTTGGTGTCGCCCTTGCCTTCCACGCCGTGACACTTGACGCACAGGGTATCCCAATTTTCTTTGGCCTCGGCACCCTTGGTCACCAGAGTGGTCGCGAGACCGAACAACGTTGCGAGCAGTAGTATTTTTTTCATAATATATATTTAGTTTGTTTTTATTCTATTTCCCAACAGTGATGCGATCGGGACTCAAGATAATTTCAGACAATCCGAAAAAATCAACCAACCATCGCTTGCAAAAATTTCGCCATTTTTTGACACGGCGGCCATCCCCAAACCCCAAACCGACTTCGGCGCCGCAGGTGGCATCCGGCGTGATAGGCAACCACCACGCGCGGGGATTGCATGATGCGGTCGATTCGCCAACCCCGGCGACAAAATTAAGAGTTGGCACCAGTCTCCGGCAAATGTTCGGACGGTTTTAAATGCTCGGATTCGGACAAAAACAATTTCACCAGCACCGTCAAAATGATGGGCGGCAGACACAAGATGGCGACACTGATCAGCCAGCCTTCCTGTCCGGCAAATTCCATTTTGTAACTCATCACGCCGCGGAAACTCTTGGAAAAGAATTGTCCGCCCATGACCACGTTCCAGCGCATCATGAGCACACCAAACATAATCATCGCCCCGCTGCAGAAAATCATGGTCCGCCGGGCCGCCTCCGGCACACGCCGGCGCAGCAACTGGAGCAAGCCCAGCATCAGCAACGGCAACAACGTGCCGACCAGAACCTGGCCGATGTTCAGCGTGTAAAAAAGTTTTTCGCGGATCATGGTCTGCAAAACCGCGAAACCTTCCTCCGCCGCAAAGCCGCGATGCAACACATCCAGAGTTTCCACGACGGCATCCACCAACAGGGCGTAGAAGAGAAACATCGCCATGGTATCCAGACAACGCATGTCCACGGTCTTGCGGCGAATCCAAGTCAGCACGATGTAGTTGAAGACGCACAGCGCGATGCCGGACACGATCGCCGAGAGAATGAACATAATCGGCATGAGCACGTTGCCCCACCAAGGATTGGCCTTGATGGAACCGAAAATGAAACCGACATAGCCGTGTAGCAGAAAGGCGGACGGGATGCCGACAATCGAAAGGATCCACTCCATCTTCATGTCCAGCCGGACACTTTTTTCCGACAAATCGGTCACGCCCAAGGTCAGCACCCGGTAAATGAGCCCCTGAAAACCCGGCGTGGTTTTTGACCATTTCACGAAGTCCTGACGGAAATCAAACCATAGTTCCAACAGCAGGACCGCCATCAAATACCAGGCATAGACGAAGCCGAAAATCGCCATCGGCGAAGTCATGTGCGGCGTCATCATGATTTCATAGCAACGCTCGGGATGCCCGAGGTGACACAGCAAGGGCAAGGTGGCGCACAACAAAAACGCCAGCGCCGTCAACATCGAGAGCCGATACACCGGTGCCAGCGCCTTGACATTGAACACCCGCACCAGTGAGGCCATGATGAACGCACCCGCCACCAGTCCGGTGATGTAGGGATAAATGACAATCAACGTGCTCCAGACCGGGTGAAGGCCGGCTTCATTGGGATACACATATCCCTGAACCTGCGGCAGTGCTTCTACGACAATATTGGTTACCTCGTTCATAAATTATCTGACCTCCTTGTCCAAACCGGCGTAGAGAACCCGCGGCTCGGTGCCCAAATGCGGCTTCAGCACTTGCACCCGGTTTTTTTCGTAAAATTTCTGGATCGGATCATCGGTATGGAGATTGTTCAAGTCGCCGAAAATGCGCGCCTCCGCGGGACAAATCTCGACACAGGCTGGCTTCAGGTTGCGCGTGATGCGATGATAGCACAGCGTGCATTTCTCAGCGGTTTTCGTAACCGGATTCAAGAACCGGGCACCATAAGGACAGGCCTGCACACAGAAAGCACAGCCGATGCAGTATTTCGGGTCAACCAGCACGGCGCCATCCGGCGCACGGAAAGTCGCGCCGACCGGGCAGACCTGCACACACGGCGGATTCTCGCATAAATTGCAAAGTTTCGGCACGAAGAACGCGTGCTCGATCTGGTCTTTCGGCAACGTCGGCTCCGGGAAAGCGGAAACTCCGCCGTTGGGAATCCCGCCATTGGGTGAATCTACAATCGCTTCGCCTCGAGTTTGACCCGAACCCGGTTTGGGCTTGGGGATGATGTAACGCTCAATCCAGGTGCGAAAATAAGGTCCTTCCGGTACGCCGTTTTCCTTTTTGCACGCTTCCGCGCACAACCCGCAGCCGATGCACTTGTTGTCATCAACGCACATCAACCACTTATGCTGGGTCGGATCGTAACCCTTGGGCGCACTGGTGGAAACCAATACGGTTTGAACCGCCGCCTTGGCCGCCCGGGCGGCGGATATCATGAACAGACCGGCGATGGCACCGCCCATTCTCAATAGTGAACCGCGCCGACTAATTTGATTTTTCATGGAGATTTGGTGGGTTGATGCGGCAGATGGCATTCCGTGCATTTGGGCCCGTAATGATCTTTGACGATAATTTGCTTGAGCCAGACCGGACGGGCCAGGTTGGCTTCGTGGCACCGGATGCAATGACTGCCGGTGGCCTTGACCGGCAGGATATCAGGATTATTGCTGTGCTCCCGGCTCACGCCGTGACAACCCTCGCAGGAAAGTGTCTTATGCGCATCCTTTGCGAGATTATGCAGGATATCGGAGTGACATTCGTCACAAGCCTGCTTACCCGCAAACACGGGTTCCCGCGAGGCGATCAGATTCAGCGCCGCTCCACGATACCAACCGTATTCGCCAAAGGTCGGCGGCGTCAGAACAGCGCGCGCAATCAGGTAGGACCCGACGATGGCCATGGCCACCAGAACCAGGCGTAAGATTTGAGGAGGTAATTTCATAATGTCGGGTTTAGTAAGCTCATCAAAGAAACGAGGGTTGCCTGAGCGTTTGCCGATCCGGCAACCCTCGTGTGCACACCTGCTAATTCTTATTTCTTAAAACTACGCACGTAGGCAACCAGCGCCTTGACTTCGTCGTCCGACAACTGGTCGAATGCTTTCATCAATGTCTTGTCGTCCTTGTCCTTCTTGCCCTCTTTGATCGTCTTTATGGCCTCCTCATCCTTGAAACTATCCTGCACTTTGGCATCAGTGAAATCTTTCGCACCAAGTTTGGCACCAATTTTGGTGTCACTCTTGCCATCCGCCCCATGACATTTAGCGCACAGGGTGGTCCAGTTTTCCTTAGCCTCGGCGCCCTTGGTCGTAAGAGTGGCCACCAGACCGAACATCATTGCCAGCAGAATTATTTTTTTCATAGTTGATATTTCCGGTTAATTTGTTTGCCGGCTTTCTGTGCCGGACTGCGGGACAAGTTACGGCCAACAGGATGGTGTGAGCTAAACATCGGTTGCCCAACTCTTGCCATTTTTTGCGCGGTGGGGCTGAAGCCTAGGATTGGCGGTTCGTGAACAAAACCTTTAAACAATGCCATACAATTAACAGAAACTTCCGAAACACGGTCATTATCCAGAGGAGGCGTGGCAATATTTGGCTTATTAAAGACAAAGTAAGTTTTGCCGGGGCCGGCTTTTCTGATATTTTTAATCCACAAAAATGAAGTCATTCATTCGCAGGAATCACTGGCCGGCCACCGTTGGAACCATACTATGTATTGCGCTGGCCGGTTGCGGGCGCGACAGCGTGAAAGTGTACCATGTGGACGCCAGCGACGCCGCCACCCCGACACCGCCGCCGGCCGTCGCGCCCGCCGCGATGCCCGCAAACATGCCGGACGGGTTGCCCGTGCCGGATAACAGCGGCCAGCCTTCGCTGAAATACACGCTGCCCGCCGGCTGGGTGGAAAAAACGCCCACCCAGATGCGGGTGGCGAGTTTTGGCATTGCCCAGGACAGCAAACAGGCTGACGTCAGCGTGATCCCGCTTGGCGGCACGGCGGGCAATGACCTGGCGAACGTCAACCGCTGGCGCGGTCAGGTCGGGCTGGCTGCACTACCAGAATCGGACGTGGCAAACCTTGCGGAAAAAGTCACGGTCGGCGAGGCACCGGCAGACCTTTATGACCTAGCCGGAACGGCCCCCGGCAGTGGCGAGGCGCAACGAATTCTGGGGGTGATCCTGCACCGCGAGGACACGGCATGGTTTTTCAAAATGACAGGTGAAGCCGGACTCGTCGAACAGCAGAAATCCGCGTTCATCGCCTTTTTGAAATCGGTTCAGTTTGGGGCACCCGCGACGGCACCCGCGACGATGGACATGAGCCAGTTGCCGCCGTCACATCCACCCATTGGTGGAATGGCTGCGGCCGCACAATCCACCGGGGCCGGTGCGAGCGACAAACCGACCTGGACCGTTCCGGCCGGCTGGCAGGAAGGGCAACTCGCACAATTTCTGGTGGCGAGGTATACGATCTCCAGCGCTGACAGCGCGCAGGCGGCGGTCAATGTCAGTTCGCTCGCCGGGGACGGCGGCGGGCTGTTGCCGAACGTGAACCGGTGGCGGGGGCAGCTTGGACTCGCGCCGGTGACAGAAACGGATCTGGCAAACCTGCCGACGGTGGATGCGTCCGGCGGGAAGGCGACGTTGATTGAACTTTCCGGCACGGACGCTCGCACCGGCAAACCGGCACAGCTTGTTGGCATCGTTCTGCCGCTCAACGGACAAACCTGGTTCTACAAACTCATGGGCGACGCGACGGTGGTGGCGCAGCAGAAGGCGGCGCTGGTACAGTTCGTGCAATCCGCCAAATATCCCGATGCGCATTAAACCCATTGTTGATTTCTTCACCTCGCTGAAGCTGACCGCCACCCTGCTGGCGTTTGCGATCGTGCTCGTGTTCGTGGGCACGCTGGCGCAGGCCGACGAGGGGCTATATGGCGCGCAGGCCCATTATTTCAAGCAGTGGTTGGTGATCGGCGCGCATGTGTTCGGCCACAAAATCCCGCTGATTCTCCCCGGCGGCTATCTCCTCGGCACCCTCTTGCTGGTGAATCTGGTCGCTACGCACGTTTATCGTTTCGAGTTCGGCATGAAGAAGCTGGGCATCCAGCTGGCGCACGCCGGCATCATCGTCCTGCTCGTCGGCCAGCTGGCGACGGACATGTTGGCGCGCGAAATGCAGATGCACTTTGCCGAGGGCGAGACGCGGAATTATTCCGACAGCGACACCCAGTATGAGCTGAATTTCGTTTCCGGCGACACGGGCACGGCCATTTCCTATAAATTGTTGAAGGCCGGCGACGCGCTGAGAATTGACAGCCTGCCCTTCACCATCGTGGTGAAGGCGGCCTGGAAAAATTCCGATGTCAATTTCCGGGCACCGATGATGCAGAACAGCCCACCGCTGACCACCAACGGCATCGCCGTCAATTTTGATTTCAAACCGGCCGAGGATGTGAAGGCGATGGATCAACGCAACGTGCCGACGGCGGTGCTGGAGTTCACCACGGCGGCCGGCTCGCTCGGCACCTGGGTTGCCAGCGACTGGGCGGGCGACGCCTCGCTGGTCGAATCGGTGCGCAACAGTTACGCGCCGATGGGCATGGCGATGGCCCAAAAAATCGCCACGCAGCTGGTCGCCCCGCAGACGATCGAGGCTGACGGCAAAAAATTCACCTTCATGCTCCGGCCGGCCCGCGTGCGGTATCCCTTTTCGCTGACCCTCCTGAAAGCCTCGCACACGGTTTATCCGGGCACGGACATCCCGAAGGATTTCCGGAGCCGCGTGCTGCTCAATAATCCGCAGAGCGGCGAGAAGCGCGAGGTGGAGATTTCCATGAACCATCCGCTGCGGTACGGCGGCTACACTTATTACCAATACCAGATGGACGCCGGCCAGTCCGCGCAAATGGCCGGCCGGGTGCCCACCTCGGTGCTGCAGGTGGTGCGCAACCCGAGCTGGTTGACGCCCTACATCGGCTGCGGGATGGTGGGCCTGGGTCTGATCATCCAGTTCATGTATCACCTCACCGGGTTTGTTTCCAAACGTAAAACGAAATGAAAAAAAGTGCACAAAAATGGCTGCCACCGGCTTTAATGCTCGTGATGGCACTATGGTTTTTCGGAAATTTGCAGACGCCGAAGGACAAGGATTTCGCCTATGCGGAATTCGGCCGACTGCCACTGACCGCCAACGGCCGCATCGTGCCGCTCGATTCGCTGGCGCGCAATTCACTGCTGGAAATCCGGGAAAAACAAACCCTGAACACCGAGCCGTGGAAAGCGTGGAACGAGCATCCCAAAATCATTCCCGCCGCCGAATGGCTGGCGAATGTGATGATGAATCCCGCGGTGGCTGATGAGTGGCCGGTTTTCCGGATCGACAATCCCGATTTGATATCCCTGCTGAAACTGCCGGACAAGGACGCGGCCAAGCATGCTGACGGCAAACATTTTTCGTGGAACCAGATCCAGCCTGCGCTCGAGACGTTTGACAAGGAAAACAAACGCATCCAGGGAGTTGAGGCCGCGAACCGAACGGCCTACGAAAATGCCATTGCCAAGATGGAACAGCGACTGACTCGCTACGCACAGTTGAAGAACGCCGTGCAACCCGCCGACGCACAGGATTGGCCGGCGGAACTGGCCGCCTATGAAAAATTGATCCCGGACGGCGTCGCCGCCGTCAAGGCGCAGCAGGCGGGTCAGAAATATGACCAGAACAATTTTAATATCTTCGTGGCCTACATCGAGCGCTTTCAGTTCATGGCGAACCTGCAACCGCCGCTGATATTGCCGCCGAACGGCCCGCGGGAATGGCGGCGCATGGGCGACGCCCTGCTCGAAGTGCCGCGCGGCACGCCGGTGGATGACGCCATCCGCGACTATGCCAGAATGGCCGGCGCCATCGCGGCGAACCAGCCGGACGAATTTAACGCGGCCCTGAAAGATTACCGCGCCACACTCGTGCCCAGCCAGGCGAAGGCACTGGCCAAAGCGCAGGCGGAAGTGTTCTTCAATCAAATGGAGCCCTTCTATAATGCGATGGTCATTTACGTGCTGGCCGGCTTGCTCGCGGTTTTTTCATGGTTCAATTTATCGGAAACCCTGCGCCGCTGCTCCTTCTGGCTCATCGGCCTGGCGTTTGTGATCCACACGACCGGCTTGGTTTACCGGATGGTGCTGGAAGGCCGGCCGCCGGTGACGAATCTATATTCCTCCGCCATATTCATCGGGTGGGGCGCGGTGCTGCTGGGTTTGATTCTTGAAAAATTTTACCGGAACGGCATCGGCGCGGTCGTCGCGTCCGGCATCGGGTTCATCACGCTCATCATCGCGCATCACCTCGCGCTGGAAGGCGACACGATGGAAATGATGCGGGCCGTTCTGGACACGAATTTCTGGCTGGCCACGCACGTCGTCGCCGTCACGGTCGGGTATGCGAGCACGTACGTCGCGGGATTTCTCGGGTTGATTTACATTTTGCGCGGGGTGTTCACCAAAACGCTGGACGCCGCCACCGGCAAGGCGCTCGCGCGGATGATCTATGGCATTGTATGTTTCGCCACGTTGTTCAGTTTTGTGGGCACCGTGCTGGGCGGCATCTGGGCCGACCAGTCGTGGGGACGGTTCTGGGGCTGGGATCCAAAAGAAAACGGCGCGCTCATCATCGTGCTCTGGAACGCGCTTATCCTGCACCTGCGCTGGGGCGGGATCATCCGCGAACGCGGCCTCGTGAATTGCGCCATCTTCGGCAATATCGTCACAGCCTGGTCCTGGTTCGGGGTGAACATGCTGGGCATCGGCCTGCATAGTTACGGCTTCACGGAGGCGGCGTTTAAATGGCTGATGCTGTTCGTCGTGAGCCAGCTGGCTTTCATCGCGTTCGGCCTGTTGCCGCCGAGGCTGTGGAAAAGCTTCAACCGTTCCGCCACGCGGGCTTAAAAACCGCTGTCTTCGCCGGTGATGAGATTCGGCAAGGCAAAATGATTGTCCTGCCCGATATCAACACCGGCATTGTTGCCGGCGTTGAATGTAATTCCGTTTAGAATCGTTCTGGAAGATCTTCAATGCCTTAGCCTTGAACACCGGGCCGGGCCGGGCCGGCACGCTTCAAGGTTTTACGGCCAGCAGTGGCGTAGCCCCACCCGGCTGGCTGGATACATATTTGGAAGCGATGGGCAACCCGTTTTGCTCCGGCGTTATCCACTGGTAATGGTCGCCTTCCTGAAGGCTGCCGGCCGCCTCCGCATCAAGGATAATGGTGCATGCCGGATGCAATTGGAGCGCTGTGGCCGTGACCATTGCCGTCAGCGGCCCCTCGATGGCCTTGGCGATGACATCCGCTTTCTCCACGCCGGTTGCCAGGAGGAGACAACGGCGCGCTTCCAAGATCGTCCCGACACCCATCGTAATGGCGCGGCGCGGCACCTGTTTGGGCTTGGGAAACAATGGAGCATTTTGCGCCCGGGTCACCCGCGAAAGCGTCTGCACCCGCGTGCGCGACCGGAACGCCGACAGCGGCTCGTTAAAGCCCAAATGACCGTTCTGGCCGATGCCCAGCAGTTGCAGATCAATCCCTCCGTTCGCCACGATGAGCTGCTCATAGTGCGCGCATTCCGCTTCGAGGTTATCCGCCATGCCGTCCGGCAGATGGGTGTTGCGTTTATCGATGTTAACACAGTCAAAAAACCGCCGACACATGAAATAATGATACGAACACGGGTCCTTGACCTCCAACCCGACATATTCATCCAGGTTAAACGTCCGGCAGCGCGAGAAATCCAGTCCTTCATCCTGATGCTTGCGGACCAGATGGTCATATACCGGCTCCATGGTGCAGCCGGTGGCGAAACCGAGGACCGAGTCGGGCTTGACCAACAAAGATTGCGCGATCAAGTCGGCCACCGAGCGGGCGGCCAGTTCCGCATTTGGCTGGATAATCACTTCCATGTTATTTCAAACGAACATTACTTGAAATTCTGGAAAGGGTAATCCCCCCTTTATTGGGGGTTCAAGGATATCGCGCCCCCAATCTTCATGAGTCCGTGACGGATATGCGATTACCAGACGCTGGCGGCGAAATGCACCCGGCTGAAAAACTTGATTTTTCGTTCCGATGAAATCCGCTAGCGGGCCAGCAAAAAAAGTCCAATCACTTACGACCAAAATAAGGGCGGCGACGAGAAGGAAGGTTGATTCGAATCAGATTGCCAACCAGGCGTTGCCGTGCAAAATATGGCCCGCTGGAATACGGCAGGATTAATAATCACGGGGATGAAATCTTCGCCGGCCATTTTAGTTTGCCAGTTTAGCTCAGTGGTAGAGCAACGGTTTTGTAAACCGTCGGTCGTCGGTTCAAATCCGACAACTGGCTCCATTTTTTTCAGGAGATTTGAATCTAGCCGCGCGATTTGAGAAGTCCGAATTAGGCCGAAATAGGCCGAAGAGCCCGAAAACAAAGGGTTTTGTGAGTATTCCAGCCAGAACGGCTGGTTTGAGAAGTTTGGAGGCCAAAATGGGGGGTATTGAAATGGTTTCTAGTGCCTTCATGACAGTTTTAACTCCAAGTTAAGGCCGGCTTGAGGGGCGTTTTTTAATGGCTTAATGGCGCGCTTCCGGGGCTTCATGGTGGCGAGAATTTGACGGGCGGCGGCCATCTCCCGGACGGGGTCTGGACCGGGCTTTACGGCCTTCCCGGCGACGAGCAAAAGGTGGTCGGCGATGTTCCGCAGGTTCTTGCCTTCAGCCAGGTATTCTTCACCGTGAATCCGGAAGTGGGATTGGAGCACATATTTCAACCAAGCGGGACGATATTTGATGCGCTCAGACCGGTGGGCGTCGGCCTGGAACATGACCTTGAAAAAGATGTCGCGGTAGGCATCGCCGTGGATGGAAACGCCGCGCGCATTCAGCCAGCTCGCCGGCCACAAAACGACCCACGACAGCAGCCGGCTGCGATCCTGCAAAAAACGCTTCTCATCGCCGGGTTCGGTGTAGAATTTACGGCGCAGAAAATCGAGCATCAAGGCCGTCAGTTCTTCGGGCATCGGCTGCTTGAATCGCTGGTAGTTTTTCTTCATCAATTATGCATTATGCATCAAAAAAAATGCATACTTAGTTCGCTTCTAAATTCACCGGGCAATAAACCATCAAAATGGCGTTCTTCCGGCACCAGCCGAGGGCGATTTCCGCCGTCTTGAACGGCTTGGGTACCGTGAACCGGACGCCAAGCTTATTTTCGACTAGGACAGCCATTGTCCCACCCTCGTTGTAAAATAATATCTTTGAGTGCCCGGACAGGTCCGGCGCATCGCTGTTTTGCGGCTGCTTCATAGGAGTGAGATTCCTGTGTCGTGGTCGCGGGCCGTTCGTGCTGATAACACGGGCGGCCCACTTTTATTTCATGGTTTAACGGGATGGCATGTGAAGTGTTTGAACTTCTTAAAATCGCTATGGCCAAGCGCGCGAGCATTTCTGCAATATTTCAAAATCTGATATCGCGTCTTTGGCCGATCCCACTTCAATCTGATCGGATGAACGGCACCGCGATCCGAATTACATTTGAAACGAAAAACACTCCAATAGGTCGACGTCTCATTTAAGTCTTCATTCATAAATCAAAACGGATTGCCGCCGGCATCGCCGGCGCTGCCACCGAATTCGTCGGTGACGGTTTCAAGTTCGGGGTCAAAGTCAGTCCAGTTTTCCTCGATTGGCAGCGGCGGGATGATTGGGCCGCGTCCCTGGGCGCGCCGGCGACGGCAGCTCTTGCAATCGCACTCGATTCCGGCCTCCCATTTCATCTCGTGAATGGTTAGCGGGTCGTAATGCTTTAAATGCGCATAGGCGGGGACAAATTCGTTGGCGTTGCGTTTATCGTTTACCACCTGCGCAAGCCGCATGACGAGGCG